>CAZYXP010000116.1:0-11798 GCA_964651325.1 uncultured Phycisphaeraceae bacterium
ATCAAACGCGGCGGTGTATGCATGAATCTCGCGCGTAAGGTAGTCCTCGTAAAAGTTTATGTGAATCTTAAATGAAGGATCGGCTCGCACGCTCATGCACCCTAAACTGTTGACACTCCCCGGCGGTCTAACCGTAACCACGTATGGTTTCTTCTTGATGATCGGTTTCTTAAGCGCGGTATGGTTTGCGATGCGTCGCGCCCGCCGGGTCAAGGTGGACCCGGATCGCGTGTTGGACTTGTCCTTCTTCGCGTTGATTTTCGGGGTGAGCGGGGCTCGGGCGATGTATGTCATCCATTATTGGCGCAACTCGTTTGCGGACCAGCCCAATCAACTGCTTGCCATTGTGGACATCCGCAACGGCGGACTCGAGTTTCTGGGCGGTCTGCTCGGAGCGTCGGCGGCGATCTTGACCTACCTGCTGGTCACGCGGCAGTCGATCCGCCTTTATCTGGACATCCTCGCGCCGGGGGCCATGTGGGGGCTCGCGTTTGGCCGGCTGGGGTGTTTTTTCAACGGTTGCTGCTTTGGCGGGCTCTGCGGCATCGCCGCGACGCCCGCGGATGCTGCCAAGCCGCTTTGGGCCGTTCAGTTTCCATTCGGCGGCCTAGCCCACATGCGTCAATGGGAGGAACGACAAGTCGCCGTCCCGGCGGAACTCATCGAAACCAATGGCTTGGGCGCTTCGCTCCTGCCCGCAGCGGCGCTGTCGGATCCCTACGAGAAACGAAAACAGACCCTGTCCGCCTATGACGAAGCCGTGCGTGCGGTGGCGTTGGCGCGCAAGAATGGCACCCCGGAGGAAGAGCGCAAGCCACTGGAGGCCGCACTCGTATCGGCAGATCATTTGCTCACGAAAAACCATCTCAAAGGTCTCCGTAGAGCCCTGCGGTATCCATCGCAGATAGAGCCCAAGCGCACCATAGCGCTTTCTGAACTAGAAACGATGGCCAAAGCGTCGCGGAGCCAACCGGTGTACCCCACGCAACTCTTCTCGAGCGCGCACGGGTTCATTTTGTCGCTGTTCCTGTCGTGCGTGTTTTATGTACGCAAGCGACACGGCGTGGTGATCGGACTGCTGTTTCTGATGTATCCGCTGGCCCGCATTCCGCTCGAAATCATTCGCGCCGACAACCCACACGACGTGGGCGGGCTGACGATTTCCCAGTCGCTATCGCTGGCGATGTCGGTGGGCGCACTGGTCTATCTGGTCGTGCTCTTCAAGGCGATGCCCGAGCGATCACCGGCGGTGGCCAACATGAAGCCGGTAGTTGAAGAGACTGCGGGGGAGTAGGGGTAAGCCATTAGCCTTCCGCGCAGGTGTGCCGCGGAGGAATGGGTGGCCCGCCTCCTATGGGAGGTGTGGGGGCGCCGATGATGGTGCCCGGCGGACGCCTGCTCCTGTCACATAGCCAGAGCCGCGGGCGCTAGCCCTCGGACCCACCGCTTCGTTTCCGCGAGATCATCGTGTCTGCGATGTCACCGTTTCCGCGAGATTATCGCCTCCCCCACGTCCAAAGGACATGGGACACCCGCTACGGCGCCTTGGGCCTCTTTGAATCCTGGCCCGACGGCCGGGGATTGATCTCAGGCCGCTCTTGATCCGGCAGGGCGCCTAGATCCGTATTGCGCGCCAGGGTGACATTCACGCCGAATTCCAGATCCGTCTTTTCCCATCGGGTATACGACACGTCCTCGAGCGACCCGAACGACCCGAACGAATAGTAGCCAAGGAGGGTGCGACTGGGGCGTAGGAACTGGATGTAGACGTCGTGGTCGGCGGGAATCATGTAAATGGCTTGCACTAGATCGTCGAAGTGGTGTACGTCTCGCCCCTGCGCCCAGCGGATTCGATCTCCGGAGCGAAGCCCGGCGACGCGGGCGGGCGAGGGGTCGGCCACCTTGCTAATCAGCGCGCCCCCTTTCGCACGGGAATTGACAGAAATGCCCAGCCAACCCCGGTAGAACGATCGCCCGGTTTTCAAGACGGCCACAATCTCATCGACCCGCCCTTTGGGCAGCACGAATCCGATTCCCGAGTCGTAGAACTCAACGCCCGCGAGCTCGCCGGGACGCTGGGCCATGGGCACGCACACGCCAATGACGTTGCCCTCGATGTCGCAGAGGGGGCCACCGTAATTGGCGGGGCTGAGTTTTGCGTCCGTCTGAATCGCGTTGCCGTGCATGCGATTCAAGGCGCTTACGATACCCGCGGTGACCGAGGGGTGGTCGCCTCCAAAGCCCATGCCGAGGGCGACGGCCCATTCGCCCACCTGTACGTCGTCGTCGGTACGCCAGCGCGGGACGGCGAGGTTCTCGGCGTCAATTTTGAGCAAGGCGATCTTGCGGACCTGATCGCGCGCGATCAACCGAGCGTCCTTGCGGGTTCCGTCGGCCAACGTCACAAACATGACGAGCGGTTCGCGCACGAAGTTGAAGCTGCTGGCAATGATGTAGCCGTCTTCAGAGTAGACGATGCCCGTGGTCGGCCCATCTGCCACGACGAAGCTGGACCCGGTGGTATCTCGAAAGAGGTTTTGGGCGCGACGGCGTTTGATGGCTTCGGCGTCTTGCTGTTCGGGATCGTCGAGAATCCGCGTCACAGGCTGGGCGCCGCCCAGCGTCTCAATGCGCACCAGCGACGGACGCATCTGGCGCGCGACGGCGCGAAACGCTTCCTGAGTGGCGCGCATCAGCGAAGGCTCTTGGGCGAAGCTCGCGGAGCTTGCACCTATAAGAGCGACGCAAACCGCCCATGCGCGACGCGGCCGTTGGGGATGTCGGCAATCTTGCATCATGGCTTCGACTCAACCTCGATCCGAACGGTAACGATCCGCTTCTTGCGCCGGAGGACGAGATCAATTTCCTCATCTGGCGACGTGCGACGCATTTGTTTTTCGAAATCCTCGATGCTTGTAATGCTGCGTCCATTAACGGTCAAGATCAGATCGTTCTTGCGCACCCCTGCTTTGGCCGCCCGCGAGGCGCGGCGCACCCGCTCAACGAACGGCAGGGTTTGCTGATAGCCGACTTTGCTGAGGCGGATGCCGACGTCGAGAGGTGCGGCATTGGCGGCGGCGTCGGCGCGATCGGCGACTTGGCGCTGCAAATCGGGATCTAGCGCCTCTGTCAGAAAATCCGCGAGCACATCGGCGGGCACGGCGTAATTGAAATGGGTGTGTGTGAGGTTGGCCGTCACGAAGCGACCGACCATCCCCACCAACTTGGCGTCGAGGTTGACCACGGCGCTGCCCGGCCCGCCGGGGTTGCTGGTGATGGCGTCGATGACCAACACATCCCCATGATAGGGGAAATCCTTGACGCGGCGCCGGGCATCCAAGGGCGTACGCACCGAAAAAACACCGTGCGCCAGAGATACCGGCTCGCTCCCCTCGGCCACCTTAAAGGCATTGCCCGCGGTGATGACCCAGTCGCCCGGCAGGAGGGTCTGATCGGCGTCCAACGCGAAATGGGGCAGGTAGTCGATTGGCTCTTCTTGCGTCGTGACCATTAGGGAAGGCGGTCGCAGCCGCAAGAGGGCGAGCTGGCGGGATCGATCGCGGTAGACCACCTCTGCCTCGAATTGCCGGCCGCTTGCGTCGGTCGCGCGAACGGGCTGGGCCTCGATAAGCGATGAAAGAACCGTGAGCACCAGACCATCGGCGGAAACGATGATCCCGCTTCCATATCCCACTTGCCGCCCCGCCGCGAGGCCGTAAAGCTTAACCACCCGTGCGGTGACGGCGTCAACGGCTTCGCGCAGCGCGACGTCTTCCCCTAACGCGGGCGAGGTCGCAACCACGAGGGCCGCCATCGGAATCCATGCGTAACGCATTAGGGCCATCACGGTCGGGTCAGCTCCCAGTTGGAATGAGTATCGGTGAACGAGAGATTCTTGCCGCTCACCTCGACGGTTCTTGGGAGCAGCGCGGCGTCTATCTTTTGATAATCGCGCAGGTCCATCGAAACATGCAGTCCGGTCGGTTCATCATCCACAAGCACGCGGCGGAGCAGCCCGGTTCGCGAGCCCAACAGCAGTCGGGCGGCAACGTCGTCTGTCAGTTGCCACGCGATCACGGCGGCGTCCTCGATTTCAAACGCCATATCCTCCGCCGAAGCGGGAAGCAAGCGATCGCCACCGACATGGCTGATGTCTGTCAGGTCGAGTTCGTCCGCGGGGATCAGCATCAAGCGCTGCGCCACGAAATACGCGCCGTAGATCAACTGCTCCTCGGTGTCCAAGGTAAACCAGTCGCCGCCTTCGCGGCGTTGTGCGCGAGCCACCGCGCCTTCAAACCGGATCGTCTTGCCCGCAGTGCCGTCCGATCGAATCGCTTCGAACGTCAGGCCACCCTCGCGCAAACCATGCGCACGAAAACGCCGTCCGCCGGACGTTCCGGGCGATTCGCGCGAGACGTCATAGTGGATATCATGCGGCGGCGTTTCGTTCGAGTTTATCCTGGCTTGATATTGCCCAATCAGACGGCGAATCTCACGTCTGCTAATCACCTCGGGGGCCACATAAGGCCGTTCGAGATCGGGATCAACCGGATTCAGGCGAGCGACAACCGTTTGCGGCGATCCATCCTTGACGATGTCCAAGCGTACGTGTCGGTTGGCCGGGTAGGTTCCCATCACGGAAATGAAGCGATTGGTCGATCGTATCGCGATGCCGTCGATCGCAGTCAAACGGTCTCCGGGCTCTATGCCGGCTCGGTCGGCGGCGCCGCCGGGCGCAACGCCCACGAACATCACGTGGTCCCGATCGTCCACGGTCGCCAGAAGCGAACCATGGCGTGCCAATAGTCCAGCACGCAGCGCGGGAATGAACATCTTGATCTGGTTTGAGGAGATGGCATATCCGAAGCCAACGTTGAACCGACCTCGCGTGTTCACCGAGATGCGCCCGTTGATGCCGATGACCTCCCCATCGCGATCAAAGAGTGGACCACCCGAGTTGCCGGGGTTGATCGAGGCATCGACCTGCAAGCAATCCGTGTAGGCGAGGTTTTTGCCGACGCCCCATTGATAGCGGTGAACGCCGGTCACCATGCCCATGGTGACCGTCGCGGCGTAGTCGTCGCTGAGGGAAAACGGATTGCCCATGGCCATGACCGCGTCACCGACGCGCACGGCATCAGAATCACCAAGCGGAGCGAAGGGGAAATCTTCGCGGCCCAGCAAACGAAACATCGCCACATCGCCAATCGGGTCGATGCCGAGCACTTCGAGCTCGTACTTCTTCCCATCGCCCAGCGCTCCCCATCCGCGGCGCTTGCCCATCATAGAAGCCACCACGTGAAAGTTGGTCAGCCCGTAACCCGAGGCATCGATCAAGACGCCCGAGCCGCCGCCGCCAAAATCGGTATTGAAAATGCACACAACGGCGGGCGCCACGCGCTGGATGGTTTCAATGCGGTCGGCCTGTGCGCGAAGCACAAAATCGAGTCTTGGCGACTCCCCCCAGGCCGACGACGCCCACAGCCACGGCAGCATGCCCAGGACCATTGGTCGAACCACGCGTATCGCGCCACAAAGGCTCTTGCTGGAGATCAAACGGATAGCGCCAAACACCGTTAGCGATCACCTCCCGGCGGAACCGTCGGCCCGATCAATCGGGCGCCCGCCCAAACGGCATGATCCGAAAGATCCAGCCCATCGGCGAAATCTACGATAAGAGAAAGCGTTTTCACTTGGCGGACGTCGATGGAAACGATCCGGGCGTCGCTTCGCCCGGTCAGCGTGCCGCTGTCGAAAAGGACGGTGCCGTCGCCGTGAACCCGAAAGACCACGCTGCCGCGCGGTCGCATGGAATCGTCGATCCCGATCGTTGCGACAAACGACTCGTACACGCCGCCGATTGCGTAATCGATCCGGGCATAGCTATGGCACCCGATGCCGTGATCGAAACGCTGCCCCGCCAATCGAATGGGCTGTGCGGTTACGGTTTGATCCATCCGAATGGGCCACGACTCGTGGATGATGCCTTTGGTTTCTTTTTCAATCGGAGTTAGCTGCGACAAATAGGTGATGCGATCACTGAGGAACTCGATGTAGCCGATCTGCTCCAGCGAGATCGAACGCTGCGTCCCCAACGACGTGTGCAACGCGAGGGAATCGGATTCGGCGCCGGTGATCGCACCCGGGAGTACCGTTCCATCGGTCAGGTGGATTCGTGACGTAGGTGGTGCGGGCAGATCGACGCCCTCGGCCAGCACCACACCGTAGATCTTGTCCAGCGAGAAGGATCGCACCTGGCCGCCAAATTCAAACGCCCCGCCGTCAGAGCCTATCTCAATGAGGCGGCCGCGCAGGAGCTTGGAGCGCCCTCCCTTGCTGGTGACTAGCGTATCGGCACCGGGCAAACGGGCGGCAAAGGCGCGGTCCCATATCTCGCGCTGCGCCGGCACAACCGCCGGGCGGGCAAGACGGATGGCCACGAGCGACCCAAACTCAACCGACAGTGATTCTTCATCGGTGCGCCTCACGACGACGGCCCCTTGCTTGCGATCGCCTAGTTGGCCAAGAATCTTACCGCCGCCGGCGACGAGAAACTCTGTCGATGAAGATTGAATTGGACTTGCGCGGTGAAAACGGATCTGTTGCAAATCGGATAACGAAACATCGCGCGGGGTGCCGTCGAATTCAAAGCGAAGTGTGCCGGGGTTGGCGGCGCCCAGCCAGATCGCGGTAGCGTGCTTCCCATCGAGCCAATGCACGTCCACCCCCTCGCCCGCGCGCGTCGGCTGTGCCGCCATGAGCGTGGCCAGCGCGAAGGCGGCAATGCAGCCGTTGCGCCGCGTGAGGGTTTCCCTGATCGCTCGTCTCTTGATCTTCATCATTCGCCAACATCCTCGCCCCCCATACGGAGACCGAATCTCATTTCTTCTTGGCTAGCTGCTCGAAATATTGCTCGACCAGGTGGCGGTATCGTCCGGGAAAGCTCTCTCGCAGGGCTTGCAGAATGGCCTCGCGGTTGGCTGCGGGCATCGCCCCCCACATTTCGCCGGGGCTGGCCTTTGGCGCTTGCCCCAATGCTCCGCCTCCGGAGGCTCCGCCGCCGGGTAGCTGCGAATCTTGCATGGGGCTACTGGGGGTTTTCCCGCTTCCGCTTCCACCTCCCCCACCGCCGCTGTCGCTCTTTTCTTTGTTCTCGGCCTCTTCGATCATGCGATCCAGAATATCGATGATGCGCTGCTGACGGGTCCGTACCAACTCCGATGAATCCAGGTTCTTGAGCCTTCTTTGGGAGAAGGTCATCAGATCGACCACGTCGCTGATCCGCCCAGGCTGACGGGTACTCAGCTCGGCCAGCATCTGTCGCGCGGCTAACGTCAACCGCTCCGGCGCGTCAGGATATTGCGTCAAGAACGCCTCCAACGCGGCGCGAGCCCCGTCATATTGCATGTCGGCCAGCAGACAGTACCCCTGCAAAAAGGTCATCTCGGGCGCGAAATAGCTGTATTCGGTGAGCGCGCCTCCCTTGGCGACCAAGGTGTCCAGGCGACCGCCGGCTTCGATCAGCCTATCCAGCGCGATGAGGGATTTGATTTCATAGGCTGCGGCATTGACTGAAACGAACGGATCCTCATGGCTTGCCAACCCGGCCATCTTGGCCGAGCAGGCGTCGTATTGGTCGAGATCATAAGCATCCAACGCCTCACGAAACGGGGCGAAGATCACGGTGAGCCCTTGGGTCAGAAACTCCTCGCCATCGCAATCGTCACACTCAGCCCAGCTGCGCTGAATCATGTCGCGCGCCGCTACCGGTATGCCGTCCATGGCCGCGAGATGTTGCACGAACCGATCGGCGGGTTCTGCCGCATGGGCGGGAATCGCGATGGCAGCAATGAGAAAGCCAAGCCCCATGCAGCTTATAGTCAAAAGGTGATGCCCGGCCGACGCGGCCCTACCGGCCGCGGGTTGATGTAAGGTTTGCGGTGTCATGGTTTGTTCTTTCTCTCACGGATTTGCGTAGCCACGCCCATCAAGTCCTTCTGCCTCTTGGCCGCCGTAGCGCATTCGCGGGCAATGGAATGCTCCGATTCCCCGGGCGACAGCCGTGCGTCCTCGATGGCGTCGGTCCGCGCATTGACACGAGCCTGACTCGAACGAAGCAGACGCAGCTCCGCCGATTCCGGAAGAAGCTGGTCGTCGTCTTCGGGCGCACCCGATGGATTGGGGTTGCTTTGCGCTTGCTCGTTTTCCTGCTGCATTTCTTCGACGGCCTCAAGAAGCTGCTCGAGGGTGGTAACGATCTCCTGCTCGATTTGCAACGTAAGCGAGCCCACGTTGGCGCGACCAAGCCGTTTGGCCACGCTCGTCATGTCCTGACCGACCTGTTCCAAGATTCTGGGGAAAACGATCGTGGTACCGTCTTCGTCGAGAATCAGTAGGCACGTAGCGGCGTCCTGGGCCAACGCCCGCTGTTTGGCGGCCAGGTCGGCGAGTTGGAGCTGCTCGGCCCGCTCAAACGCCTCAACCTCCATGTCCGCCAGGGTCACAGTTCCGGCATTGATCACGCGCTGTTTCGAGAGCATCTCTCGAAATCGCAGTTCAAGGTCCCGTAGGGTTTCCGCCTTCTCTTCCTTGCGAAGCTGCTCTAGGGCTTCTTCCAACTCCTCTCGAGCTTCCTGAAGTTCCTCGATCGCCTCCTGTTGATCCGTATTGGCTTCGGCCGGCTTGTCCTCTTTGAGGTTTTCGCCGGCGTCGTCCATGTGCTGCTTGGCCTTTTCGAGCCCCTGGCTACCCGGGGGTGACGCTCCGCCGGGCTTGGCGCCTCCGCTCTCGGATTCACCGCCCGACTCCGAAGACTCGCCTTCCTCTTCCTGAATTTCCTCCGCTAGAGACTCGGTTTTCTCGGCCAGTTCGTCCTGCTCTTGGGCCATTTCGGTTGGCTGCGATTCTTCCTTCAGCGCTTTCTTGGCCTCCTCGAGCCGCTTGCGGGCATCCTGCAGCTCCTTCTTGGCTTGCGCTTGACTCGCCTTGGCGGAAGGCTTGCCGCTTTTCATGTCGCCGCCCGCCTGTTCCATGCTTGATCCGGCCTGTTTGGTTGCCGCGGCTGCCTGGGCAACGCTCTTACGCGCGGACTCCATGGCCTCGGACTCCGTCGATTCTTCCGAGGCTGGCTCCGCAAGGCGCTCTAAATCTTCTGCCAGATCCGAAGTATCTTCGGCAAGCTTTTCTTGCTCGCCCGCGGCCTTGGGCGCTTGCCCGCCCGCCTGCTCCAGGGCCTCTTGATCTTCGAGCAGGCCATCAATCCGGTTCATGGCCTGATCCAACTGCTGGGAGAGACGCTTTTGAAGCGTGGCTTTCGCGGACTGGGCTTCGAGCTCCTGCTGCTTATCGAGAAGCTCCTCAAGCCGCTCCTTGTAGGATTGCAGTCGCTCGATCTTGTCCTTGCGCTGCTCGTTGTCGCTATCCCGCTCAAGAAGAATGCCGAGCACGCGTTGGGCGTCTTCGAGCCAATTCATCTGAGCGTCGACGGCGTCAAAGCGCTGGTCCGGCTGCTCAAGCATCCCCGTGATCGCCTTCAAGCGATCCGCCAGACCCAGCTCGCCGGCCCTTTCCAAGACGCGCGCCAACCTCTTGGCATTTTCCGGTTCTGTCTGAGAAAGCTGCTCTTGCAATCGGAAAACGCGATCTTCAAAACGTTTGAAACGTTCTCGAATCATGTCCTCCTTGGAGGCAAGCGGATCGGCGGGCTTGGCCTCTTCGGCGCCGCTGTTCTGTTGGGCCAGCGCGCGCCCAGGGAGCATCCCAAGCAGTCCGCTCGAAAGGAAACACATGATCGCGAGTTGCGTTTTCATTTCATCGTCCTTTCGACGTTTGCCGCTGGTCGATGCCCGCTGCGTCTACTTGTCAAAAATGTCCGCCGCCTCTTGCGCTACGACGTCCTTGGATTCTTCACCGAGTTCACGCTGAAGTCGAATAATATCGTTGAGCATCGTGACGACTTCGTGATATCCCTCCCATTGTACCATGTTTGCAAGCACGAATCGCATCTTTTTCACCACGCCAACCTGCAACTGATCCGCTCGGGTCGGCGCCTCGGCGTCGGGCGTTCGCGACCAACGCCGTATGCTGTCCCCCGCCTCGGGCAGGCTTCGCGACGCCAATTCGGTCAGCGGCGAGATGATTTGCTCATCGAGCCGGGTGGTTTCGTCGATGGTGTCCATCCCGTTCAGGGTGAGCTGGTCCAAAATCTGCTGAAACTGTTGACGAATCACGTTCACGGACGAGGCGATGCTCCGCTGCCGTCGCTCAATCGGCGCCAGAGCGACCGCGAGATCGGCCGCCGCGTCGCCGGCGGCATCCGCCCGAACCGAGAGAAGTTCGCCGCGCACCCGCTCTTGAAGATCCACCAGGCGCTCAAAGCTGCGGCGGTATTCCTGCTCCTTGCGGGCCAACTCGGCCAGCAACTCATCCCGCGTCACAACCCGAAGAATATGCTCCACGGAGTGAGCCGTATTGGGTCCGGAAACATCGTTCCCATCCGACGCACGGGCCAGCAGCGTCAAGCGGTCTCCCGCCTGAACGGCCGCCTTAGAGACCGGCCATCCGAATGAGGAAAGAAAATCCTTCGCGCCCGGTTCGAACGTGGGCAAGTCGATGGGCTCTTCCTTGGCCCCTTCCCGCATGAGTTGATATACAAATTCCACGGTCGAAAGGCCATAGCGATCCGAGATTGCCAGCTCCACGGGCAATACGGCCTCGGCGGTGACCATCTCTCCCACTCCGGGAAGGAGGAGCCGCACGCGCGGCGGCTCGTCTTTGAGCACCCGCACGGCGAACCGAACGGGACGGCGATTCTCCAGCCCGACCTCGTCACGCAACGCAAAATGAACCGTGTGGGTCCGCTCGGCGGCAAAGACTACCCGAGCGCTCATGCCGTCGATGTCAGCCGCGGCGATGGCCTCCGACCCGGCCATGAGCATCGCCTCGGCCAGCGGCTTGTTCGCCTCGACATTCAACGTGATCCCACTGCCCGGCAAAACCTGTGCGGCCCGCTGACCATCGGACGTCTCAAACGCATCCAGCCGCGCATATTCGGGCGGATCTACCCTCATCGAGCTCGTCAATACGCGAGGCCGCTCGACCAAGTGAACGGCGAACGAATCGGTCTTGTCATCACCGCCGCGCAGGTAAAATGAGAAATCCTCCTGAGCGTTTTTCCGTGTGAACCGATATCGATAGGCCCCGGTGCGGCCCACGGTCACCATGCTTTCGCGCGTGGTCGAGCCTGATTGTGTCTGACTGAAGATTTCCACGGTTCGCGGTTGTTTGCCTTCGGCGTAGGCTTGAATCACGACATCATCGCCCCGCGCGGCCAACATTTCATCGCCATCGATTTCAACCACAAGGCGTGTTTGCCGAGGCCAATCGACCTGGCTCAACCACAGATTGCGGGCCAATCCGATACGCAAGTCGGCTGGCGCATAGAAGGCCGTAAGAAGCACACCCATCGACATCACGACGATGGCCGCGGTCCAGCGGCGCGCCCGCTTGGGGTTGAGCAACGCGTCGAAATCCAGCGGCGCTGCGGTGATCGCCGCTTGCCGCACCACAGCCTGCATCAGATCGCCCGAGTTCGCGGCCGCGCTGCCCACCTCGCCGCGGGAGAAGCGTACCGCGGAAATCAGGACGGACGTCAGCTCCGGGTAACGGCGTTCAAGCAGATTGGCCATCTCGATAGGCCCGACGGCGTGAGCCAGTGGCACCAACACGAAACGACGGGTACACCAGATAATTCCGCCAACCACCGCGGCCAGCATCGCCGCCCTCATGCTCCAGAGCAG
>CAZYXP010000117.1:0-11693 GCA_964651325.1 uncultured Phycisphaeraceae bacterium
CTGACCATGTTCCGGCTGCCCTTTTTCGTCTGGGCGCAACTGGTCACGGCATTCTTGCTGCTGCTCGCGTTCCCGCCTCTGGAGTCGGCCGCGGTGATGCAGCTGTTAGATCGCGTCATTGGAACGTCATTTTTCTCGCCGGCCGGTCTGGTGGTTAGCGGCGTCCCTTCGGCGTCGCCTGGTGGCGGAAACCCGCTGCTGTGGCAGCATTTGTTCTGGTTTCTGGCGCATCCGGAGGTCTACGTCCTGATTCTTCCGGGCATGGGCATCGTGGCCGAGGTCATCGCCAACAACACGCGCAAGCCGCTTTGGGGCTACAAGGCCTTGGTCTATTCGACGATTTTCCTCGGGTTCATGTCGTTCATCGTTTGGGCCCATCACATGTTCATGACGGGCATGGGCACGGCGATCAGCGCTTTCTTCGCCACCACCACGATGATCATTTCGATTCCATCCGTGGTGATCCTTACGGCGCTGGTCATCACGCTCTATCGTTCTTCCATTCGCTTCACGGTTCCAATGCTGTTTGCCCTCGCGTTCTTGCCGATGTTCGCCATTGGCGGATTGACGGGGCTACCGCTGGGGCTGCCGGCGTCCGACATTCACTTGCACGACACCTACTACGTGATCGGCCACTTCCATTACGTCGTCGCTCCGGGAACGATTTTCGCGATTTTCGCCGGAATCTACTTCTGGTTTCCCAAGGTCACCGGCCGCAAGATGAACAACTTTCTCGGCAAGCTCCACTTCTGGAGTTCGTTTATCTTCATCAACGTCGTGTTCTTCCCCATGTTCATACAGGGCATGGGCGGGGTATCGCGGCGGCTTTACGATCAGACGGTGTACGCCCACGGCGAGGCTGTCCAGGGTTGGACGGTGATGTCCTCGATGGGCGCTTGGCTGCTCGGCCTGTCGCAGATTTTCTTTATCGTGAACTTCTTTATGAGCATTCGCGGCGGCAAGAAGGTGTCGGACAATCCTTGGGAAGCGACCACGCTCGAGTGGGCCGCCCCCTCGCCGCCGCCGCACGGCAACTTTGCCAAGGTGCCCGTGGTTCATCGCGGTCCGTATGAATACAGCGTTCCGGGGGCTCGAGGCGATTTCAGCCCTCAACACATAGCGGGAGAGGCTTAGTCCATTGTCAAGCGAATTACTGGCTCATACGGTTAAGCCACACCCCGTAACCGGTTTGTACAACGGCAAATTCGGGATGTGGTTGTTTCTGGCGTCGGAAGTGATGCTGTTTGGGGCATTCTTTTCAACTTACGTGTTGCTTCGGGTCGGGGCGATTTCGTGGCCCAGCCACGTGGAAACGGGGCTAAGTTGGAAGATCGGCGGCTTCAATACACTGGTGTTGATCCTGTCGAGCGTCACGATGGTCATGGCCTGGGTTCAATGCAAGCTGGGCAACATCGGCAAAGCCAAGATGTTCCTGGCCGTAACCATGGCGCTCGCATTGCTCTTTATTGTGTTAAAGATTTCGCTCGAATACATGCCCAAGTTGCAACACGATCATGGACCGAGCCACAGCGTGTTCTTCGGCCTGTACTTCACGATGACCGGATTGCACGCGTTGCACATCATCGGCGGCGTCGTGGTGATGGGCTATTTTCTTGGCCCGGGAGCCAAACTCTGGAAATCGAATCCGGAATATTACACCAACCGGATCGAATGCACCGGTCTTTATTGGCACTTCGTGGACCTGGTTTGGATTTTCCTGTTCCCTGTTCTTTACTTGATGTAGGAGTTTTCCATGGCAGGCGCTCACGAGGATGACATTGGACGGCACGTACGGGTCTATATGGCCGTGTTCGCCGCGCTGATTGTGGGAACGGTTACAACGGTTTACGTCTCGCGGCTTGACATCCCCCATCCCTGGAATTTCGTGGTCGGCCTGGGCATCGCCTGCGTCAAGGCGTCGCTGGTCGCCATGATTTTCATGCATCTCAAGTGGGAACGCGGTGGCGTTGTCTGGTGGGTGCTGGGTATATGTGCGATCCTTTTTATGGTGTTGATGTTGATCCCCATGTTGGCCGTCGAAAATCATCCGCCGCAGACCCTCCTATCGACGTGGTCCCAGGATACGACGGCGGCCAGTGCGCCCGAAGCCACAGAGGCGCCCGAAGCCACAGGGCATCATTGACGCCAAAGCCTCGGCAAGACCTTCACATTGGGCCGGTAGGGTAGAATCATGTCACTCAAAGCGTTTCATATTCTGTTCGTCGCGATTTCGACACTGTTCTCGCTTGGCTTTGCTGGATGGTGCATTGTTCGCTACCGCGCCACCGGGGGGCAGGATCTGTTGTTCGTGGGCATCGGTTCCATAGTCGGCGCTGTAGCGCTGCTGATCTATGGCCGGTGGTTTCTTCGCAAACTCAAAGGCGAAAGCTATTTCTAATGACCGGTCGATGCCAATACTCTGGTACCGCGGCGCGTTGGCCGGCGGCGCTGGCGGTGGCCGGGTTCGTTTCCGGAGCCGCCCAACATGCCAACGCATGTGCCGTCTGCTTTGGAGACCCTAACTCTCCATTGACAAAAGGCGCCTTCTGGGGCGTGGTGGCCATGGCTGGAGTCATTGGGTCGATGCTCCTCTGCATCGCGGGAACGAGCCTTTTTTGGATTCATCGCAGTCGAAAGCTTGGGCGCACGGACGTATCTGAAGACTAGCGGTCCGGTGCCCCAACGCCGGGGGCATGACCGAATCGGCGGCCGTGATGGCAGGCTGAAGGCCTGCTCCAAAGTAGCCAGGGGCAAGCGCAGCGCCGCCCCCGGGTCCGGTCGCCACGCAACGCCCGCCCCTGAAAGGGTGCGTTTTTTCGGGCGGTGTGTGCAACATTACGCGTAGCCGACCCCTCCAGGGTCGAAAGGAATCGGTGGTGCCGTGACCGTGGGTCCGCCAGGAGCGGATCCACGGCTACTTTAGGGCAGCCTTACAGGCTGCAGGAAAGAACGGCGCCCAAGCCGCCAAACGTGTCGCGCCCCCCACAACGCCCGATGGCGATGGAATCCCTATGCCAGACAAACGCTGCCCTTATCATCGCGGGCTTTTCATCGTCTGCGTCCTTCTGGCCTGTTGCGTCTTCCCCCTTGTGATCGTCGGCGCCGGCGTCACCAGCAAGGAGGCGGGCATGGCGTTTCCGGACTGGCCTACGTCTAGCGGCCACATGATCAATCCGCCCGCGTGGTGGCAGCAGGAAGACACGCGGTGGGAGCACGGCCACCGTCTGATCGGCTGGGTCGTGGGGATGCTGGCGATTGCAGCGACGTCGTTCGGATGGCGACGCGACCGCTCGGTGAGATGGGGCACTCGAGCGACATTGCTGGCGATTGTCGTTCAAGGCGTGCTCGGCGGCTTGCGCGTGACCGAGGTTTCCACCCTGCTGGCGATGCTCCACGGCATCTGGGGCCAGGTGTGCTTCACGTTGGCCTGCATCACGGCGCTGATGGCCTCGCGAAGATGGAACGCTATGGGGCCGCGGCAGTGGAAAAAACCGGGCGTCCAGTCGCGCCGGCTTGCGGTCTGGGTCGTGTTGGCCGTATTCTTACAGCTCGTCTTTGGGGCGGCGCTGCGCCATTTTGAATCCGATGTGGCGTTGGCCTGCCATCTGGTCTGGTTGGTGGTCGTCTGCGTTTCGATAGGATGGCTGACGCTCTGGATCATGGGCGCCCACCCCGGCCGTAGGCTGCTCGTGGGACTCACGAAAACGCTGGCCATCTTGCTGACCGTTCAGTTGGTCCTGGGCTCGCTGGCGTTCATGGTAACGACGATGCCCAAGTACTGGTCGCCGACGATGATATGGTTGGTGCCCTCGGGGCATGTGGCGCTGGGGGCCATGATATTGGCCTGCTCGGTGATGGTCGCGGCCACCGCCGTGCGCCAGTTTGCGCCGGCGAGTATGGGAATGGAGCAGCGGGAAGACCACGCCTCAGGGCTGGTTTCAACATGAGCAGTAACATTTTAGATATTGAATCCTCCTGGCGACCTCTGGCACTGGCGCGCTGTGCGAGCTACGTGGAGTTGACCAAGCCGGGCATCGCCGGCCTGGTGTTGGTGGTAACTGGGCTGAGCTTCGCTCTGGGGCTTGCCGAAACGGCTGGCCTGCAAGGACCAACCGCCCTGTTTCGTTCGCTGATCCCCGCGTTTCACACGCTTTGGGGCACCGCGCTGGTGGCGAGCGCGGCCAACGCGCTGAATCAACTTATCGAGGTGCCGTTTGACAGGCAAATGATCCGAACCCGAAACCGGCCGATACCCTCGGGGCGGCTAACGGAGCGGGAGGTACTCACGTTCAGCCTCATCGCCACGCTGATCGGGCTCATCTGGTTGTTGGTTTTCACAAACGCCCTTTGCACCGCGCTCGTGGCGATTTCCTCGGCGGTGTATGTTTTTGCCTACACGCCGCTCAAACGCGTCTCGCCTATGAGCGTCTTCGTCGGCGCCGTGCCCGGAGCGCTGCCGCCGCTGATCGGTTGGGCCGGCGCGACGGGGCATCTTTCGCCCGAAGCATGGATGCTGTTCGCGGTGATGTTCTTCTGGCAGTTGCCGCATTTCGCCTCCATCGCCTGGCTGTATCGCGAGGACTACGCGCGGGCGGGCTATCCGGTCTTGCCCGCGATTGACCGTAGCGGCATGAGAACCAGCCTGCACGTTGTGACACACTCGGTCGCGTTGCTGTTTGCGAGCCTCCTGCCGGTCCTGTACGGGCACGCCGGCGTGATTTACGCCCTTGGCGCCATTGTGCTCGGGTTGGGATTCCTCGGTTGCGGCATTTATTTCGTGGCGTGCCAAGAGCGTGGACGGGCGCGATTGCTTCTTTTTTCCTCGTTGGTCTACCTGCCCGCGTTGCTCTTGAATATGGTGGTCGATCGAGTCATCGAGATAGCCCGGTGACAGCCGGCAAACCCCGCACGATCTCATGAGCAACGCCCTGACCCTTCACGGCCTAACGCATCGATACGGTGATCGTGTCGCGTTGCGGGCCGTGGACGCCGTCGTGCCGCGTTGCGGCCTGTTCGCCTTGCTCGGCCCCAACGGCAGCGGCAAGAGCACCCTGTTCAAGATCGTATCCACGCTGTTGCCGCCGTGCGAAGGGCAAGTCCTGGTTGGTGGATGCGACGTACGCACGCACCAACGAGCGGTCCGCCGCATGATCGGCGTCGTCTTCCAAAACCCCAGCGTGGATGGCCATCTGACGGTTCGCGAGAACATGGTCCACCAAGGTCACTTGTACGGGCTGCATGGCCGTGCGCTGGGCAACCGAATCAACGAGCTGCTGGAGCTCTTCGACCTCGCCGACCGGGGCTCAGACCGAGCCGCCATCCTGTCGGGCGGGTTGCGTCGGCGCGTCGAGATTGCCAAATCCATGCTGCATGCTCCTGAGATGCTGATTCTCGACGAACCGAGCACCGGGCTGGACCCCCATGCCCGCGATGAGATGATTCGCGTGCTGTTGACGCTTGCCGATCGCAGCGGCGTCACCAGCCTTATGACGACGCATCTAATGGAGGAAGCCGATCATTGCGACGTGGTGGGCATTCTGAGCGAGGGGAGTCTGGTCGCGATGGACAGCCCCGAGACGCTGAAATCCGCCGTTGCCGGCGACGTCGTGACCCTGACCGCTCCAGACGCCTCAGCGCTCTCCAAGCGAATCGCGGAACAATTCGACGTCCCCTGCGTGGTTTCGGGCGCTGAAATTCGCATTGAATTAGAGGACGGGCATCGATTCATCCCGCGCGTGCTTCAGGCTTTTCCCGACAAGGTGGATCGCGTCACGGTCGGCAAGGCCACCCTCTCCGACGCCTATTTCCGTTTCACCGGTAAGAAGCTGGCTCCCTCGGAGACTCGAACGTAATGCAACGATCCTTTGCAACTGAGTTTCTGCTCCCGGCCGTTACGCTTTGGCGCCGCGAGGTGGTTCGGTTTGTCCGGCAGAAGAGTCGGGTGATCGGAGCCTTGGGCACGCCGGCGATTTTCTGGCTGGTGATCGGCTCGGGGCTCGGAAAATCGTTCCGGATGCCTGGGCAGGACGCATCCGTCAATTTCCTACAGTACAGCTTTCCGGGCACGGTCATCCTGATCGTGCTCTTCACCGCCATTTTTTCCATGATTTCAATTATCGAGGACCGCCGCGAGGGATTCTTGCAGGCCGTGCTGGTCTCACCGGCCAGCCCCTTCTCGATCGTCCTGGGCAAGGTCATGGGCAGCACGACGCTCGCCGTGGCGCAGGCGCTACTATTCGTCTGTCTAGCACCGCTGTGCGGCGTCGAGCTTTCCGCAGGCGGATTTCTGGCGTCGCTGGGGGTGCTCGTTGTCGTTTCGGTCGGACTGAGCGCGCTGGGGTTTGTCATTGCGTGGCCTATGTCATCGACTCAAGGCTTTCATGCCGTGATGAATCTTTTCCTGATTCCTCTTTGGCTTCTTTCGGGGGCGTTTTTCCCCGCCTCCGGCAGCATGACGGGCTTGCGATGGATCATGGCGGCCAACCCGTTGACCTACGGGCTGGCCGCCTTTAGACATGTTCTGTACTCTGGTGATCATGCCTTGGTGCAGGCGCTCCCCCCCTTCGGCCTGTCGATCGGCGTGTCCGCGGCGTTTGCGTTTGTGATGGTCATACTGTCGGCCTGTCTGGTCGGCCGCAAGCCCGGTGAAACGGCAGGATAATCTTGATGGCGATGCCCAGTTCCGCACAAGACGATAGTGGTAAGATGGCAGGTTTCATGCCCGAGGGCGCCGGTGAAACCGGCCAGAAATCGGGTTTGCGTTTGTTAGTCGTGGTGCTTGGCGTGATGGTGCTGCTCCTCGGCGTTTGGCGAATCGCTGTCTATTCGCCCGAAAACCTCATGTCGAGGCTGTCAGTGCTGCCGCGAATCAAGCCGGTTCCGCCGTTCGAGCTGACCGAGCGCAGCGGCGCCACGGTGACGCGCGAGACATTGCTTGGTAGCCCGTGGGTCGCTGATTTCATTTTCACCAGTTGCCCCGGCCCATGCCCAAAAATGAGCCAGCGCATGCTGGCGATTCAACGGGCGCTGGTTCGAGAGGGCGTGGGCGGAAAGCTTGTCTCGTTCAGCGTGGATCCCGAACGGGATCGCCCGAGCGTCTTGAAGACGTACGCCCAACGCTTCAAAGCCGACGCCGATCGCTGGTGGTTTCTCACCGGCGACGATGAGCAATCCATGTGGACGCTCGCGAGCGAGGGGTTTTTCCAGGCGGTGCTGCCCGGCGACGAAACCCACCGAGTCGAGCATGGCACCTATTTCATCGTGGTCGGCAAGAACGGGTCTATCCGGTCCGTGCATCAGGGACTTGATCCGGACCAAAGCGTCAGTCAGCTCATCGAGGACATCGTGGGCGATTTGCGCATCTTGGAAGACGAGCCCTACCAAGCACCGTGACCCTCTCCGACCTCCCCACACTCAATGCCTCGTTGAATCTGACCTGCTTGGTGCTGCTGGTGACCGGGTATGTGTGCATGCGGCGGGGTCATATCACTGCCCACAAACGGCTGATGATCTCCGCTTTCTCTGTGTCCGTGGCGTTCCTGGGATGCTACGTCACCTATCGCGTGCTGGGAGAAGAGAAACGGTTTGGCGGTACGGGGTGGATCCGACCTGTCTATTTCTTCATTTTGATCACGCACGTCACGCTCGCCGCGACGGTACCGGTGCTGGCAAGTATCACGCTGTGGCGGGGGCTGCGATCGACGCCCGAGCGTCATCGGCGTATTGCCCGTTGGACGTTCCCAATCTGGGTTTATGTATCGCTGACGGGGGTCTTGGTATACTGGCTCCTGTTCGTTATGTACGGCCCTCAAATGACTTAGAAGCGATATACGCCCGTTCTACGTCCCCCACCCGAGATCTGCCTGAAACGAATCAATTGGAATCTCCCCACGATACGTCCGATATAGCCAACGGATACATTCAGGAATCTATGTTCTTCGGTTTCTCAGGGAGGCACGGTGCGAATATGTCACTTTTCTTGTTTTTTGCCAGTGCGATCGGTGCGATCATGTTCGGGTTGTTGGATTTTCTCATCCAGACCAGTTAGCGCGGGATCAGGCTTGCTCTGATGGGATGATCGGTCTCATGTAGACTGGCCGCGCTAGGCTGGCTCGTGGCCAGACACAGCGCACCGCCGCTGTGCTACATTGTGCTCCGTGCTGCTGATTTGGTCATACGGCCAAGATTGCCGACGATTCGCCGAGAGCGAGTCAATTGATGGCTTGTCATCGCGCGCGGGTTCGGTTAGAACCTTCAAACCCTTGCGGGATCGGACAGGCGTCTTTCGCATGCCCGGCTCGCCCGCAAATATGGGGCGTGTGCCCGAGTGGCCAATGGGGACGGGCTGTAAACCCGTTGGAGTAATCCTTCGAAGGTTCGAATCCTTCCGCGCCCAATCCGAGGTTTGCGATGCGCATTCTCGATCAGATCCGAAACGCCGGACCGACGCTCTCGTTCGAGTTCTTCCCCCCCAAAGGCGATATCGGCTTTTGGGACCTCTACAAGACGATCGAGTCGCTCAAACCGCTTGATCCCACCTACATCTCCGTTACGTACGGCGCGGGCGGCAGCACGCGGCAAAAAACCGTTGAATTGGTCGGCCGGATCAAGACGGACGCCGGCATCGAGAGCATGGCCCATGTGACGTGCGTAGGCCATGGTCGCAGTGAGATTGGGGCGTTAATTGACGACCTGCGCAACCGCGGCGTGGAGAACGTACTGGCGCTGCGCGGCGATCCTCCGCAAGGGCAAGACCGATTTGAGCCGGCCGACGACGGATTCGCCCACGCCGATGAGTTGGTCGCCTTTATCCGAGACCGCTGCGATGTGTGCATCGGTGCGGCCTGCTACCCGGAGGTTCATCCCGAAGCCGCCGACGCCCAAAGCGATCTAGACCATTTGAAACGCAAGGTCGACGCAGGCGCCGATTTTCTAATCACGCAGCTATTCTTTGACAACGAGGCGTTTGAGCGTTTTCGAGAGCGGGTTGAAGCCGCGGGCATCTCGGCCCCCATCATCGCGGGCATCATGCCCATCGTCAGTGTCAAACAGGTGAAGCGGTTTACGCAAATGTGCGGCGCGACGATCCCCAAGGCCTTGCTTCGCAGAGTTGAGGCCGTCGAGGACGATGTCGAGGCCGTGCGGCACATCGGCATGTACCATGCGACGCAGCAATGCCTCGCGCTCTTGAAGAGCGACGTGGCAGGCATTCATTTCTACACCCTGAACCGATCGACGGCGACCCGGGCGATTTACCAGTTGATCAAGAGCGAGCGAACCGCGGCCGTTGGCGCGGGCGTACACGCATGTGAGTGACACCGAACCGCGCCCGTGGGGAAGCGGCCTCCGAAGGCCTGCTGCGGGTGTTCCATGTTCTGTTGGGCGTGGGGAACGCGCAAGAGCACGCCTCCAAAGCCCACACTACGGAACCGTGCCCGTCCAGCACATGTTAATTGCCCCCCGACATTTCGCCGCCGGCCGCTTCCTGACGGGCGCGGTTCGGATCATGCGACGTCCGACCTCCGGAAGTCCTCTTCCTTAATCGCACAGGAACACCGAATCGCCGACGCTGATGGTCCCCTCGGCAACCACCTGACCGAAAACACCGCCGCGTCCCTCTGGAACCAGCGCAGCTCGGAGGCCGTCATGCTGCTGATCCATCAACGCGCACGGCTTACTCTCGCCATGGACCTCAATCCGCGCCGCGCCGACGGCAAGCGTCTTTCCGATCAAACGCGCCAGATCCACGCCTTCGGTTAGCAGGTTGGCCCGCCGCGTGCTCCAGGGAAGATCGCGGCCGAGCTCCGCGCACACGCGCTGCCACGCCTCTTTGGACATCAGCGTGACTTCGCGCTTGCCGGGCGGGCGATTCTCGATGGCCAACCCCCGCTGCAGAAGAATCTCACAGGTGCCGACTTCGCGCATTGCGTCTCGTTTCGTGGGCCGATAGGCAATGCCGCAAACGCTTCCGACAGCAACCGTGGCTTCATTTTCTTTCATGATGCTCAATTTCAGCCGTTAGAAATCCGTGCCACGCGTACCCCTGCCGAACAACGCCCATGTTCAAGACCGCTCTTGAACGATCGTGGCCTGAGCCGACGGGGCATCTTCGGGATTCCGTGTTTGCGACGCGATCAAGACTATGCCCGCAAGCACAAGGCCAACGCCGATCTTCTGCGTCAGCGTGAGGGTTTCCTTTAGCGCCGGGTGCAGGTAGGCCACGACTGCGATCATGGCGAATCCCCCGCCAACCATGATCGGATAGGCCACGCTAATCTTCAAGGCCTTGCTCTGAAGCGCGTACAGGTAGAATCCCGCGTTGAGCACGAAACACGTCAGCCCGATGACCAGCGGTAGATTGCCCAGGACAATGCCAAATGCACTCCCGAAACCGTCGCGGAGCACACCGCCGTCGTCCGCGACGGTTTTCATGCCAACCTTCATCAGCAGATTGGCGGTCGCGTTCAAAACCAGCGCGACCGCCAGAGCAAGCACATATTGCATGGGGTTGTCCTCAACCAGGGTTCATCCATCGAACTGCAATCATTCATAGCAGACGCTCAAGGTTTCAACAACGGATCAAGCCCAATGCGGACACCGTTGCCTTGCCGACTTCCCGACCCCAGGCCGCCAATCACGCGTCTCGGCGACCGCAGCCCACTTTGGGGGAACACGGATTCGGTCGCCCCGTTTACAGAAACACCGCACAATCCGACAATGCGACAATGCAGCGGACTACATCGGCGGCGATTGCGTGGGCACGCCGCGTGTTGCGATCGGAAGGAAACTCCAAACAAGTGACCCAAGTCCGAAATGAGATTCGCCAATCTGGCGTTCTGCTTGCCGGCACGGCCGGTACGGTGGCGCTGAGCCTAGCCTATACCATGTATGCGCTGCGGATACTGGGCCCGGAAGCCTCGTCGGCGTTCACGCTGGCGGTGTCTTTCGTCGCATTTTGTCAAATCGCTTTGGGGCCGATCAACGGGACCGTGGCGCGCTTTACGGCCAAGTTTGTGGCCGAAGGCGATGGGGGCAAGGTCCGCTCGCTCGGGCGCGCCTGCGTCGTGCGGACGCTGACGGCCACCGTCCTGTTGCTGATTCCAGCTTTAGCATTCGTAGTACCCGTGAGCCGATTTTGGAAGCTGGATACGCCTTGGCCGCTCGCTTTGGCGTATGGGGTGGTGGGGCTGACGCTCCTGCTTAGCATCGCACGTGGTTTGCTGCGGGGGCTTCAGGCGTTCGGCCATCTGACCGTTAACACCCTTGCCGAGGCAGCCTTACGGTTGGTCGCAGGAGTCGCCATCCTGCATTTCGCCCAGACGGCGACGGCCGCGCTTTGCGGTTTTCTGTTCGCGTTGGTGGGTGTGTTGATTTTGTCGCGTTGGCAGGTTTCCCCGCGGCTACGCGTCCATGATGCTGAGCCTTTCGATGGGCGCGAGGTGTTGGCCTTCGCCGGCCCGCTTCTGCTGATGATGCTCGCAGCGGCCGGGTTTCAGAATCTGGACATGCTCGCCGTCAAGCATTCATTCGCCGATCTTCAGGCCGGACTCTATGGCGCGGCGTTTTCAATCGCGCGGCTGATCGGTGCGCTGGTCACGCCGTTTTCGATCCTGCTGCTGCCCGTTCTGACCAGTGCCCACGCCCGCGGTGAATCCACGGCTAGGCCGTTGATCCGGATCATCGCATACTTCGTG
>CAZYXP010000118.1:0-1929 GCA_964651325.1 uncultured Phycisphaeraceae bacterium
GAATCGAATCACAGGTTTCGCTGCCATCGCAGAACAAACCATTATCGCAAAGGGCGTTGCTGGCCGTGTGGTCACACGTGTCCGTGATCTCGTTGCACGCATCGACCGTGCAACCCACGCCGTCGTTGCAATTCGGAGCGGTGCCGGCTTGGCAGTCCAGGACCGCATCACAGGTCTCACCGCCATCACAGAACAGGCCGTTATCACAGAGGGCATCGCTGGCCGTGTGATCGCACGCGTCCGTGGTTTCGTTGCACGCATCCACCGTGCAGCCGACGCCATCGTTGCAGTCCACGGGCGTTCCCGGCTGACACACGCCGCCGACACAGGTTTCAACGCCGTTGCAAAACAGCCCGTCGCTGCAGTCGGGATTCGAAAGGCAACCGGCACAGGCAGCGGCGATCGGATCGCAGGACAATCCGGGGCAGGGGTCCGCGCCCGGCTGGCAACCAATTGTCGCGCTGCATGTCTCCACACCATCGCAGAATAATCCGTTATCGCAGAGGTTGTCGCTGGTGACGTGCGTACACGTGTCGGCCACCTCATCACAGCCATCAACCGTGCAACCGACTCCGTCATCGCAACTCACGGGCGTGCCCGGCTGACACACGCCGCCAAGGCAGGCTTCGACGCCGTTGCAAAACAGCCCGTCGGTGCAATCCAGGTCCGTCAGGCAGCCGGCGCACGATCCCGTAATCGGATCGCAGGACAATCCGGGGCAGGGGTCCGAGCCAGGCTGGCATCCGGTCGTCGGGTTGCAGGTCTCCAAGCCGTCGCAGAACAGGCCGTTGTCGCAGAGCGCGTCGCTGGTGACGTGCAGACAGGACGCGGCGACTTCGCTGCAGGAATCAACCGTGCACGCCACGCCGTCACCGCAATTAACCGGAATTCCAGATTGGCAGCTACCGGCCAAGCACACCTCAACGCCATTGCAAAAAACGCCGTCGGCGCAGTCGATGTCGATCGTGCATCCTACCGCGGCGGAAACCGTGATCGCGTCGAACGGGCTGAACTGGTGACCGCTGTTGTCCTCGAGTCGAAGGGACCAATCCCAATTGGCGGCCGTCGATGGCAGCGTGGTCAGATCAAGCGCGTCCGAATAGGTTCCGTCGAAGTTGTTCCCAATCGCACGTCTTACCTTCTGCCCATTGGGATCCGTCAGCTTCCATTGGTCCTTCTTGATGTTCGTGAAGTCCATCACGTCCGACCAAACGAGGATGTAGAGCGTGTCGGTTGGCAGAAAGTTATGGTCATCGGTGGAGAAATCCGCATTCTTGGAGAACATGAAACCTTCGCCGAAGAAAGCAGGATCGCACGAGGCGGTCGCTTCGTTGCAGGTTTCGTTTGCGGCGCAGGGATTTCCGGTCGAGATGCAGCCGCCCGCCGCATCGCATTGCTCAAGACCGTTGCAGAAAATCCCGTCATCCGGGCAAGCGGCGTTGTTGGGCGTAAAGACGCACGCGCCGCCCACGCAGGCGTCATCCGTACAAGGGACACCGTCGTTGCAGTCCAAGCCGCTCACGCACCCGACACAGGCGTTTGTGACCTCATCGCAGGACGTGGCCCCGCATGGCGCCGTACCGGCCACGCACCCCAAAATCGAATCGCACGTCTCCGCCCCATCGCAGAACTGCCCGTTGTCGCACGCACCGTCGGCGGGAACGTGCCCGCACAGGCCGGTAGCTGGATTGCACGTGTCGGTCGTGCATGCGATACCGTCGTCGCAGTTGATCGGTGTCCCCGGCAGACACGTACCGGCCAAGCAGGACTCCACCCCATTGCAGGGCAACCCATCGTCGCAGTCCGCGCTTGTGAGACAGTTGACGCAAGCGCTTGAGACCGGGTCGCAAAGCAACCCGACGCAGGGGTTGATCCCCGCTTGGCAATCCAAGAGCGCGTCACACGTCTCGCTGCCGTCGCAGAACAAAC
>CAZYXP010000118.1:2029-11686 GCA_964651325.1 uncultured Phycisphaeraceae bacterium
AGGGCATCGCTGGCCGTGTGATCGCAGGTGTCCGTGATTTCGTTGCACGCGTCCACCGTGCAGCCTACGCCGTCGTTGCAGTTCACAGCCGCGCCCGCTTGGCAATCCAAGAGCGCGTCACACGTCTCGCTGCCGTCGCAGAACAAACCGTTGTCGCACAGGGCATCGCTGGCCGTGTGATCGCAGGTGTCCGTGATTTCGTTGCACGCGTCCAACGTGCAGCCTACGCCGTCATTGCAATTCGGCGGCGTACCGGGGAGACAGCCGCCGGTGCCATCGGGCGTTTCAAGGCCGTTGCAGAACAATCCATCATCACAAGGCGCCAGGCAGTCGGCCACCGACGTATCCGTCACGATAACACCAACGCCGCCGGCTCCATCGGCGGCGTCGGTGTAGGAAGCCGTGATCGTATCCCCGGCAGTTACCTGCAACACACCCGCACTGTTAACCAGGCCCAGCAGAATCGAGCCTGCAAACACGCCTGAATCAGCCGCGGTCTCGGTAAGCACCACACTCTCGCCGGCCGGCTCAGTCGAAGAACCGACGTTAATGGTGACCGATTCAACCGTAAGATCGTTGACGTTGAGATCGCAGTCCGCAAGATGTACGCCTACGGTGTCGTCGCATGCATAGGTGGGCCGGTCCAGCGCCACTAGGCCTTGCGAAGCGCACACCATCGGCCGCGGCGTGATGGACATGGAACAGGGTTGCAGGCCGAGAGGAAAAATCGCGTCCGCGGCAACGTTGTTGCCAAACACCTGGATTTGCCAAACGCCCGGCTCTGGCGCGGCGACGAACACCTGCTCCATGTTGTTCAGGTGATCGGCCCGGTCTTGCACGGCCGGTGCCGCAGGGTTGGCCGGATCGAGCGTCCATGGAAAATGCTCGATGCCGCCCGGCGAGAAGACGCGCAGATCCAAGTCATTGACCAGCGCCAGATTGACGTTCGGCGCCGCGGGGATGTCGTCCCAGGCTAGCGTGACCTTCAATTCCGGCGCGCCAAGCGGGACAACAACCGGCACGAAAATCGTCTGAAGATGGCCCACCTCGCGCTCGATCAGCCCACCCGAACGCATGAAGTCGATCGTCGGTTGGATGCGGACCGAGCCGTATCCGGATTGATAATCCGGGCCGGTATTCCCGATGTCAACCGCATTATGCGCCAACAGCGACTTAATGGCCGCATTACGCGGGTCTGGTTGAGCGGGGAACTGCGCGCGGAAATCCTGGAGCAACAGCGCCGTCAAACCGGTCACCGTGGGGGTGGCCATGGACGTGCCGCATCGGGCGGCATAGCCGAAGACCCCGAACCCCGTGTTGCAGGAGGTCACAGCGAAATCCCCCGTAGCTTGACAGCCGGGCGCCACGATGTCGGGCTTGAGTCGTCCGTCATCGGTCGGCCCCCAGCTGGAAAAATCAGTCATCGAATCATCGTCGGAATTGACGGCGCCTACGGTGATGTGGTTCTTGGCGCAGGCCGGCGGTGCGAGGGAGTGGTATCCGTTGACGTGCTCGGCCGGGCAGTTCGGACAGCCCCGTTCGTTGCCCGCGGCGAAGACCACACGAAACGGCGACCCCATACTGCCCCGAACGATCGAATCGATCAGCGCCGAGGTCACGCCGTAGTTGCCGGTCAACGCGCAGGGCAGGCCATTGGCACAGACGTTGGATCCAATGGAATTGTTGGCGACGTCGGCGCCGTTGGCAACGGCGTTCAGATAGTCGGCTTGAAGATCGCCGGGATTGTTATACAGAAACGTTCCGGCGCCCGTGCCTTGGAATCCGTAGGAAGACATCAGGACACCCGGCGCCATCCCCCGATACAGGCCCGCGCTCTGTGTGCCGTCGCCACCTATCGTGCCGGCCACATGCGAAGAATGGGCGTCAAAAGGTGACGTATCGCCAAACAAAAGGTGGCTGACCAGGTCGGGATGCACGAAACCGTCGAATCGGGCGGCCCGACCCACATCGTACACCATGACGTGGACGCCGGTTCCATCCAGATTGTAAGGCGCCGCTTGAACGACATCGGCGCCGACCAGCGCGCGGCTGCCGTTGTTGAGCCCTTCCATCCGTGGCAGGGCCGGCTCGATGTACTGAACGCCATCCTCACCCGCAAGCTCGGCCACGCGCGAAAGCGGAAGCTCGATCACCAGCGCATGGATAGAAGGCAGCGTCGCACGAACGATCGCACCGTGACGGCCTACCGTCGCCACGCCCTTCGATGCCAGCGCTACGTCGGAGTGCAAAACGACATAGGCGCCGATGATGGGATCCGATTGGTTGTCATGGCTGACGATCGCCCAGGAAGGCTCTTGCGCCGCGGCCAGAATGGGATGGAGCTTCCAGTTCTTCTGGATCTCGTTAGCCTCGGCGAATAGGTCCCCCGCAGTGAGCCTAGCCTGCGTTACCCCCGCGGCCGTCGTCATCGCGAAATACGCGTTGTCTCCGAGATACTCAAGAAGCGTCAATCCGGCGGCATTGAGCTGAGCGCGATCCTGAGGGCGAATCGAATCTCGGAATTGTACGACGATGTGTCTGGCGGTTGGCTTGGCGAGAACGTCGCTGCTGCGCTCGACCGGCCTGGTGGGATCCGTCGGCTCGTGCGCCTCCGGAGCGCACCATCGAACCTGAACCTCGGCCATAACGGGCGTGACCGCTACGACGCATGAACACATGATTATGAGAAGCGTCTTCCTCGCGACTCCCTTTGCCACACCCAACGCCGATTCGACCATTGGACGACCCTCCTTACGCCATACCCATCGTGTCTGAAAACCAACGGTGCGTTGCCGCCACCACAATGGACAAACGCAAACGTCGGTATCGCCCGAGGTCCGCGGGGGTCGTCCATAGCCCAAATCGCAAGCGACCCCAGCCGCCTACCGATTCGAATCGCAAGACCCTATAGATCAACGGAAGAAAGAGAGGACGGTGGACTATTCCCGCAAGAGCAGTCTACCGCCCCGATCTCCTCCTCCGCAGTTGCTTCGTTTGCCTACATGTTCGGCTGCCAGTGACCCAGGTACCCGGCTTCACGGATTCTCACCGTGTAGTACGCAACCCCCCGCACGGGCCAGCGCTCCGTTGTACAAGAAGGCTTCCAGCACGGTGCGTGCCACGACCTCCTCGATCTGGCGGTCTCACGAATTGACGCCAACAGACCCATAATCGAGCTTCTTCAGGTTCAGGCACAGCGACAAACCCGGAAGAATCCTGATATTTCAGAACATTGTGCAAGAAAAAGGAGGCGCCGCTCTTGCGTCCGTTTGAACCGTAGGGACGCAACGAGCCCGATCGCGCGGGCAGCGCGAGTCAAAGCGGAATCATAGCGCGCTCGATTCCGAAATTCGGTTTGCACTCCTGCGATTTGTATTGGATTCTTAATTCGAGCGTTCGCCCAAGAGTGAACGCTCGCCAAACCGTAACAGGGCATGAACTCCGGCGTCGATTGGACCGGGGTTCCGATAACGCAGGAGATCGGCACGGATCCATCCGACCGAAGACGAAGATGGGCTGCGCCCACCGCACCAGCGACGTACGCGTCACCCCACGCCATCGCTGCGGTGCGGATCGGCGCGCAGCCGAAGGATCCGCTGTTCCACACTTAGCGATCGCCGCCCGGTCCGATAACAACAAGAAACGAAACGTATCGAGAGCGGCGATCACCGGGACCGCCCACTGGTGCCCGAAACAAAAACCGTGTACTACTCTCTTCATGGCATAAGCAGAGCTAACGCAGGCGGCGTCGGGAAAGGCGCGTAACAAGGAAAGATGGTGTGAACATGGTCGGAAAGTCCCTTGGCGGCATAGTAGCACTCACGCTCTTAGTAGGATCCGCAGACGCCGCTACGATCGGCAATTGGAAGGAAGGCGCCCATTCGTGGAGTTTTCATTCCTATAGTACCATCACGGCCATCATGGAGGGGGCCGACCACACCGTTGAGCCCGACGCTGACATTACCGTCGAAAATCTCGCGAACTACGACCTGTTCGTCATGGGTGAGCCGAGATTCCTGCCCACCCCAGACGAACTGATCGTGCTTTCCGATTGGCTTCAAGCCGGCGGCGTTCTTCTCATCATGACGGATCAGGGCTTCCCCGGAACAGCTCCGCCCAACATGATCCTCGAGGCGATGGGTTCCTCGATGTCAGTCTCCGCAAACGCGCCCTCGGCCGCGCCCTTGGCACCGGGCGTCTTCGCAAGTGAAGGTCCTCCGTTCGATCTCGTCGGGCAATCGATGCTCGTATCGCTGGGCAACAGCGTATCGGGCGGCAACACCCTTCTCGGTGATTACATTCACTGGGAGCAGATTGGAGCCGGCTTCATCTTCACGTTCGGCGATCGCTTGGACCACAACGGCTTCAATGCGTCCAACCTGACCGTACACGGTCGATTGTTCTTGAACATCGCCGGCGCCGAGATTCTCTATGTCGATGCCGATGCCACCGGCGTGGAGGATGGATCGAGTTGGTGCGATGCGTTTACCACGCTGGACGACGCCCTCATGGTCGTTGGCCCTAGAACGACGATTCGGGTCGCCAATGGCACTTATCATCCCGACACCACCGGCCTCGACGACCCGCAAGACGCCACGTTTCAGCTCATCAACGAAGTCATCATTCAAGGGGGATTCGCCGGATGCGGTGAGCCGGATCCCGACGAGCGGGACATCATCGCCTTCGAATCCATTCTCAGTGGGCATCTGGACTTCGACGATGACGACTCGGATTCGGATTCTGACGACGACTCGGACTCGGACGACGACTCGGATTCGGGCCAGAGAGCGTACCATGTCGTTACCGGGAGCGGCACGGATGAAACTGCGGAACTCTCCGGCTTTACTGTGACGCAAGGCCGTGCGAACGACGATTCCGGCCACGATTCCGATGATGACTCGGACGAAGCATCCGATGCGAACACCGACCGCGGCGCTGGCATGTTCAACAGCGGCGGCAGCCCCACCGTGCGGGACTGCACCTTTCTAGACAACCGCGCCCGCAAGGGGGCCGGCATGATGAATCAGGATGGAAGCGCGCCAAGGTTGATCGGCTGCGTGTTTATCGGTAACGAAGCGCACGACGGAGGCGGCGGGATCCGCAATCGAGACGCCGGCAGCGACCCCACGCTCACCAACTGCCTTTTCACCGGCAATTCCGCCAAAAAAGGCGGAGCCATGCGCAGCGATCACGGCGCCGGTCCGACGTTGATCAACTGCACCGTCAGCAACAACTCCGCCAAGAAAGAAGGCAGCGGAATCGCTCATTCCGGAGACGGGCTCACCACGATGACCAACTGCATCGTCTGGGCCAATGACCGTCACCGGTGCCGCGGATCACGGAAAGACCGGGGACACCACGGCCATTCTGACGATGACGATGGCGATGGCGATGAATCGGATCAAATCCATGGTCCGGCAGACAATCTGGCCGTGGATTTCTCGTGTATTCAGGGATTGGTTTCGGGCGGCGCGTTCGACGATGGAACCAACATCGGTGATGACCCACTCTTCGTTGATGCCGATGGCGCTGATGATCGCTGCGGAAACGAGGATGATAATTTCCGGCTTTCCCCGGGTTCCCCATGTATCGATACGGGTGACAACGCGGCTGTGACCGTGGAAACCGACCTAGACGGAAACGCGCGCATCGTAGGTGACTCGGTCGATATGGGGGCGTACGAGAACTAGGAAACCCAGGGCTGGCGACCTCAGCCGCGGTGGCGCAACCGAGTGGGCTCAACCATGTAGCCCAGCCGCCCTCGGCTGGGCATCCTCGGCTGGGCACCCTCGATTGGGCTGCCGCCGATCCACAGCGGAGGGCCGCTGTGCTACGAGCCCGCCGCCCACATCATTGCGATCAAACCTCTTCGATTTCCTTCGTCTTGCCGGCGAGGATGGAGTCTATCTCGTCCTCGTGTTTCTTGGTGAGTTTTTGGATGCGGTCCTTGGCATCCTTGGCGAGGTCTTCGCCGATGGTCTTGGCCTTCTCCGCAGCATCGACGGCCTTGTTTGCATCTCGGCGAGCATTGCGGACGGCCACTTTCTGTGCCTCGCCCATCTTCTTGACCTGCTGGGCTAGCTGTTGGCGCCGTTCACCCGAGAGCGGTGGGACGGGCAGCCGAATGGTCTTGCCATCGGATTGCGGGGTGATCCCCAAGCTGGATGATTGTAGCCCTTTTTCAATATCCGAAAGCGTCGTCGGGTCAAACGGTTTGACGAGCAGCGTACTCGGCTGCGGCACGCCCACGGTGGCCAACTCCCGCAACTCCATCGTGCTCCCGTAGGACGCGACCTCGATCTTGATGTGCTCAATCAGAGCGGGGCTCGCCCGACCCGTTCGGATCCCGCGCAGTTCCTCATTGAGAAACGCGACGGCTTTGTCCATCATGCTGCTGCATTCTTTTTCGATTGCGGCTGTCGACATTGCGGCCACTCCAAGATGACTGAGACACCCGTCTCCGGTTCCAACGTGATAGATGTACCAGAGGAGCACGCCGGCGACAAGCCGGCCGGGGAGGCCTGCCCGAATACGCCGGACGGGGCAGGGCGGTCGCGCACGTTCGGGTCACTCGCTACGCAATCAGCGTGTTGCGGATACGCCGCGGCTCAGTCGGCGTCGATCCGTGTGCCGACGCTTTCACCCAGCACCACGGCCCGCATGTTGCCCGCCTTCCAAAGATCAAGCACGACAATCGGGATTCCGCTTCGCTGGCACATGTCGAACGCGCTCACATCCATAACGCCGAGGCGGCGCCGCATGGCCTCGTCATACGTCAAATGCTCGATGCGCTTGGCGCTAGGATCCGTCTTCGGATCGGCGGTGTACACGCCGTCCACCTTGGTGGCCTTGAGCAGCGCATCGGCCCGTACTTCCGCCGCACGCAACGCGGCCCCCGTATCCGTCGTGACAAAGGGGTTGCCCGTGCCGGCCGCAAAAATAACCACGCGCTTTTTCTCGAGGTGGCGAATGGCGCGGCGCCTAATGAATTGCTCGCACACGCGATCGATACCCAGCGCGCTCTGAACCCGCGTACGAACGCCGACCGATTCTAGCGTATCCTGTACGGCAACCGCGTTGATCACCGTGGCCAGCATGCCCATGTAATGGCCGGTCGTCTCTTCAATCGGCGTATGCCGCGCGATCACGCTGCCGCGAACGAGGTTGCCCCCGCCGACCACCAGGCAAATCTGCACCCCCAAATCAGCAACCTGCTTGATTTCTTCAGCCAAAAACCCCAATGCGGCGCCGTCAATGCCGCCCTTCCCCTCGCCGCATAGCGCCTCCCCGCTGACCTTCAACACCACTCGTCGATACTTGGGCTCGGCCATCGCCATCCATCCTTACGCGTGCAACGGGCACAAAAAAAGGGGCCTTTCGGCCCCGAAAAACTCATCGCCTCATTGGCCGACCGTCATGATCTCCAAATTCGTCACCGTACTGACGCCGGCGCTCTTCAATACATCGACGATCTTCATCTTCGGATAGTCGTCGCTCTTGACGTGAATCTGCTCGAGCAACACGCGCTCGCCGAAGAAGGCGTTTACCTTCCCGGCGATGATCTTTTCTACGATGCTCTCGGGCTTGCCCCCCTCTTTGGCCACCGACTCGGCCAGCGAGCGGACCTTCTCGACCTCTTCTTCGGGCACGCCGCTGCGCTCAATCGCCAGCGGTTTGGTGAACATCGCGTGCATGCAAAGATCGGCCCCAATCGCCTTCTCCGATTCGGGCACGCCGTCGAGGGCCAGCAACACGCCCGACTTGCCATCGTGGTGAACGTAGGACGCTAGATAGTCCCCAGTCACCTTACGACACTCCGACAGATTCATGTTTTCACGCATCTTGCCGAATACGTCTGTGAACTGCGCCTCGAGCGCAGGATCCTTCATCAGCGCTTGCGGGTCCGGCCGGTCCACGTCACCGTGCGCCGTCTTCGCGGCAAACGCCTCGGCCAAGGCAATAAACAGCTCGTTATTGGCCACCGGAGTGGTCTCGCACGCCAACGCCACGATCGCGCCCGACTTCTTGGACTCATCAATGAACACGGCGATGCGTCCCTCGCCGGTTTCCTTGCCCGATCGCTCTTCCAATTTACCTTTGTGCTTGAGCCGGAGCCACTCCATCGCGGCGCCGACGTCCCCGCTGTTTTCCGTCAGGGCCTTTTTGCATTCCATCATCGGCAAATCAGTCTTGGCCCGCAGCTCTTTGACCATCTGTGCTGTGATTGCTGCCATTGTCTCGTTTACCTTCCAATCTCAAACTTCGTCCGCCGGTACGGAGGCGGAAATACCGCTAGTAAAAACACAGGAACGCAGGATACGCTTTAAGGAAAAGGGCGGGCGGCCACCCATGCGCCAGTCGGTTCGGCCTGCCCTATTCGCGCGGAGGATTCTAACACGTTTGACCGGTCTGGATAACTCGGGCCGGCCGCCCCCGTTCCAAGAACATCTATGCTGCAACGTCGAGACAAACGCCCAAGAACCCTCTTATGTCGTGGGCTCCGGGGCAGTCGTCGTGGCTACGCCACCTTGCGATTCGCCAGATCCCGCATTCGCATCGGCTGCCGCCGAGGGTGCGGGTGCGTCAGCGCGAGCAGTCGTCGGGCGAGCGGATCGGCGCGTCGGAGCCTGGGCGGGCTCGGCCTCATCCACCGGGGCCTCCTTACGCGCCCGTTGTCCCATCTCGATGGCGTCCGTCAGTTGCGTCAGGATGAGCTCGATGGCGCGCATCGCGTCGTCGTTTCCGGGAATCGGGAGATCCGCCAGGTCCGGATCCGAATCCGTATCAATCAGGCAGATCGTGGGAATACCCAGTATCTTCGCTTCCAGCACGGCGTTCTTCTCGCGCTGAACATCCACGACGATCAACGCGCCGGGCAGACGCGTCATATTACGAATCCCCTCGAGGTTGCGCTGTATCTTCTTGAGCTCGCGCGTCCGTGAGGCAATCATCTTCTTGCTGTACTCAAGTGCAGTCCCATCCGCCTCAGCCGCTTCCAACTCTTCGAGCCGGCCCAATCGAGACCGAATCGTCCGAAAGTTGGTCAGCGTTCCGCCGAGCCAACGCTCCGCCACAAAGGGCATGCCTGCGCGACCGGACTGTTGGCGAATGTGGAGGCGGGCTTGGCGCTTCGTGCCGACAAAGAGGACGTCATCCCCCTTCGCAACGACCTGCGCTAAGAACTTCGACGCTCGAACCAGGCCTTTGACGGTCTCGCGAATGTCAATAATATGGATTGTGTTGCGTTTTCCAAAAATGTACGGGGCCATCTTTGGATTCCAACGGCTTGCGCGGTGGCCGAAATGAATTCCGGCATCTACCAGTCGACGTACCAACTCCGAAGCCAAGCAACTACCTCCATTTCCTGGACCGAAACCACTGCCCCGGTCGAAAACTCAGACTACCAAACGAATCCGAACGGGCCAGTGTACCACATAATCCGGCCCTTTCAACACCATTACGGCGGGGAATTTTGCGAGAGGTGTGACCTGGAATTCTGGCATGCACCGATAGAATGGCTAGGCCTTCGTCCCAACGGGGCAATCACATGTTAGCCCAGGGCAGAGCGAAGCGGCACCAGCCGCGTAGCGCCGCCCTGGGGCCCCATGACCACAACAACAAGCCCTGAAGGGGCGGCACAGCACACACGATCACGGC
>CAZYXP010000119.1:0-11639 GCA_964651325.1 uncultured Phycisphaeraceae bacterium
CGCGCAGGTTGGTTGGATTCACAAACTGTTGATAGGGAAGATCGTAATCCAAGGGAGGCGTCGTCTTGTCCATGATGGGCGGCGCCTCGGGTTGAACGTGGGCGAGCTCCTTGGTCAAGGCGGCCGGGTCGCCGCCGTGGCAGAACGTGCACGCAAACGAGAACCCCATGTTGACGGTGACGTCCTCAATGTCCTGATGGCACGAGACACAGCCGTCATCGACCACATTGATCGCGGCGATAACGCGCGGGTTTTTTTCCCATCCCTTGATGGCGGCCGGATTCGTGCCATGATTCATGGTGACGCGATGGCCGGGCTGTGCGGCTTGGACGGTGGCGATCAGCGTCGTCGCCGCGACCGCCATCACCGACAGGAGTATCCACCATGTCATGTCGCGCTTCAACGTTGCGGGATGCATTGGTTGTGTTCCTAATCCATCAGAAGTCAGGAGGGGGGCGTTTGAGTGCCCGCGCGGCGGTGGGGCCATCGTGTGGAGCGCATCGCGAACGGGGCAGGCCGGGCTGGCCGCGGCGATGGGTTGTTCCGCTCGATGGGCTGGCGCCGGGAGCCGGGCAGGCATCTGTTCCGTTTCCCTCCAGGGTTCATGCGAGACGGCCACGCACATCGAATCCCACGGCCCGGCGTACCGCGGATGCTTATGGTATGGTACGACTGTCGGGGGATGAATGGCAAGACTCAATCCAAAAATAGATACAAAGTTATTGGTATATGGATGGTGTGTGCAGCGAGGGGTACGCGGCCAGGCGGTTCGGGTTATCGGTCTGCCCTGAAGATCGCTTGCCGGTTACGCTTTCGGTTTGCAAATGGGTTAAAAAGGGGCGTGTCCCGCCGATTCTAGAGACATGCTCGATAGGGCGGTCGGGAGAGGGTTTGATTGCCGATTGCCAAGAACGCAGCCGGCCCTGAAAGGCGCTTGAATCGCACTCCAAACGCGGGGCAAAAAAAAGGCTCCGACTCGCATGGCGAGTCGGAGCCGAATCATGCCCGATTGAGGCTGCCGTTGCGGGTGCATCCAGGCAGCGGAAGCCGAAACGGGGTTAGCCTTGGGAATCTACCAAGGGCGACCGCCGCAGCAGCGCCGCGAGCAGAAACAGGGCGCAGCCCAGTCCGAAGGAGAAAATCATCGACATCCTGAAGAGCCCGCCTCGTTGGCTCGGCGGCTCGATGATCTTGCTGGCGGCAACAACCGCCTGGGGAGGCGCGACTGGGGTTAGCTCTGGCTCCTCGTTTTCGATTAGATTCGGCGTGTTGCTCGCCCCTTGGCCCTGCTCGTCGTTGGCGGCGACCAGGGTTTTTTTCTTCTTGCAACACGGTTTTGTCGCTTCGGAGCCCGCTTTCGCTTCCGAATCTGGCGAATCGCTTGCGCTGACCACTACCGCCTCCGCCTTTTTCTTGCAGCAGGGCTTGGTTTTATGGGAGGCTTGCTTCGCCTCAGGGGCTGGATTCTTCTTCTGCCTCTTCTTGGCGGCCAGCGCCTGGGCTTTTCGTTTCATGCAGCAGGGTTTCTCCGCCCCGGAAATATCTTGCGCGGCCGCCGTCGTCTGCTCTACCTGCTCCACTCGGCGACCTTCGGTACCGACGTATTCAAGCAGGTCATGTACCTCATCCTGGGTGAGGCGCATGTTGGGCATCGGCACGTAGTTGTAGGCAATGAAGAGCCCTGTGGCGATAGGGTCTTGCTCGGCCAGCATCTTGTCCGGCTCCTTCAGCCAGCGGATAAGCCACGCGGGATCTCGCCGCTTAACCACGCCCGCCAGATTCGGTCCCACTTTCGGCTGACCGTCCCCTGTCCCGATGTTGTGGCAGGTCGTGCAGCGAGTGCGAAACAGGCGTTCGCCTTTGGTGATCTGCCGCAGTTTCGGGGCGTCCTCGTAGCTGCTTGCGTTGCGGCTGGGCAACTTGAAGTTGTGGAGCCAGCCGCCGACCTGTCCGGCCAGAACGTAGGGATTCTCAAAAGGAGAGCTCTTCTTCCAGATTCCCGAGGCCTGATTTCCGATGATCAAACTCAGGTTATGGTCATTGGATCCGTCCTGGATCTCCGCGATGTACAGGCCCAATCGCTTGCGCAGCATAGTGATGTCCGCTTCATCTCCTGTAAGGAACGTCCAACCCGGCCCGATCTTGTATCGCTCGGTGTACGCTTTGAGTACTTCGGGCGTATCGACTTTCGGGTCGATGCTGATCGAATACATGAACACATCCTTGCCGACGCGATCGCCGAGGATGCGCTGCACCTCCGCGAGTCGAGCCGTCTCCAGCGGACAGGTATCCGGACAACTGGTGTAGATGAAGTTGATCATCACCACCTTGTCTTTGATCAGGTCGTCAAAGAATCGGACCTTCTTGCCCTCATGGGTGATCAGCGGGACATTGGGAAAGTAGCTCTTGCCCCAGCGACTACCGTGGCGTTTGTGCGCCGTTCCGCTGGAGCTCGCCAACGCTAAAGCGCTTCCCAGAAAAAGCGTGGCGATGATCGCCAAACCGGAAACTCCATACCTGTTCATCAGAATCTTCTCCCACAGCCATGCTGTGTCTAGGTTATGGCCGAGCCCCCTCGGCGTTGTAAGGCCTCAGGGGCCGCGGCTGATCACCGCGACCCCCGAATCCGGCTCGCTTCTCCTCCGCATGCGAGCCGAGATTGACTCCCTGCGTGCATGCACACGCTACCTACTGAGCGCAAATCATGGCACCATGTCGCATCCGGCAACGACTGAAGCAGCAGTCCGCATCGACGGAGCATGCTTCTCCTTCTGCCAGGCACGGTGCGTCACCAGCGCCAGTGCCAGTGCCAGTGCCAGTGCCGGCGCCTCCATTGCCAGCCGCACCGCCGGTAGGTGCTCCACCACCGTCGCCGGTCCTGAACGTCGGAAGCGCGACGGTATCAACGTAGCCAACGCCTTCCCACGTGGGGATCGGAGTCGGCATAATCTGGTACTGCCCTGGATGCTCGATGTCCCACCGCATGAGCATGGCGTTGTCTTCGTGTTGGGTGTTGTGGCAGTGCTCCATGTAGGTGCCTGCGAACTCCCTGAATCGGATCGCCACGTCTACACTATCTCCGCTTTCAGCCTCTGGGCCGATCCGGTACATGTCCTTGCGAGCCCACTTCTCCCATTCCGGGGGGGCCTGGCCATTTCTTGCGAGAATGGTTCCCTCTTCAAAGTGAATGTGGACGGGGTGGCTCCAGCCGTTGCCGCCATTGATGATGTGCCAGATCTCCAGATGGCCCAGGCCTTCGTCGGTCAGATCGCCGATGTTCGGGGCCGCGCTCAGCCGGCGGGGATCCATGTTGAGCCCGACGCCGCCGTCCGTCTTGATGGTCCACGGCTTGCTGTCGGTGCCGTTAGACAGTCCGAATATGAACTCTCGATGCAATGCGCCCGCCAATTCTGCGTCGCTGCGTGCGGGCAATTCGATCATGGTCTGTCCGCCCGCGATGTAGTCCGCGGGGTCCATACTCAAATCGGTTCCGTTGTACGCCCTTACGTGAAGCTCCAGGAACTTGCCGACGCACGGGTCACCACCCGCCCAACGGTCGGCCACACCATCGCCGTCCGTGTCCTCCGCCACAGTCTCATAGTCGCCGGAGAGTATATCCTCGAGCGCAATGGTTCTGTTCACTCCTCTGCCCGTTTTGTGGTCCAGCGTGTTGACGAAGTACAGCTTGTCGCCGGGCTCGTAGTTGGCGAAGTCCACGACGATGTCGTAGCGCTCCGCAATGGATTGAGTCGGGAGCACACCCAGCTCGGTGCCGAGCGTGCCGTCAAAGGCCACCGCGTGCTCCATGATGTTGCCGTCGTTGGCGATCATATGGAACGGTACGCGGTCATAAGAAACGCCCGAACCCGGGAGACCAGGCATGGCTCCGCCGGCGCCTTGGACTTCCTTGACTAGAGCAATCTTAAAATACCGCGAGACTGCACCGTTCAAGATACGGAAACGGTAACGTCGCGCACGCACCTCGAACGCAGGCTTCCAAAGCCAGTTCACCGTCATGCGATCGCCCAGGAATCCGTTCAGATTAAAGATGTTGAACCAGAGTTGTCCGTCTTGATCCCACGCCTTGTCGGCAACCAGAAGCTGGACGTCGTAGTCGCGGTTGCCCCAGTCCGCTGCCGTGCCACTAGGAAGACGCAGGTTGACGCCGTCATCGATCGCCTCATTACCGCGATCGATAGCGCTGTAGTAGTTCATCATCACGGCGTTGCCTTTGTAGACATTCTGGGCCGTGAAATCGAGCATGTGGTCGTGGAACCAGTGCGTGCTCATGGTCTCTCGGTAGTCGCCGGGAATCTGCGTGATGCCGCCGTTGCCGTCCGGAGACCCAGCGCGGGGGTCATTCGCATCGGTGTTGACGGTGTCCCGGCTGGCGAGCTGGAGCGGCCAGCGGTAATCGTAATACTGTCCCGGGAAGAAGAACGCGTTGGTATAGCCATCGCTCTCAGCCGGGGAGTGTCCGTTGTGCTCGTGCGTCGAAATCGTGTGGAGGCCGAACCCCATATTGGCCGAGGGGTCGATCGGCAGCGCGTTGTAGTTACGCAGCAAGATGGTCTCGCCATAGCGAGCCTTGAGCAGTTTCGGCGGAAGCGTTCCGTCAAAGGTCCAAAGCGCTTCAGGGCTCTGAGCGGGCATCATCGGGTGCAGCATGATCGGAATGCCGGCCGTCGTGCCTTCAAACCCCGGAATGCCGACCGTGTTGTGGTACAGCCCGCCGGGGCCAAACTCGCCGACGGCGTACCCGTGATCCTGCTTGGAATCGCGCAGACCGCCATTGACACGAGCACTGGCCAGACACGTCTTGAAGTATACTTCCGGCAGGAACTCGTCCCATCGCTGATGGGCCCAACCTTCGCCGGAGGGCCGCCCTTCTGCTGGAGGGGTGTCAAGGGTCCGACCGAGGAAGTCTTCGATGTCTGCCTTCCATGGGTTTTCATCGGCGGTGTTGGCGAGCCGGCTGGGCTCGGGGTAAATGTCCTGGGCAAGAAACGCATCGAGCTCGTCTTCGCGAGGTCCGCGCTGCGCGTCTCGCGGTGCCGGGAAGGGATCGCCCGCGGCGTAGGAAGCCGGCATCGGTTCGGTCCCGAACTCCTCAAAACGCAACATTTGCTGCGTAAACGGCTCCGCCCCAAACAGAGGGCTCGGCAGCGAGTTCGTCGGAATGTTGTAGCCATCTCCGGGCAACTGCTGGTTCACAGGCACGGCATTGTTGATCCCGGCATCGGTGAACGTGCCCGTCAAGCCACCTTCAAACGCGCCTTCGTTCGCTTCGGGAAGGCCTGCCGGCAAGTTCCCGATGAACGGACCGGTCGGTAAAGATGGGTCGAACACGCCTGTCGCCACCGCGAGCGGAATCGCGAGGAAGACTACGGCCAGCAAGACCAAACCAATGTTCAGACGGGTCGCACCAGGCTGCCGCCTGGTCGGCCTGCCGGAACGATTTGCTCGCTCCTTTGAGGCCAATTTCTTTTCGTTTCGTTCTACCTGCTCCACGGTAATTCCTCCATTCGTCGAGAATTCTGCAACCCAGCCGTTGTCGAAGCACTCTTGGCCGCCATGATTCATTGCGGCCAGAGCACCCCGTGCCCGTTCGTGTTGCGTTTGCACAAAACCTGGACGGCCCGTTTCCGATCCGTTTGTTGCGGTCGATCCAGGCTTTCTTTCCAAGGTTTCTTTTCTTGCTCGCACCTCCAGCCCAGAAGTGCGAGCGCGTTTTTGGAATCAATAGGGTTGCGTGAGTCGGTTTTGCTATTCGCGCCAACCGCTCCGTCACTACCGGCAAACAGGCTTCGCACGTTGCGTGCCAGGTGTGCCATATCGGACCGGATCATTCGTAACTGGCTATCGGGTATGGACTTAAGGTTTATTGCTGGTATATAGGGAAGTGGTGGTGATCTCGCGTAACGGCGATTGGTTCCCGAAATGCGAGCATTTCAGGCATGCCTTTCCTTAAATCCCTCTAATCAAAGGTTTCCGACGCCAATCTGCCGGGAATCGGTTCCCATGCCGGTGTTGACCGTCCTGCACGGGCGCTCGGGGCTGGCGTCCTCGAGACTCGGTCGGCGCGGAGGGGCTGGAGCAATCAAGAGGCGAATTAGGGTTTCTTCATCTTCTTGGCTCGGGCGTCGGGGTTTTCTCTAGCTCCGCTAGGCGTTTCTCGAGTTGAGCCACACGGGCGAAGAGCTTGGGGAGCTTTCTGACGCGGGCCGCTTCGCGCATGGCCTCGGCCATGTCTCGTGCGGGTATGCCCCATACGCGTGCGTTTTCTGCGATGTCGTGGGTCGCGACAGAATTCGCGGCAACGATGGCGCCGTCGCCAACGCTGACGCCGTCGGATGCGCCGGCTTTTCCTGCGAAGATCACTCCTGCTCCAATCTTCACACTGCCTGAGATTCCGACCATGGCCACGATGATCGAATGCGGTCCGATTTGGACGTTGTGGGCTATTTGGACGAGGTTGTCGATCTTGGTGCCATGCCCGATGCGGGTCGGCCCTACTTTGCCGCGGTCAACGCATGTGTTGGCGCCGATTTCGACGTCGTCCTCGATGATCACCGTGCCGAGATGCTTGAGGCGTAGGTGTTGATGGTCGCGGTAGATGTATCCAAATCCGTCGGCGCCGATGACGGTGCCGGAGTGAATGATCACCCGATCGCCGATTTCACAACGATCGTAGATCACGCACCGATCGTACAGCACGCAATCCGCGCCCAGGGTCGCCTCAGCGCCGACCGATACCCCAGGATGTATCACGCAGCCTGCTCCGATAACAGCGCCGCGTTTGATGATGGCTCCCGCGCCGACGGCTGCGCCTTGGCCGATCTTGGCCGATGGATCGACAGACGCTTGTGCGTGAATGCCCGGCTCCGGCGTTTCCAAGGGGACATGGAAGTGTTGGAGCACTTTGGCGACCGCCCACTGCGGGTCGTCGCAAATGATGCCGCGGGCAAATGTGCCTACGGTGGCTTCGTTTCCAATGACGGCGGCGGCTTTGCAGTTTGCCAGCGCTGGGGCCAACTTCTCTTCGACGAGCCAACTCACCGCGTCGCCGGGGGCGATCTCAATGGCCCCAACGCCCCGAACCATGAGATTCTTGTGGTCACCGTTGCCCGATAGCCGACCTCCACAGAGTTCGGCGATTTGGCCCACCGTGAGTTCCTGCTGATCTAGTCGTGTCATCGCAGCCGCCTTCTTCCGAAACGCCCTGGATTTTTTCCGTCGCCCAAGCCTCGTTGCACCCTATGGCTGTTCCTCGCACGGGCGCTACCCCGCCAAGGGGCACCTGGACTAAGGCGTAGGTTATCGCGAGTTGGATTCCTGTATAGCGGCCTTGGGCAGCGTTTCAATTCGCCCATGTCCGGGAGGCGCGGCCTCGTGGGCGTTTTGTGCCACCACCGCGATGCCAGCCCCTGCGGTTTGGCGGGTGAAGCGTTCTTATGGAGAATGGTTCGGGCTGCCCCCTGCGGTGAAGGCGGTGTTGGCAATCCTGTCAACGATGTCGCGCGGGTCCGGCCTATCCTGAGCCATTTTCGAGCGGAAGTGCCAAAGCACTTTGCCATTTCGATCGACCAGAAAATGGGCGGGCACGGGGATGTCCCGCCCATCGGGGCCTCCGCCTTCGTGTAGCAAATCCAGCGAGCGGATCAGGTCCCCATGGGAATCGCTTAGGATCGGAAAGTTGAGGCCCAGGTTTCGGGCAAGGCGCCGGGCTTGCTCCGGCGGATCCACGGAGATCGCCATCACGGTGCCGCCGTGCTCGCTCAATGCCGTTTGTACCCCTCCGAGCCCGCGGAGTTCCGCTCTGCACGACAGTCACCAATGACCGCGGAAGAAGACGAGGTGGACCGGGCCGCGTGCCAGACAATCACTCAGCTTGATCGGATGCCCATCCTGATCAGGCAATTCGAAATCGGGCATCCGCTCAATTGCTGCGGCCGAGGAGGCCGGCGGCACGGCGCCGAGGATGAAGAACACGCCCGAAAACGCCAGCGCGAGCGCGACGCAGGCGGCCGAGAGGATCGCCGTCGCCCGCCTTCGGCTCATGCACAGGCCCACGAATGAAACGATGATTCCGTCCGCCATCAGCAACCAGGCAATCAGCCCCGTCCGGCGCAAGAATGGTTGATCCAACAGAACAACGTAGAGAACGGGGCCCAGTAGGGTTGAGATCAATCCGGCGATTCCGGCGACCAGCGCCATTTGTCGCCTTTGCGGATGCTTGAGGTTTTGAGGTTCTTCGGCCATCGAGCCGGCATCCTGCCCTGGAATCCGTTTGGTGGCAACCCTTATACGGAGACACGGAGTTCTGGCGCCGGTGATCCGAATGCGACGACATGTACGGCATCCTTCGGTCTACTGGAAATGCGACTGGAACCAACTCCAGTCCTTGAGGTCAACGTCGCCGTCGTTGTCTACGTCGGCTGCGTCGCATGCAGGTTCCACGGGGCCGCCGGCGGGAGCCGTTTGGCACGCATAGTAGAACGTGTGGTCGAGCAGGTCGATGAAGGAGTCGCCATTGAAGTCTGCGCTGATGGCGTTGATGCCCACGTATTGAATACTGGTCTCGGGGCTGTTGCCCATGCCGCAAACGGCGGTTCCGAATATCGGACTCCCAGTGCCACTTGGAGCAATGGTCGGGGTCGAATCGATGACGGCTTGCATCTCTACCACGGCAACTCGAGACCAATTCACCGGTCCCACCGCCGTCGGATTGGCCGTGCATCCGCCAGCGGGGACATAGGAACCACTGAGTTGCTCAATCTTTCCGGTTGCGTTGTCCGCTGTCCCGTTGGTCAGGCTTGTGAATACGAAGCCATGGAAGATTCCCGCGGTAAATGGAAAAGCGTTTGCGCCGGTGACGACAATCTCGTTCGGATCAAAGCTCACATCGAGGCTGACTGAGGAAAGCCCGCCTGGATCGTTCGCCTGCGCCCACACTTCCACATAGAAGACCGATCCGGCGAGGAAGGTCGTGTTTTGGGACGTGGGCTCCGACGCGACCTCCTCGGGACCGAAGCTAAAGATGTCCTTGGCCACGAGCTTTATGTTGACAGCCGGGACGCCGGCGGTGACCGTTGGCGCTTCAACGTTGCCTTCTGTCATCAACCCCGAAGCCCAAACGCCATTGTCCGCAATAGGGCAAATCAAGGCGCAGACGGATAGCCACCAGCCGATATGTGGTCCGAATACGGTCGGTATCTTGGTCTCATGCCTGCCTGTTGGTCTCATAGTATCGCCCCTCCGCTAGCTAATGGGTTGCGCCACCTTACCCGCCGTGAAGAGGGAGGTCGCCTGACGCACCGTGGCAGTAACACGTGGCATGTCTTGTGCCAATTCTAGCTCTGCGACACGGCTTTTCAGTCGTCGTTACGCGATCGTTCCATCAGTGAGGTACCAGGCTTGCTGCAAGCAGGGGTCCGTTACGTTAATACTAGCCAGTTACTCAATGCGCAAGATTCAGTAGGCGACGGACGTCGTATTGAAGGGGGGGGCAGTGGCTGTTCCCAATCAACTGTGCGCGGCCGATGCGGTCGATGCGGCCGATGCGGGCGGTAGGGGGGGCTCACTTAGGGTTATGCCGGGTGACATGGGTGGGCGACTATTGCGATCATGCACGCAGAATTGGTGAAATGCCCCACTCGCCTTTTCTGGCGGGCTGCAACTCAATCACGTTTGCTTCATTCGGTGCGCATGTGTTCTTGGGCGAGCGTACTTTTTTAAGCATGGTTGAGTCAGTGCTCTTCTTGTGCCATTCCTCTGCGAATACATCGCTGCGAATAGGCGCGATGTGAGTCTCTGCCACTTTTCTTGCTGTGGAACGCAACGTGTATGTTGTCATGTTTAGGGGCTCGGTACGCGCGGAACGATGCCGAATTCCTTAAATATAAGAAAGCCCTAATGGACGAAGGTGCCTTTAGCGTTTGAGCGTATCGTACCAAGAATAGTCGATGCGGCACACCAGTGACGGGCGGGTCCGGTGCGGTTTGCGGTAGCGGGTAGGGGCGCACACGAAGAGGATCGTTGCGCCACGGGTATTCAATAATCGTTGACAGAGATTGGCATGATGACGACAAGATCCTTTGTTTTGGTGGGTTCGTGGATGGTCGTTGTTACGACTGCCTTCTTCGCGGAGCGCGCGATCGCTGTTGGGCCGGACCATCCGATCATCACAGAGATTTACACAGATCCTATCGGACTTGCCGACGGTCCGGTGACGCGTGACGGTACCAGCCTACATCAGGAATTCATCGAGATTTACATCCCGCCATTTGCTGACCTCGATGCGGCACTCAACGCAGATGCGCTGCGCTTGACGTACTACGAGGTGGAAGGGGATTTTTCCAGCTCAGGCACGGACAAGGTTAACTATCGCTTCGATTTGCCAACCTTCGACTTAAACGCGGCCAACGGCATCACGGCGGGAGCGATAGCGCGCCCGGCAAGTGGTGTTGTCGTGCTTGGGTGGGTCGATTACTTCGGCAATCCACCTACCGATTTGGCCGGAACGCCGGGGACCAGAACCGGCTTGGTCAATGGCGGAATCGCCGCACCGCCCGCGGATTACCTGTTTGTTCCAATAAACGGAAACCAGTTCACGGGGACGACCAACTTTGTTTCCGTCGCAGCAGAATCCTTCATTGATCCAACCGAGACAACCGGCGGTATCGTCCAAAACGGCTCCGGGGCGCACCTGCTCGTGAACCGTGATTCGGTGGGATATGTCGAGCTTTGCGACGACGCCCATTTCGCAGATTGCGCCGCGGGGGACCATCCGCATCTTGAAAGCAATGCGCTTGGCCTGACCACGGCCGCGCTTCTGGACGGGGTGGCGATGAACGATGACTCCAAGTTCAGGGTGACTCGGCAACCCTACAGCCCTGGCGGTGGTGTGGATCTTGATACAACGCTCCCTAGCGGCGGTCCGTTTTCACTTCTGATTCCGCAAGTGCCGGAATCGAGCGGCGTGCAGCCCGTGCCCGGAACGGCCAATGGGTACGCCCGCGTTTGGGTGGATGTGGCCAAGACGACGGAAAACGCCTCATCCGCCGATGACGATCCCGTTATTGATGCTCAGGTGGCGTATCGCCACGTCCGCAACGACGGGCCGTTTTTTGCGACGCCCGGTCGTGCCGCATCGACGACATCCGCGCCCGAGTTGGGCGTGGCCCTCGCTCCGGAACAGACGTTTGATGTGCTGTCCATGACGGTGGGCCATCCGGGCGTTGTGTCGGCGAACTTGGGCGGATCGTTCGGGATCGATATGGTCGCTGCGACCGGAGCATCGTCCAATGTCACCGTCGCGACGTTTGCCCCTGATGCTGCCGACATTGGCGTGGTTGGCCAGGCATTCGGGTTCCCACGCATTGCGGTAACGCCGACGCCCGGCGCCGCTGACGGTTCGACTGCCACGGTCCCCGTGACTGTGACGGCCACCAACACGAACGTGGGCGATCCGGCGGTCTTGAACGCCGTCCAAGCGACGACAATGACTGCTCGAGTCTTGAATCCTACGACGGGGATCGACGAGTTTGGAGCACCGCTACAAGCAACCGTCTTCGCGGCCGTGCAGGGCATTCCCGCGCAGGTGGGGGTCACCAACGAGTTTCTGACGACCAGTCTGG
>CAZYXP010000120.1:0-2752 GCA_964651325.1 uncultured Phycisphaeraceae bacterium
GGGTGGTGTGGGGGGTTTTCGGGGGTGTTTTTGGCAGGTTTTTGGGCGAAGGTGTTTTGTGACCCCCCGGCGGGCCCCGGCCCGGCCGCCAATCCCAGCCCGATCGATGGCGCCTCGAACGTCGATCCCGCAACGCTTCTTGATTGGTCCGGTCCGGGCGCCTTGCAGGCGACCAGCGACTTGTTCGAACCCCTTCCCGATGTCGGTGGTGCCGACGCAGGGGGCGACACGCCTGTAGCGTTGAATGGCTGGGACGGCCAACTGCTTCCCGGTCAAACCTGCGGTACTCAGGAGCACTGGGAGGCCAAGGGGGGCCTAGGCGCTACGGGTTCGGTGGCCGGCGGTTGCGCCCAGCTCGGCGTGTGCGACAATCCGGTTATCCGCGATTCGTTCATTCCAGCGCCTTCGACGCCCGAAAACGTCTACCGCTTGCACATCCACGTGTTTTGCCAGGACAACGGAGGCGCTTGCACGTCGTCGACCACGGAGGTCAACAATCAAATCAACACGCTGAACAACCACTATGCCCCGTACCGGATTTCATTCGAGTATGACTTGAGCTTTCACAACGATACGACCTATTGGAGTTGGGCCTCGAATGAAGAGGTCGGGATGAAGACCACGTATGCCGTAGACCCGGCGACGAAACTCAACGTTTTCCTGGTTAATGTGGAGGGCCAGTTTTCGTTTGGCACGTTCCCTTGGGATCCACAAGCGCTGACGGCCATGGGTGGTGTGGTCATGAACAACGGGCAGTGGAGTTCGACGGCCACGACAATCACCCACGAAATAGGTCACAACCTGGGGTTGTGGCACACCCACCACGGCGTTAGCGAGGTCAATCAGTGCAGCGCGTGCTGGGAAGGCGCCAACGCGCCCAATTCCACCGTCGGAGACCGCTGCGCGGATACGGACCCGACGCCGACCAACTTCAATTGCAGCCCCCCTGGGGGCTCCGACCCGTGCGGTGGCGGGGCGTGGGGGGTCACCGATTTGCAGAACCACATGAGCTATTCCAACTGCCGGACAGAGTTTTCGCCGCAGCAGGCCGGTCGAATGCATTGTTGGACCGATGACGTGGTCTCTAGCTGGCTGCTGGCCCAGTGTACGGCCACCTATGACGTTTTGCTGGGCACGACCAACCCGCCGACGACTCCGGTGTGTGTCGGCGTGACGGACCCATTTTGCGATCCCGGATTCCTCGACTGTGCCACGACCTACTACTGGCAGGTGGCCGTCACTTCCGACCTGACGGGTACGACGACCGTCGGCCCGGTCTGGACCTTTACGACGCCGACCGGTCCGGACTGCAACGCCAACGGCACGGCGGACGTTTGTGATATCGGCACGGGAACAAGCGGTGACTGCAACGCGAACGCCGTCCCCGACGAATGCGAAGCGGACTGTCAGCCCAACGGCGTCGCCGACGCGTGCGACATCGACGTGGGCACGAGCGCGGATTGCGACGCCAACAGTGTGCCGGACGAATGCGATCCGGACTCCGACCTCGACGGCGTGCCCAACGCCTGCGACGTTTGCGCCGGCGGCGACGACGCGCTGGATGCGGACCTCGACGGGGTTCCGGATTTCTGCGACCTTTGCCCCGGCGGGGACGACACCGTGGACGGTGACGGCGATGGCGTTCCCGATTTCTGTGATGCGTGTCCGCTGGACAACCCCGACGACCCCGACGGCGACGGCATTTGCACCAGCAACGACAATTGTGCGTTGAGCAATCCGCTGCAATTGGATTGCCAACCCAACGGCGCCGGTGATGTTTGCGATTTGGACGCCGGCACATCCAGCGATAGCAACGCCAACGGCGTTCCCGACGAGTGTGAGATTGCGGTGCCCACGGCGCCGGACGAACTCGGCTTGGCCTGCAGCGATGACGCCGGGTGTACGAATCTGGCGGTCTGCCGCAACAACGTCTGTTATGTGCCCAAGAATCGCTACTTGACGATAGGCGTCAACGCAGCCAACGCGGGGCGCGATACGGCCCGCCGGGTCAGCCTCGATCCGGGCGGCCCGCCAGTGGTACTCGGCTGGATCGGCCCGCCCGACGCGAACAGCGTGTGCCGCGTTCAGGCTGATCCCTACTACGCCGATTGGAGCCTCGTCGGAGCGGTCAGCCTGGGCGATTGCGTCGTCGCGCCGAATCGCAGCTACCTGATCCAGGCGATTCCCGCCGGCTTGGATATTGGCAACGAGGCCAGCTATTCCGCCGCGCTCGCGTTGCCCACCGCCGCTATTTGGGGCGACGTCGGGGGAAGCGTAGTCCAAGGCTCCCTACAGCCGCCGGATGGCTCGGCCAACTTCTCCGATATTCAGTCTATCGTGACCGAATTCCAAGGCGGCGGACAGGCCCCGAGGGTGTGGTTGGATCTCGACGGTGAGACGCCGGATTATGAAGTCGGCTTCGGTGACATCCAACGCGCCGTATTCGGGTTCCAGCAAGCCGGCTACAGCTTCTCGGATCCGTGCAGTTGCGTCGGTTTGGCGCCGTGTCCGTGATACGATGGCTGCGACGCCGTGTCTGTGGCACCGTTTCGGTGACGCTGTGCGCAGGAGGTAGCAGCACCCTGAACTTGTAGGGGCGAATCCTCCGGGACAACGGGGGAGGGGCACCTGCTTGGTCTACGGCAGGGTGGCATGGGCAATTCCTGATTGCCCGTACGGACTGGCGTGAGACTCAAGGCATGAGGTTGCCCTCTATGGGCACAATGTCCTGCGGCACAATGTCCTGCGGCAC
>CAZYXP010000120.1:2852-11507 GCA_964651325.1 uncultured Phycisphaeraceae bacterium
GGCACAATGTCCTGCGGCACAATGTCCTGCGGCACGGGTAAGCAGTAGCGAATTCGCTTGCCAGCAGATTCTTGTGCGCGCTAGGCGTCTGCTACGCTGCGCCTTTACAGAGGGGTTGAGAGGATGACTCTTTTGAAAGGAGCCCGCCATCGACGAAGCCTGCAAAGAAAGCTGGAACAGGCTCACCCCCAAACACCTGTAGACCATCACCAGAACCAGCTGGCTAACGCGCGCGTTCTAAATGAGAATCGTACAAGACATAAAGAAGGCCCGGAGATGCCAAGGTATCTCCAGGCCATCCTTGTAGAATCCGCCGCATCGCTCCCCAAGCTCCGAGAGTAGCGACGTGCTTTCTGATGCGAATCAGGACACGCCGGCTTTGCCCGCGTGGGCCTCGAAATAGGTCTTGGATCCGTCTGGATTGGGCACGATCGTCGCGTCTCCCGGATGCCAGTTGGCCGGGCATACCTCGCCATGCTCCTCGACGAATTGGAAGGCCTCGATCGTGCGGATCGTCTCGTCCACGCTTCGACCGACCGCAAGGTCGTTGATCGTGGCATGGCGAACGATGCCCTTGGGGTCGATCAGGAACAAGCCGCGTAGCGCGATGCCCTTGTCAAGTAGGACTTCGTAGTCCGCCGCGATGGATTTGTTCAGATCGGAAATCAGCGGGAACGCCAACTCGCCAAGTCCACCCTTTTCGCGCGGCGTGTTGATCCACGCCAGATGCGAAAACGCGCTATCGACGGAAATGCCGGCTACGTTTGCCCCGACGGCCTTGAACCGATCCATGGCGTCGCTGAACGCGGTTATTTCAGTCGGGCAGACGAACGTAAAGTCCAACGGGTAAAAGAACAGCACAAGCCACTTGCCGCCGTGGAGCTGATCCCACGTCAAATCACCGATCGCGCCGTTGACCACTGCTTGGCAATCAAACGTCGGCGCCGCTGCAGATACCTTAACCATGTTTTTTCCTCCCATACCGAGAATTCGAGCGGTTTCCCCTACGGCGCGATGTTCATCTGCGCCTCATGCATTCATCCTGCGCCAGCCGTGCTCGCCGGCCCGGCAAGCTCACGACGACCTTGCGCCGTAGGGTTACTTCATACCTATTTGCCCACCACACGGCGGCAATCTGCAACCGAAAAACACCCGTCATCGATCTCCCCATCAACCACTGGCGGTAGATCTGCCGGGTTACCGGCCGCTCTTCCAATGGGCCTACGGGGACTCAGAGGTATGTGTCTTTCGGGCAAAACCGAGCATGGTGATGCTCACGATCTGTATGATAGCACAAACCCGCAGCAATGGCGACAGGGCAGATGGAAGTGGTTGTTGACCCGTTGGTGATCGCGCGTCGTGCTGGACACGCTCTTTCGAGCTCAGGCATGCGCTCGAGCGGGGAAGCGCGCAGCCCTACAAATCCTGGACGCTGGCGTCGCGCGCTACGACCTTGTGGACCAGCTTCCGCTGGGCTTGTACCAAATCGCGACAAATGAGATCCACGCGCTGATGCAACTCGCGACGCTCCCGAATCACCTGCCGGACCAGCTTTCGCATCCTATGATATCTTATCCCGTGCTGGCGGTGGAGTTGATGCCCGCGCAACGCCCGATCGGCGGAATCGAGCAATTCGTCTATCGAGATGGGTCTGGGGAATACGTCTCGCACGCCGAGCCGCATCGCTTGCAAGGCATCATCGGCATCGACGTCGTCGGCAAGCAGGATGACCGGCCTCGAACGGAGCGTCAGCAAGTGCTCGGCCAAATCCAAGCCCGAAGCGTCTTCCAAGTCCCATTCGGCCACCACGAGGTCGTGCGGCTCCAACATGTCCGTATCAAGACACGATTCCGCATCGGCGACGCAGGTGATCAGCGCATCGAAACGCCGGCAAAACGCGCCAATCAGGACCTCCACGGCCTCAGGATCGGGCTGAACTAACAAGATTTTTGAAACGTGTTGCGTCATATGCTTGCTACACTCTTTGCCCCTGTGTTGCATCGACGGCTGCGAACATCGACTGCAGAACCGCCATCAACGAACCGCGGTCCGTACAATCGATCGAATTGAAACATCAAAGACGCGTTACAAGAAGTGGAGAAGGCGCTCAGCGCGCGGGCAGCGCCACGATGGCTCGGGTTCCTACGCTTGGTGATGATTCCAGCCAAAGCCGTCCGCCGTTTACCTCTGCGAGCCGAACCGCTCGCGACAGTCCAAAGCCGCGACCCCGTCCCGCGGTCCGGTTTGAGAAGAAAGGGACCATCGCGTGGGCAAGAACTCGTGCGTCCATGCCGGCTCCGTTGTCCTCGATCACTATCCGAATTTGTTCATCGGATGGGCGGGAAGGTGAGTTAATATGGAGCGCCGCACTTTTCGAATCCATCGCGGATGCCGCGTTTTCCAGCAACGCAACGATGATTTGATGAAAATGATCGGTATCGACTTTGACCGTCAGCTCGGGATCGAAGACGCCAAGGCGCACCTGATGCGCTGCGAGCCCGGATCTTGCCTGCCAATGCTGTAACGCAGGGACCACGAGTTCGTCCGCCCTGAAAAGAGCGGGATCGGGCGCGCTCGGCTTGGCGAACTCGACCAAGTCCAGGATGATCCCGGAGGTTCGATCCGCCTGTTCCACGATGGATTGCAACGATTTGCTCAATCGGGGATCGGCCGCGCGAGCCAACTCCATCTGAGCCCGCCCGGAGATGACGGCCAGCGGATTGTTGATCTCGTGGGCCGCGCCGGCCGCCACTTCGCTGATCATCGAAACACTTTGAGACCAGACTTCACCGCGCGCATGGGCGCCGGCAAGGCGCGCAGCTTCCAGCATGCTGTCTAGCCGCTGCCGATCCTCTTCCTGCCGGGCAACCAGCCTAAACATGGCCTCAACAACGGTTGCAAACGGGCCGTCAGGCAACAGTCTCGCTTCAAACGACGCGATTTGATCGGATCCTGCCTCGAAAACCGCCAACACGTGCAAGTCTTCCGCCCACACCCACGACCGGATCCAAAGCGGCTGGGCTGCCCCTTCCAACCCGCACCGACGCCAGATACGCACATGCTCATCACCCGCCGACGCTAACCGCGCGCCCATCGCAGATTCCCGGGCGGCGGCGTAGGCATGAAATCGCGACTGCCCCGCGCCACTGAAAGCGTGATCCAAGCGGCTGCGGAACGATTTGCCCCTACCTCCAGTCACGGCCGACGCTCCCGCACACACGCTGTGGGCGGCATCCTCAACAACAACGACGCATGATGCCAGTCCGACTACTTGAGCCAAATGTCCGGCCGCCGCCTGACAAACGTCCGTTATGAAGCAAAACTCCGGAGCACTCCGAAGCAATTGACGGGTCGCTTGACCCCAATCAGCCCGCTCCTTCACGTCGGCCGGGCACGGGTTAACACTAGAGGTGGCCCCACGGTCTTCGCTCGATCCTCCCAGCATGTTTGAATCGACAAGGGGAACATCGCCCCCCCCGCCCCCATGGCGTGCTGACGCCGACAGCTCGGATAATCTCGTCCGCGCAAATTCAACGGCCTCATCGACGACTTTGGCCGTCACCCCGGGCAAGGCTCCGCCTTCCAACCAGTGCAAACCATCGTCTGAGAGCACCCCCACACCATCCGCCACAGCCACGATCGCGTCGGCCACCATCACCAGCCGCTCAAGCGATACCTCTTCGCCTGTCGCCGCGAACGCGTGCCACGGCATGTGATGCATCCGCGCGCAATCTTGAATCTGACGGCACGCGCCCCATCGCAGGAGCAGGTGCGCCCCCGCCGCCGCGTGGTCCGTGGCAAGCAACGTCCGCTCCACCTCGCACAGCGGCCTTCCGATTCGCTCGGAATCCTCTAGGAGCCGCTGGTAACTCCTGGGGACGACGGCGGCCAGCGCCGGAGCGCCTATGTCGTGGAGCAACCCTGCCGAGAATGCGAGACTCAAACGCTTGGGATCGCCACCTTGCTCGTGGAGGAACGCAGAAACAAAGGCGGACGCCACGCACCGCCGGCGCGTTTGGCACCAAAAAGCGGAAAGTCGCTGGTCCTGGTTGAGACGACCTAGAAAATCGAAGAAGGCCTGGACCGCCAGACCGCCATCAAAAGAGAGGGCATGGCCCCCTTCCTTGACGTCGGAACGGGCATCGGCTGGCATGTTACGCGGCTGGCCAGTTGCGGCTCCTGACTGCGAATACGCCCGTCTTGGCCGATTTGTGATTTCGCTCACGGGGTCCCGTGGCACGTCCAATCTAGGATTGAGCAACGCAGGCAAAGCGCGCGGCAGGGGGATGGTGTCGAGCAGGGCCAGGATGGATGCGCCACCTTGCCCCTCCGACGCACGGGGCAAAGGCCTCGCTGGATGCCGCACGGTCATGCTAACCCTATCGCGCGATTCCCGCGTGCCACAACAGCCCCTCTACCACAGCGATCCTCCGCTGTGAATTGCAACCACGGAACCAAACGCGACCAAGCCACACAACCCGATCTCGAACCTCTACGCCACCTTCACCAACGTGGCGATCTTGTCGATCACCAACGAGATAACAAAGGGCTTGCGAATAAACTCATTCGCTCCTGCATCGAGCAACTCGCGCACTTCGTCCGGATCCGCCACGCCGCTGCACGCGATGATCTTCATGTGCTCATACTTGGGATTGGCCCGAATCGTGCGGCAGACCGTCGTGCCGTTGATATCTGGAAGTTTGAAATCCAACAAGATGACATCCGGGCGGAACTGCTCGGTTTGGATACCAGCCTCGTACCCGCTCGTTGCGGTCTTTAGCTCAAAGCGATCGTCCGAGCCTAAAAGGTCGCAAAACATCTCAATAATCGCCGGGTCGTCATCCACAACCAACACCCGGCGCTTGCCGCTGACCATCTGGTCGAGCGGAATGCCATTGCCCTTCATAAACGAGATGAGTGAATCGCGCGGAATCCTTCGAAAGCGCGAACCCGGAACGCGGAAACCGTTCAACCTGCCGCTATCAAAGCAGCGTATCACGGTCTGCTGGCTTACCTTGCAGATCTGCGCGACCTCACCTGTCGTAAACACCGTTTTTGCTCGGTGGTCAACCATAGCCATTTCCTCCGGTCTAACGATCCTTCCACCGGTACAGGGAAACGGGGTTTGTCCAACTTCCCCAAAGTTCCCATACGATAGAGATTGTATCGCGGATCGTCAACGCAAAACTTGAAGCAAAAAGCCCCGTAGCACGCTTGTATCGCGTATGGCATGATCCTCGGCCCATAGACATCCCATTGTTACGACACACGCCTCAGGGTGGTAAAATGGGTTGAAATGAACCCGGGGCGAGCCAGGGCATTACGCCGCATCGGAAACCGCGCTCCGCTCGAATCAAGCGAGCGCTAGGTTCGGGCTTGAGAGTGAAGCGCTAAACGCGCTGCCCGTTCGTATCATTCGATCCGTCCGCACTGCGTTTGCCGGTCGCGTATATCCACAGCACGGTCACATCAGCCGGATTGATTCCAGGAATCCGGCCAGCTTGGCCGATGGTCTCCGGGTTCACGCGAGACAGGTGCTCGCGCGCCTCAAGGCGGAGTTCTGACATGGCCGTGTAGTCGATATCCGCCGGAATCCGCAGCGACTCTAAGCGTCGAAAACGCTCTACCTGACGGGTTTGACGATCCACATATCCTCGGTACTTCGCATCAATCAAGACTTGAGCGAGATCGTCGGTACAAAAAGGTTCCCTCGGCCGGCCGGCCAAGGTCCCAGCTAACGAGGCAACATCCGCCTCGGGCCGGCGCATCCACATCGTCAGCGGCGTCCCGTCCGCTGTCACCTCGCGACAGGCTTCGTTGATTTTTTCAATCGCGGCGCTCCTGCGGCTAAATCGACGCCAGCGTTCATCGCCGACCAGGCCCATCTCCCGCCCCATCCCCGTGAGTCGGTGATCCGCATTGTCAGCACGAAGCGATAGCCGGTATTCCGCCCGGGATGTGAACATTCGGTAAGGCTCGCTCGGCGGGCGGGTAATCAGATCATCGATCATCACGCCGATGTACGCCTTATCCCTTCCGAGCACGAATGGTTCCTTGCCGTCGATAGCCCGCGTCGCATTGATCCCCGCCATAAGTCCCAACGCGGCCGCCTCCTCATACCCGCTCGTCCCATTGATCTGCCCGGCCAAGAAGAGGCGCGAAACCCGCTTCGCCTCCAGCGAGCGCGTCATCTGATCGGTTGGAACATAGTCGTATTCAACCGCATACCCGGGCTGAATGATTTCGGCCTCTTCCAAGCCCGCGATCTCTCGAATCATCGCACGTTGAACGTCGGCGGGGAGAGATGTGCTGATCCCGTTGCAATAAACTCGATCGGAATCATAGCCCTCCGGTTCAAGGAATACTTGATGTCGATCCTTGTCCGCAAAGCGAACGACCTTGTCCTCGATGCTCGGGCAATAGCGCGGCCCGGTCGCGTCAATCTGTCCTGTGTACATCGGCGCAAGGTGAAGATTATCGCGGATCAGCGCATGCACGGCAGGATTGGTCCACGTGATCCAACAACAAATCTGAGGCTGCAAAATCGCATCGGTAAGAAATGAAACCGGTGTCGGCTGCTCGTCTCCAGGTTGCACCGCGCAGGCCTCTAGCTGAACGCTGTCTCGATGAATCCGGGGCGGGGTTCCCGTCTTGAGGCGACCCAGTCGAAATCCCAGATCAACCAGCGACTCGCTCAACCCCATCGCGGACGCCTCACCCACGCGGCCGCCCTGAGACTTCCGCTGACCGCAATGCATCAATCCGCCGAGAAACGTTCCCGTCGTCAGGATCACGCACTCGGCTGAAATGGTACGTCCGTCTCCTAGCTCGACGCCGGTAATGACGCATGCGTTGTCGCCGCCGCGATCACTGGCCAAGAGGCGTTCCACAGAGCCGGCGACGATTTCGAGGTTACTTGCCGTGGCCAAGAGGCCTTGCACGGCTTTCGGATAGAGCGCCCGATCGCATTGCACCCGAGGCGCCCAAACAGCAGGCCCCTTGGAGCGGTTCAGCATCCGAAACTGGATTCCCGCCTTATCGGTGGCAAGCCCCATCACCCCCCCCATGGCGTCGATTTCGCGCACCATCTGCCCTTTGCCGAGTCCGCCGATGGCCGGGTTGCAGGACATACGCCCGATCGCCTCGGGGTCCATCGTGATCAAAGCGGTTGATGCCCCTAAGCGTGCGGAAGCCCACGCGGCCTCGGCCCCAGCGTGCCCCCCGCCCACCACAATGACATCAAACTGAGTTCCCATTCAGTAAGTACCCGCAATGAAAAGGAGAAGAGAAATAGCTGAATCGCGCCCCAACCCCCATCGGAGGCCCGGATGGCTCCAAACGCGACGCCGCGTCTCAAGCGACGCCAGATTAACGGCCCTTCAGCCGGAAAACAAGCCACAACTGTCATGGACCTTTTGTCGCCACCTGCTCCTTCCTGCATTCGGCAAACGGCTACGACGGGCGTATGATTTCACCGGTCAACACGACCACGCCGCGCCAACGTCCGGGTTCTTGATTCGTTGGGATTCACCAGCTACATTGACTCCAATGCTCCTTCAGTAGTACGGACGGCCAATGAACACGACCAATCCTGAAATCTCAATCGCCGGCACCCAAGAGCCGTCAGCCACGGACCAAGCCGCATCGATAGAAACGAATCTGGATCCCGAACTCGCGCCTGCCGGCCGCGCAACCCGGCCGGCACGCAACAGCGAAAAGCCCGTCTCAAGCTCATCGCGATGGTGGCTGGGCGTGGGGGCCGCGCTCGTCGTGGCCGCGCCGCTTTCATGGCTCTTGGCGCTCGCGGTGAATCTTCCGTTCTTCCTCGGCCTGTTCTTCTTCGCGCTGTTCGGCCTGGTCATCGGGGCCGTCTGCTTTCGCGTATCCAACGCAAACCAACCCTACACCCGAAGCGCCGTACTGATGGGAGCGACGCTCATCGTCCTGGCGACCTGGGGCAGCTCCATCTGGTTTGAAGCTCAATCCTTCGGAATGGACATGGCCCGGGAGGCTCTGGCCGTGCCCGGATTGAGGCTAAAGGGAACCACGGCCACCGACTACCGAGCCAAGGTTGAAGGTGAAGTGCAGTCCTTCCTCACCGAGCATTACCCCCCCGGCGGGACCATCGGCTACATCCGATGGATCACGGCCTCCGGCAAAATCCCGGACGGCATGCTCGCGTCCGTCAAAAAAGGGCTGGGCACGAACCAACCCGGCTGGTGGTGGATCGGCCGGGTCAGCGTCTCGATCGCATTGCTCGCCTTCGGCGTTGGGTCGCAAGTCTTCTCGCTACGCAAACCGCGTTTGCTGCCCGCAACGTAAGCAGAGTTACGGCCTTTCGGATAGCCACGGGCGAAGCATGGGGCACGCCCAAAAGACGTAACCACCAAGGCACGAAGACACCAAAATGAGGGAAGGCGGGGTTGCGTCGGGCGCGTTGAACCTGGGTAGCAAGTGCGATTCCCGATTGGGCACACGGGTGAGTAAGTAGACACGGGTACGCAGTAGCCTACCCACCCGAACCTTTATTCCCATTCAATCGTGGCGGGCGGCTTGGAGGAGATGTCGTAGACGACGCGGTTGACGCCGGGGACTTCGTTTGTAATGCGCGAGGGAAATCGGGCCAACAAATCGGAATACGCGCGAAGCCAAGCG
>CAZYXP010000121.1:0-11503 GCA_964651325.1 uncultured Phycisphaeraceae bacterium
CGGGAAAAGGGGGAAGTATGGGTGCCGTGTCAACGGCAGCGCGACCTGTACATCGCGGTACTAGACCCGATCACCGGGTCGCTGATTCACAGCGGCTTGTTGTGTACCCTTCCTTCGCTGGGAGCCCCCCTTTGGGAACCGCTCCATCCTGCATACGGTGATGGCGTGGTTTACATTCCGACGGAGGAAGGCGTGTTGCTGGCCGTGGACCAGAAGCGGCGCGCCCTTCGGTGGGCCAATCAATACGCCGGGGCTAGCAGCGATTCGAGCGGCTCGCTGCGCGAGAGCCCGGCCCATCGACGTGTTTCGCCGCCGGTGGTGGCCCGCGGCCGGGTGTTTCTTGCGCCGGTTGGCGGTGATGAGGTCCTTGCTTTTTCGGCAACCAATGGCGATCTGCTCTGGCGCGAACCGATCGGGGGCAGCGCGCACCTCGTCGCCTTGGATCACGGATACCTCTGGCTGGGCGGCGGCGAACTGGCCTGTTTGTTGACCGCCAGCGGCGAACGGGTTTGGACCGAGCGCCTCGAAGGCATCCCCACGGCGCGGACCATTCTGGCGGGCGATGTGCTGTACACGCCGACGTGGGACGCGCTGGTTTCGGTTGATGCCCTTACCGGCGAGCGATTGCGGGTGGAGCCGCTCCCAGAACAACACAATCCCCTCGGCCATCTGTTCTGCCTGAATGATTCGATGTACGCCTTCGATTCCCGCGGCCTGAAACGGTTTCCCGACGTGGGCCGTGCGTATCCACACGCCTTGGCGGAGTATGCCAAGAAGTCCGACTCCCTGCGCGCGGCGGTTCAGCTTGGCTGGATGGAGTTGCTGCGCGATCGTCCGGACGAAGCCTACAAGCTCTGCCAGTCACACGAAGCGGCTCAAAACGCTACCGGCATGGGCAAGGACCTGGCGCGTTTGAAAATGGAAGCGCTGCTGGCGATGGCCAAGCATACTTCCTATACGGCCGAGCAACGCATTGCCTACCTCCACGAGGCCGGGAAAAACGCACTGACCTCCAAGGAGCGGTTCCGATGTGGGATGTCGTTGTCTCAAACGCTCGACGAGCTGGAGCAATTCGAAGAGGCCTACCGGCATTTGCTTGCGATGGGAATGAATGCAGAAACCGGTGGCGCTGCGGCCACCTCAGGAGCGGTCCGTGCGTCGGCCCGATTGCATATCAAAAACAGCCTTGGGGTCGTGGAGGCGCATTTGTCCAACGCGCAACGCCAGACGATTGAATCCGAAGTCAGCAGCATCATTGATCAAGCCACCAGGGCCTTGAAAGACTGCCCGGACGATCGCGAGGCGGTGGAAACCCTATTGTCGGTCGTGGCCCTAAGCCCCTTGGGGCGCGGGACGACCGATGCGCTGTTTGAGCTGTCCGATTTGCGTGCCTTGGATCAGCGCTACGAGCAGGCGGAGCAATACTTGCTGGCCGGAAGCCGCATGGACTCGGGTTCGAGCGCGGCGATTACCGCGTTAATGCGCAACTACGAGCAATACGCCGCGATGTTTGCCGGCCACGCGGGCGCACAACGAGACATGCTCGATGCCTTAGCCGAGCGATTCGGTTCCGCGCCGCTGCCGGGCGTCGCCGGCCGTACCGTGCAGGCATGGGTGGATACTCGGCGACGCGATCTTGCACCGCCGATCGCGGATGCCCCGAAGGCGTCCACCCGGCTCGGCTTCACCGGCAATGTGACGTGGCCTGCGATTCTTTCCGACTTTCAGCCGAATCCCGCGCTGCCTGTTCGAAGGACGCCCGGTCGGCCGAACGGCGATGCGATGATTTCATTCCAAGGGGCCACGCCTGCGGCACTGGAAGACCGCGTGCTCACGCTTGGCATCGGCGGCGACGTTCGCTGTTTCCGGCTGATCGACGGACACCTGCTCTGGAAGACGCCGATGGGGGTCTCCACACGTCCTGGGACCGTAGCCGACCGCTCGATCTCGCCCGGAGGCCTGGCGCCGTATTTGGCGATCGCCGTCGGCCAGACGGCCATCATCCAGGGCGACGACGGCCTGCATGCAATCGGCCTGCTAAGCGGCAAGCGGATCTGGTCGATTCCCTACGTTCGTGTCTCCACGCCCGGCTCGATGACGCGCCAAGGTGTGGCGATGGCGACGGGGGACGGGTTCATCGTCGCCACGCCGCACGGCGGCTGGCTGACCAAGGCGAGCTTGATTGACGGTTCGACGATCTGGGAACGCGATCTGCGCGGTGAACATGTCGAAAGCGCCGCCGTGGTAGGGCAAACGATTGTGTTGGCCGATCCCGGACAGGAACGCGTCCACCTGCTGAACGCCGACGACGGTACCCTGATTCGTCTTGCCCTATTCCGCCAGCCCGATCGCGATTCCGGGCTGATCAACATTGTGGTCTCGGATGCGACGGTCTGCGGGGCGGTTTCCTCGCCTACTGGAGACCGTGTCGTGGCGTATTCGGTGGAAACCGGGGCCGTTGTTTGGGACAAGGAGTGCCCTAAGCCGGTGACGCAGCTGTTCGCGCCCAAGGACAACGTGGTGGGTGTGAGCCTGCTTGGCGGCGACATTTTGTTGGTCGAGGCCGACACGGGCAAGACGCTTTTTGAAGGTAACGTCCAAGTGACGCACAAGCGTATTGTGGACGCGGTGCAAGTCGGCAACCGGTTGATCCTACGGCATCAGGCGCCCAAGCTGCACACGGTCTCTCTGCATGCGATCGACATGACAAATGGAAAGGTGGCTTGGATGCGGGGCGGACTTGCGCCGTTGGACGCCGTTCGCTATGATCTGGAGGTTGTCGATGGGACGATCGCGATCATCACGCGGACGCACGCCGCACGCGGGCGGTCGAGTGGACTGATGGCGGTCATGATAGATATCGAAAATGGGGAGGACATCGGCGAGACGATGGACTTGCGTTACGTCGCGCGACGCGGCTTGCGGAGGGTCGAATTTCAGCGGCGGGCGGGTATGGTGCTCATCGCAACGCCGGCAGCGGTTTTTCCGGCGGAGGTCGGGGCGTTTGCGAAGAAGACGGGAGATTCCTGAGGTGACTCGGCACACACACGTAGACCCGAAACGACGCGGAGGCGTGGGATGGTTCTGGCTGCTGCTTGCCGGAGCCGCCTGTGGCGTACAAGTTCGGGCTCAGGTTCCCAGCACGGCGCGATTGCCCAAGGGCGTGACCACCGAGACCAAGGCCGCCATTGAGAAGGGATTGGCATATCTCGCGCGAACCCAGGATCGAGACGGGTCATGGTCCAACCGGACCCGCTACGGGGCCTATCCGGTGGCCATGACCAGTCTCGCCGGTATCGCTTTGTTGATGGATGGAAACACGACGACCCAAGGCCGCTATGCCGCTCAGATCGATCGAGCCGCTACGTTTCTTGTGCGGTCGTCCAATGCCAACGGATTGATCTCGGGACGGACGCGCGAAGGGCGTCCCATGTACGGCCACGGTTTTTCCATGCTGTTTTTGAGTCAACTGCACGGCATGGTTGAGGACCCCACCCGAGCGAAGCAAATCCAAGAGGTGCTTGCGCGGGGGGTGCAACTTACCGCGCGGGCGCAGAGCCGGCTGGGCGGTTGGTTTTATACCCCGGAATCGCCCTCCGACGAAGGCTCGGTCACCGTCACTCAGGTTCAGGCGTTGCGATCGTGTCGCAATGCCGGTGTGGCGGTTCCCAAGGACGTGATTGACTTGTCCATGGCGTATCTCGTTGATTCGCAGAACTCTGACGGCGGCATTCGATACACCGTGACGCAACGCGGTGGCGTATCCCGCCCGGCGCTGACGCCGGCGGCGGTATGTTGCTGGTTCAACGCGGGGGCGTACAAGGATCCGCATGCGCTCAAGGCGCTTGAATACTGCAAGCAGAAGATCGACCCGAAGACGTTTCGTCAGGGGCACGCATATTACGCGCACTTCTACTTGGCCCAGGCGCTGTACATTTCCAAGGACGAAATGTGGGATCGCTACTATCAGAAGTTGCGAACGCGACTGCTCAATGAGCAGATGAGCGACGGGCATTGGGTGGGCGACTCGGTGGGCGATGTTTACGGCACGGCCATCGCGCTGACGGTGCTTCAATTGCCGTTCAATCAGTTGCCGATCATGCAGCGCTAGGCTGAGGCGCGGGGCTGGCGGCTGCGGCGAGCGCCGGACGTGTTGGTGGATCGTAAGACGAAAGGCCGATTTAGGAAGAATCTATGGATGCGATGCCTGAAAAACAGAAGAAAACGACGGTTGGTCCGAGCGATTCGGGCGACACGCAAGCCGCCCAACAGCTTGTGGCCTCTTGCGAGAAGCTTCGCGCTGAACTTAGCCGGGTGATCATTGGCCAGGAGGAAGTGGTCGAGCAGTTGCTGATTTCGCTGCTGGCCAACGGCCACTGTATTCTCGAGGGGGTTCCGGGGCTTGCCAAGACGTTGATGATCTCCTCGTTGGCGCGATGCCTGGCGTTGTCGTTCAATCGGATCCAATTCACGCCTGACCTGATGCCCTCCGACATCACCGGCACCGAAGTGATCCAAGAGGATAAGGCGACCGGATCGCGAACGTTCAAGTTTCTGCCCGGGCCCATTTTCGCCAACGTGATTTTGGCCGATGAGATCAACCGCACGCCGCCGAAAACGCAGGCGGCGCTGCTTGAGGCGATGCAGGAACGCCATGTGACGGTGGGCGGCGAGCATCACGATCTTGACTTGCCGTTTTTCGTGCTGGCCACGCAGAATCCGATTGAACAGGAAGGCACGTATCCGCTGCCCGAAGCCCAGCAAGATCGATTTATGTTTAAGATCCAGATCGGATATCCCTCTTATGAAGAGGAATACGACGTCGCCGAACGCACGACTTCCGAAACGCAAGCTGATCTCTCCGCCGTGCTTACCGGCGAGCAGGTGCTCGGTTTTCAGCAGCTCGTCCGGCGCGTTCCCACGGCGCCGGAGGTGATCCGCCATGCGTTGGATCTGGTCCGTGCGACTCGTCCCAACGAATCCTACAGCACAGAGTTTGCCAAACGCATGCTCAGTTGGGGCGCCGGTCCGCGGGCGGTGCAGGCGTTGCTGTTGGGCGGCAAGGCCCGCGCGCTGCTTCGCGGTCGGCATCACGTGGCGATTGAAGACATTCGCGCCTTAGCTCATCCGATTCTGCGTCATCGCGTGGTCACCAATTTTTCGGCCCAGGCCCAAGGCTATGATTCCGACCGCGTGATCGATGAGTTGCTAACGACTACGATTCCTAACAGCACCGGCATGGACGGCGATGAGCAAATCCAAAAAGTATTATCATCCTGAGATACTCGGCAAGATTTCATCGCTAGAGCTTCGGGCCCAGCACGTGGTCGAGGGGTTCGTCAGCGGGATGCACAAGAGCCCCTACAAGGGGTTCAGCGTCGAATTCGCCAACCACCGGGCGTATGTCCCCGGCGATGACATTCGCCATATCGACTGGCGCGTCTACGCCAAAGCCGATCGTTTCTTCATCAAAGAATACGAAGAAGAAACGAACATGCGCGTGCATCTTGTTGTGGACGGTTCCGCGTCGATGGCCTATCCCGAGCATCCGGGGGCCGATCGGATGACCAAGTGGGATTACGCCGCCACGTTGGCCACATCGCTCGCCCATTTATTGGTGTTGCAGCAGGATGCCGTTGGGTTGACCCTGTTCGATCAGGGCGTCAAAGCCCAGTTGCCGGTGTCGGCCAATCGCGCCGCCTTGCACGGTTTCGCGGCGACGCTGGAAGGAAACCCGCCGGCGAAGCAAACCGATGTCAAGGCTGCGATCGAAAACCTGGCGGCGATGGTGCCGCCTAGAGGGCTGGTGGTAATCCTGTCCGATTTGCTGGCCGGCACCGACGATGTGATTGCGGGGCTGCAACGCCTAAAGTATGCCCGTCAGGATGTCATGGTCTGGCACGTCATGGATCATGATGAGCTGGAGTTTCCCTTTACCGATCGGACGCTCTTCGAGGGCATGGAACAGGTAGATCAGGAAGTGCTCACCGATCCGCAGGCTTTGCGCACGAGCTACCTGAGCAATCTTCATGCGTTTCTTGACAAGATTCAAAGCGCTTGCCTGAACAACCGCGTCGATTACATGCTGTTGGACACGGCCGAGCCGGTCGATACCGCGCTGGCTACGTTCTTGGCAACGCGGCAACATCAGCAGCGGGCAAGGGCGTAGCGAAACCATGAATCCCATCGTCCCACGCTCACGCCCTACGCACCGAAACACGAATGCCATATGGTCGGCTCGGGCGCCTCGACCTGTCTCTGGTAGGGGGATGGCATGGAGATGACCATCGAGCCCATGTTGGCCGCATTCGTCTCTCCCGCGCTGTTCGCAGGCGGCGCGGCGGCGGTTGCCGCACCGATCATCATTCACCTTCTGGCCCGGAGAAGGTTTACACGCATTCGCTGGGCCGCGATGGATTTTCTCGTAGACGCCCAACGCCGCAATCGGCGTAGAATCCAGATGGAGGAATGGATACTCCTTGCGGTGCGCTGCCTGGCCGTCTTGCTGATCGCGGGGATTGTCTCGCGCCCCTTCCTGCAACCGGGGGCGATGGCCTCCGCGCTCGGCGGGCTTCGTCAGACCGAACGCGTCTTCGTCATCGATGATTCCTACAGCATGGCCTACCTCGGCGACGATGGCCCTGTCTTTGAGCAAGCCCGCACCGCGGTGGCGCGACTGATGGAGCTTATGCGCAAGGAATCTCCGGACGATACCGTGACGATCTTGCGCATGTCGGATGTGGCGAGCCCTATAGAGTCCGGCACCTACCTCGACGCCGGTCAGATCGATGAGGTGCTCGGTCGGCTAGACGGGCTTTCGCCTTCCAACCGGTCGATCGAGCCGCGGACTGTGATCCGCGGTGTGGCGGATTATCTTGGTCAAGCGGAATCGGTGGTCAGCGCGGCCGTCTATTTCATCAGCGACTTTCAGCGGCACGACTGGACGGCGCCCGCGGTCAACGAGCCCGGCGCCGATGATCCGGGGCTGTTCGCTCCGCTGGTGAATTGGGCGGGTGAGGATCGCGCTTTGCAATTGATGTGTGTCAATGTAGGGGATGAGGACGCGGTCAACCTGGCGATCACAGAAGTTGGCCTGTCGACCGGTAGGATCGTGGCCGGGGCGACCGGGCGCATTCAGGTGTCCATGATAAACCATGCTAACGAGGCTGCAGACGGGCAATCGCTGTCCGTGACGTTGGGGCAGCGTTTGCCGAGAACGGAGCCCGTTCCCACGCTCCCGGCGGGCATGGCGGTCACAAGCGAGTTGGATGTGGAGTTCGCCCAACCCGGCTACGAAGCGATCGCCGTCCGGCTTGGAGAGGATCGCCTCGGATTGGACAACACGCGTTATCACGTGGCCGAGGTGGCTGGCGCGATCAAGGTGCTCGTGGTCAACGGTGAGCCGTTTCCCGACGTATTGCGGGATGAGACGGGCTTCCTGGCAACGGCGTTGCGGCCGGAGGGCGACGTATTCAGCGGCCATGAATGCACGGTGATCGACGAGGCTCAGCTTGAAACGACGGCGGTTTCGGAGTTCCACGTGGTGATCCTCGCCAATGTTTACCGCGTCAGCGAGCCCGTGGTGGAGAAACTCGAGCGGCTCGTACGTCGAGGCGGCGGGCTACTGTTTTTCCTTGGCGATCAGGTGGATCCGGATGGGTACAACACGGGGCTTTACCGCGATGGAAAAGGCGTGTTGCCCGTTGCGTTGGGGCAGATTACCCGACCTCAGCGGCCGGTGCATTTGCAGATCACCGATGCGATGCACCCGGTTACCCGCGGCCTGGCCGGAGGGGGAGCATCGCTCGGCGTCGGCACGATTCTGTTCGATCGCTTCTTTGGATGTACCGTTGATCAGGCCGGCGCCGCTGATGGCGACGGGGCCGGCGCGCTGTCGCGTGTCCAGATTCTGGCACGTTTCACCGACCCGGCCGAGTCACCGGCGATTATCTTGGGGCGCTTGGGCAAAGGGCGCGTTTTGGTCGTAACAACCGCGATGGACAAGGAATGGGGCCGGTGGCCCGACCATCCCTCCTACCTGCCCGCGGTAAGCGAAATGGTTCGCTACGTCGCGGCGAGTGGCGGCGATGGCGATGCCCATTGGGTGGGCTCGACCATTGAGCTACCAATCGATCCGGCGATCTTCCTGCAAGATGCCATCGTTCGAACGCCGGCCTTTCCCGCGGAACGGGAATACAACGTCACCGCGAGCGTGACCGACAACGCCGACGGTCTGGCGGTTGCGTGGCCGCAAACGGCCGAGCCGGGCATTTACGAATTCGTACTCCAACGGCGAGATGGTGTTTCCGAGTCGCGGCGGATCGCGGTCAATGTGGATCCCGGCGAGGGAGATTTGGCAAGGTGCAGTGAAGCGGATCTGACCGCGGCTGCCGGCGATGCGAAATTCGTGTACATCGACGGGCTGGCCGCGCTGCGCGAGGGCGTTGATGCCGCGCGGGCGGAGCTATGGCGCGTTTTGCTGTTTGGTGCGGTCATGATTTTGATGACGGAGCAATGCTTGGCATGGTGGTTCGGATCGCGGCGCTGAGGCGTGCGCGGGATACCTATCGAAACCCCATGAGACGCTTATGAATTGGTCACCATTGACAATCAACCTGGGGCTGCTTGGCGCGATGACGCGTGACGAGGAGGAGTTCGTCACGGAGTTGCGTAATGTCCCGGAGGGGTGGTTGGGGCTGGCCGGTTTGGCCGTGGTGGTGGCGCTGGGCTGGGCCGTTGTTTGGATGTATCGCCACGAAGGGCGTCGCGGCGCCTCGCGCCGAGTTCGCACGATCATGGCCGGGCTGCGTGTCGCGGTTCTTTTGTTGCTGGTGGCCGTCTTGCTCGAACCCGTCCGCGTTCGACTCTTGCGGCGTTGGGTGGATTCGTACACGATCGTACTCGTCGACGATTCATCAAGCATGGATCTGGCGGATCGTTACGCCGACCCCGACCTGGCCCAACGCGTGCAGCGGGTCATGGGCACCGAGACCACCGGGGCCATACCGCGCCGAGAAATCGCGCGACGCTTGCTGACCGACCACGACCGGCGATTCCTTGCGAAGCTCGCTGAGAGAAATCGTGTCAAGCTCTACACGTTTTCGGATGCGCCCGAACTCCTGGGGACGATCAAAGCCAATCGAGAAGCGCCCGCCAACCCTCGTGGGGGTGGTGAGCCCGGCGGGGGCAACGAAATCGCCGCGATGGATGATGTGCCGATCCGCCTTCAGGCAACCGGCAGCGCGACGAATCTCGAACGCGCCGTGCGCCGTTCGATCGATTCGGTTGGTAGTGCCCCGATCGCGGCCGTGGTGGTGCTTTCGGACGGTGGGTTCAACCAGGGCGCCGCGGCGGAAGACGTGGCGAAACTCGCGCGGCAACGCCGTCTGGCCGTGCATGTCTTGGGGATCGGCGACCCGGCGCCGCCGAAAAACGTTCGGCTTACCGACGTCGTCGCACCGGTCAATGTGTTCCTCAAGGATCCTTTTGCCATCACCGCCCGGCTCACCGCGCAAGGACTATCCGGACAATCCATTCAAGTGCAGTTGAGGCAGCGCGACGCGACCTCGGACGGAGCCGGGCAGCTCGTTGATTCCAAAAATATTGCTGTGGCCTCCGACGGTACGATGGATCCCGTCGTCTTTCAACGCCGACCGGAACGCACAGGACGCTTTGCGTATACGGTTTCCGTGCCAGTCTTGGAAGGGGAATCCGTCACCGACGACAACAGCAAGCCTGTGACGGTGAATGTGATCGAATCCAAGACCAAGGCGTTGATCGTCGCCGGCGCACCGAGTTGGGATTATCGGTATCTTTCCCGTCTGCTGGAACGCGACGAGACGTTTGACGTAAGCTGCTGGCTGCAATCCGCCGACCTCAGCGCCGTACGCGACGGCAATACCGTCATCGACCATCTTCCGCGTTTGCCGGAAGAGCTGTTTGAATACGACGTCGTCGTGTTGCTGGATCCCGACAAAAGCGCGTTTGACGATCCGTGGTGCCGGCTGATCGACACGTGGGTCACCGAGCACGGCGGCGGGTTGCTGTACGCCGCCGCGCGGGCTTACTCACCGGGCTTTCTGCGTGATGATCGATTGACGCTTCTCAGCGATCTGCTCCCCGTGACCCTCGACCCCGACGCGGACCTGCTGCTCAACCGGATTGGACACTATCAGTTCAAGGGCTGGCCGGTTCAGATGCCGGAGAGTTCTTTGGGGCATCCCGTCTTGCGCTTGGCCGACGATCCGGGCTCCAACAAGCTCCTCTGGGCCGAAAGCAATGAGGTCTACTGGCACTATCCCGTCTTGCGCGAGAAGCCCGCGGCCACCGTTTTGATGCGTCACGGTGATCCGCGCATGCGCAACAGCCATGGCAGCCATGTGCTCGCGGCGCTGCAGTTCGTCGGTTCCGGCCGAACAGGCTTTCTCGCATTCGACGGCACATGGCGCTGGCGCAAGTATGGCGAGGAAAGGTTTGATCGATTCTGGGTACAATGGTTGCGATACCTGGCGGAGGGGAAATTGTTGGGCGGGGCGAGGCGGGCGATGCTCGTAACCGACAGCGATCAATTCGCGTTGGGCGAGTCGGTGGATGTCAGCGCCAGGCTGCTCGACGCGCGCTACGATCCCTTGATTCGGGATCAAGTGGCCGCGACGGTGCTGTTTGAAACGCGCAAGGCCGAACTGATTCTGCGAAGCCGACCCAATCAGCCCGGGTGGGTTGAAGGTCAGTTTGTGCCCGACCGCACGGGCAGCTATCGCATTTCGCTTTCCATGGCAGACCCTGACGGTGGTAAAGAGCTGACGGCGACCAAAGAGATTTTTGTCACGCGGCCCAACATTGAAATCCTCAATCCACAGACGAATCGGGCCAACTTAACGGCACTTGCGGAGCAATCGTTCGGCGGATCCTATTTCGAAGTGGACGAGGCAGAGCAACTTTCAGACGCCGTCGCCGATTTGCACGAGGAAATCATCATCCGATCGCGCCCGAAAACGCTGTGGGACAACGCATGGGCGCTGACGGCGCTGTTGGGCTTGCTGATCGTAGAATGGGGGCTACGCAAATGGTTTCGACTACTCTAATCCGGCGGACACGAATGTACGCCGTGTCTGAGCCGCGGGCTTTGGCCCGCGCGGCCGTGCGGAAACTGCTATCTGAGCTTCGCGATGGCCTCGAATCCTTTGAAACGATGAACCCGCGGGCGGACGCTGGGACCGGCGGCATGGAAAAACGCCTTTTGAACATTGGATGCAACGGATGACACGCCACACGATCGACCATCCACGGCGAGATGCGTTAACGCTCGAGCCGGACCTGCGCGAGCGGCTTGACGGGCTGGCCACGCGTCTGCGCCGATATGTGTTCGTCGAGGGCCTTGGCGTTTCGCTAGCGTTCATGCTGGTGGCGGTATCGGTACAGGTGTTCTTGGACTACTGGGCGCGCGGCCTGCTCTGGAGCATGAGGGCGGCGATGCTGGCCGCGGTGGTTGGCGGAATTATCT
>CAZYXP010000122.1:0-11494 GCA_964651325.1 uncultured Phycisphaeraceae bacterium
CCGGCCTCACTGTCGTCGCTGTCGTCCGGATCCCCGTTGTGCGCGCCGTCGCTGTCGCCGGTGTCGCTGTCGTCGCTGTCGTCGCTGTCGGCGGGTCCGAATTCGCCCTGGCTGTCGTCGCTGTCGTCACTGTCGCCTGACAGGCACATCATGGTGAGCCCCTCCGGGACAACCTCGCCGCACTCGGACTGGATGACTTCCGTCCCCACGAAGATCGCTGTGGCGTCGGCCTGCATGTTCGTCGCCGCCTTGCCGAAGATCGCGGCGAAATAGAGCGGGAGCTCGCCGGAGGGCGAGCCTTTTGTTTGACGCACGGTGACGCGCGCCGCGTTGATGGGCGCGTCTCCACCCACGAAATTGTAGTCGTTGTTCACTTCATTGTAGTAGGCTCTGCCAAAAACGACGTCCGATTGCGTGTCGAGCTGAACCGATTGCCCCAAGACCGGGTTGATGTTTACGTAGTTGACGGCGGAATCCGTAGCGACGGCTGTAGGAGCCACATCTTCCTGAGAATAGGCAATGTCCGCTACGGCCGCCAGCGCCGCCGAGTCCGCCGCTCGCTGCATTTCGGATCGGGCGTTGTACATGACGCCCACATCAACCGACACGGCCGCAAATCCCAGGAGGACTGGCAACGCGACCACAACCTGTACGGCGACTACGCCCTTACGCCTCTTATCGTGCTTCTTCCCAAACATGTGCTTTCCCTCCTAGTGCTGCGCGAAGACTATCGCCTCGCCGGATTGATCTGAGCTATGGTGGTAGCGGTGAGGCTGAAAGACCTCCTCGGTCTCGGCCTGTGATCGCGCCGGGCGCTGCACAATGGCTGTTGCATTGCGTTTCGCGCCACGGCCATACACCGCGACTCTTCAAGGGTGCGACGGAAAGGCCCGTTTGCTTCTTTCCGGACGATAGAGCCTTTGGGCGCACCTCTTCCGGCAGGCGCCGCTTGTGGACCAGGCTCCCGCCATTGCGTAGTTGCTCAAGACCACTTGAACATACGATTCAGTTCGTTTGATGCCAAACCCGAGACATCGAAAAAGCAAGTGTTTCTTGCAGGGTCCGGTAAGATCGCCTGAATCGAGCCAATCCTGACTACTGTTTTGACACACATAGAATTTCGGCTTCGTTGCCGAGCAGAGCCGCCGGCGCCAGCCGTCGGGCTGGTCCCATCGCTAGCGCGGTGGGCTCTGGTTCGCGCGTCTGATTCCGGTGGTGCGGCCGCGACAACCCAAAGACTTGGAGGTGACGCGGCACTTGGTCCGCAATCTCCAACGATACGACTTGATGCGCAGCGGGATACTGACGCGCGTGCTTGGAACGCCGTCATGGGGCGCGGGACGCCGCGCTGCCCTTGTTATCGGACGGGCCATGGCGGTGACCCAGTGGGATCGGTCCGGCGGAGCATCTTTGTTCATCCACCTTTTGCAACGGGCGTCAACGACTGCTACATCAGGTAATGCGCTAGACCGATACAATAGCTGCGTTGTAAGTTGACTCGGCGCGCTATAACTGCGATCAGTCTGCGAAGCCTGGCCAGAAAGAGAGTCATCAGGGTAAGGAAGGGCTTGGGCGGGACGTACACATCGTTTCGTTTAGGCTTGTATGTGCCATGGACAACACGGTCCGCGAGAAATTGAGGGATCTACGAGCGCTTCCATCGGCAAGCGGCGTTGTGCGCAAACTTGTGCAGCTTGTCGAAGACGAGGGGGCCTCGCCTGAGCGAATCGTTGCGGTGGTGGGATCCGACCCTGTGCTTTCCGCCCGCTTGATTAAGCTCGTAAACCTCCCATTGGCCGGCGCAACACGGACGATTACCTCGGTGTCTGCGGCCACACGTTTTTTGGGAACCCAAACCGTCCGCGGTCTCGCGCACCAGGCAATCGTCCTTGCCGAGGAGCGAACGGACGTGTCCAAGTCTTTCGGCTACCCGCGCTACTGGTCCCATTCGCTCGCCCGCGCCATTGCCGCTCGTGGGCTAGCGAATCATCTTGGCGACATTGCGCCGGATGAGGCGTATGTGTTGGCGCTGACGTGCAGACTCGGCGGTTTGGCGCTGGCCACGTTGTTCCCCCAAGAGTACGACGCGTTGCTCGAGCAGACCGACGATCGGGATACGCAGGCCCTCCTGGAGGCCCAACGGCGTGCCTTTGACGTGGACCAAGACGTCGTTACGGCGGACATGATGGCCGATTGGCGAATGGCGGACGTTCTCTGTAACGCCGTGGGCCTTCAGGACGTGATTGATGGGACAGACCCGCGGGGCGAGGCCCGCGCAGGCCGGATTGCAGGGCTCTTGCATTTGGCCCAAACCGCGGCCGTCCATCTCGTAGAAGATACCACCAACCCGGAGGGCGTGGCATGCCTGGTCACCGATGCCGCGCGATACGGAATCAAGCCGGATGTGTTCGAGGAGGAGTTTGAAGCCATCAAAACGCAGTGGGTCGAAGCGCGGAGGGTGTTTGCCGACGTCCAAATCGCGGCAATAGAGAAAGTCGATGAGGTGGAAGACGTGGCCTCCGAGCGGAAGAAGCTTCTGATCGTCGAAAGCGATACGAATGAAGCCGCGAGGCTTGGGCGGTCGCTGGAGGCGACGGGTTATGAAGTACTCACTGCTTCTTCCGGGGCACAGGCGCTACGCATTCTCTTTGGGCAGGGGTGTCAGATTCTAGTCAGCAGGTTTGCCATGCCCGAAATGACCGGGCTTGAGCTCTGCCGAACCATTCGAGAGTCTGAGGGTTCTGGGTTTGTCTATTTTGTACTGCTTGATGCACCCGACGATCCCAGCGTGCTGGCCGAAGCGTTTGATGCCGGCGTAGATGATTATCTCTTTTCACCGGTGAACCATCAAGAACTGATCGCGCGGTTGAAAGCCGGCACGCGCGCGCTCGCCCTCGAAGACTCCCTGGCGACGCAACACCGTACCCTTCACAAAGCTAACGCGGAACTGGCCATTCTCAATCAGAAGTTTCAGGAAATGGCCACAACCGACGAGCTAACCGGGCTTGGCAACCGGCGAGAGGCCATCACCCGCCTCGAGGAGCATTGGAGCACTTCAAAGCGTCACGATCTGGCGTTCTCATGCATCATGCTTGACATCGATCATTTCAAGCGATGCAACGACACCTACGGCCACAGCGTCGGAGATGATGTGCTTCGCGCGGTCTCAAAGGTGCTCAAGAAAGCTGCGCGCAGCGGCGAGACCGTGTTTCGAGTCGGCGGCGAAGAGTTTCTGGTGCTCTGCCCGGCGGCAACGGCCAAGGAGGCCGCCAAGGGCGCTGAACGCATGCGAATCGGCGTTGAGTCAAATCGCCTCAAGGTAGGCACGACCACCCTAACCGTTACGATCAGCCTGGGTGTGGCGGAGCGTAATACGCTGACGGTTCAATCCGAGGATTTGCTCAGGCTTGCGGATGAGGCACTCTATCAGGCAAAAAACTTCGGAAGAAACCTCGTGTGCGTCGCTCCCAAACGCGCTCCGTCAGACACAGCGGCTCCGGACGATGCGGGGGGAGACGACGAGGTGGCTACGAGCGCATGCGAACCGGCCTTTGAAGAACCGACGCGGGGTTGCGTGCTCGTGGTCGATGACGATCAGGCCTTGCGCGCTCTTTTCCGATTGATGCTTGAGCGGGAACGGTTTGTCGTACACGATGCCAGTGACGGGCTTGAAGCACTAGAGAAGCTGGCCACCCTTGAGCCCGACGTGATTCTGATGGACGTGCGGATGCCGAACATGGATGGGTTGGTATGCACGCAGAGAATCAAGGCCAACCCCGCTTTCCGCGATGTTCCTATCATTATGGTCAGCGGGGAAGACGATCAAGCACACGTGATGGCGGGCTTGGAAGCGGGAGCGGAGGAATACATCGCCAAACCCGTCAAGCGACAGGAGTTTGTGCTGCGTGTGCAAGCCATGACCCAGTTGCACCGGAACAAATCTGAACTCGCCCGGAGCAACCAGGTGCGTGGCGAGCAGGCGCGGTCTATGGGGCTGTTGTTTGAGTTGTCTCGGTCGCTGGCGGCCGCTCAGAGTACTGCCGAGGTGGTCGAGCGATCCATCGCCGCTACGGCGGAGCTCACCGGATGCCGGCGTATCTCGATCATGCTTCCAAATCGCGGAGGCACTCATCTGCTCGTTTCCGGCGCGATCGGTCTTAACGATGAGCTGATCAAGAAGATTCGCGTACCCATCGGCCAGGCAATTGCGGGGCGCGTTTTTGCGACCGGCGAATCGACGGTTTTCGAGACCTCAGGAACAGAAGTAGACCTCAACGGGTGCTACGATTCGGGCCTCTTTGTGAGCGTGCCGCTCGTTTCTCAAGCGCTGGCCGTCGGTGACCGTGTCGTCGGCGTGGTCAACGTGACAGAGCGGCAGAGCCACCAACCGTTTGAGGACCGGGAATTGGAGTACCTCGATCTGGTTTGCAATATGACCGCCACCTCAATCGAGCAACTGCAGGGGCGATTGGCCCGCGAGCACGCCCACGCTTCGATCGTAACGGGCTTGGCGAAACTTGCCGAGTACCGCGACGCAGATACGGGCGAGCACCTCGAGCGCGTCACGCGGTACGCCATCATGCTGGCCGAGGAACTGCGCAAGAAAAAGCGCTTTGTCGCGCTGATCGACGACCGGTTCATCGAGGACCTCAGGCAGGCGATGCCGCTTCATGATATCGGCAAGGTGGCGATCCCCGACGCCATTCTGCTCAAGCCCGGAAGGCTGACCCGCGAAGAATTCGAAATCATGAAACAGCATCCGGAAGTCGGCGCGAAAGCCATTCAAGCCGTCATTCAAAAAGCGCCCGAGGCGGGATTCCTCAACATGGCCAAGGACGTCGCCCGCGGCCACCACGAATGGGTCAACGGCACCGGGTATCCGCAGGGGCTTGAAGGTGATGGTATTCCGCTGGCCGCTCGAATTGCCGCGGTTGCCGACGTCTACGACGCATTGACCACGGAGCGACCGTACAAAGAGGCGTTCTCCCACCGGAAATCCGTCAATATCATCATGGAAAACGCGGGAACCCAGTTTGACACTGATGTTGTTGATGTTTTCTTGCTGCGAGAAAAGGAATTCGACCAAGTAGCATCGCAACTCGCAGACGTCGTCCAGCGATGGGAACACCCCAAGAACCAGGAAGCGGAATCGTCACGTTCGCCGGTTCCAACCGGCTGAGCTTGGGGCCGGACAGACGCTCTCCAGGCGTCTGTCCATGGTCCACCCCTTATCTCACCTGAATCACCAATTCCGCCCGCGCCAGTTCCGTAATCGGCGTACGCACGCCCGACCCTTCGCCAAACAACCGATCCAAGAACGCCGCGTCGGCCTTCTGATAGTTGAGCACCGCGGTCACGTTTAGCACTGCCGCGGCCGCGGGGGCATCGAATACCAGCTTGTCGGACTGCCCGTCCGTCTCGGGAACCGCCGGCGCGGAAAAGCCCGGGCAGGCGAACGAATACTCAGCCATGTCGCTCGTCCCCGGGAACAGGGCACGCTTGAACCGGGCGCCGACCATTTCCCATAGGTTGTGGCGATCGATGTCGTTTCCATAGCGATCAATCCCCTCCGCTTTGAAAATGAGCGCCCCTTCGGCCATGTTGCCCTGTTCATCCGGTGTTCCGGATTCGTAGACGATGTTGCCGTGATCGTCTTCAACCGTCAGCTCGACCCAACTCCGGATGATGTCCAGCGGGCCCGTTGGAAACCCGTGCCCCGTCTTGTTGTTGGTCAGCACGACCTGCACATCGACCGGCGCCCCCGGGGTGACACTCTTGGGGCCATTCAGCTCAACGCGAATGACCGGTCCGGCCGTCCATTTGTCGGCGATCTCCTTCACCTCGATTTCACCGCGAAGCCATTGCTCGGTGAGTCGGACATGCTCTTCGCCGCCGGGCAGCTTCATCAGCACCGGCATGACCTGATTGGCCGCAAGAAAGCGATGCGATCGATGTCGGCCGTCATGGCCGCCGCGGTTGTAGTCGGCTTCGTCGCCCGAGGCAGGATCGGTCGAGGCCTGCAGCGGCATGTGGCACTCCCTGCAGGAAATCGTCTTCGTCGGATCGCCCTCGTGGTACCAGCGGCTTTTGCGCCAGTTGTCATATTGATTTTGAAGTTGCACCCAACCGATCTGGTTGACCTCTTCGTCGATAAACTGTTTGTGGCACGCCCCGCAGTATTCAGCCGTCTTGTAGAGCGGCCGAGCGAATGTCTCTTTGTGCTGTTTGGGATAGGCCCTCATCAGGAAATCACTGATCCACTTGTTGGTCGCGCCGGGTTTGGTTTCGCCGACGTAGCGAGCCGGCTGGGTGACCGTGTAATCCGCATTGCCACGCACGTCCGTCTGAACGATGGAGTGACACACGAGACAGGAAATGCCCTCGTCCGCCCCGACCGACGTCAACCCCTCCACGTTGACGTTCTTATTGCCCGAAAGCAGGGCGATCGGATCATGGCAGCCGGCGCAATAGCGCGTGGATTCGGCGCCGGTATCTTCAAGCATGATTCGTTGCACCGCCTGAAACGCTACGTCCGCCGAAGCATAGCGATGCGCGCTCGGCTCCCATTCGGCGAGGATTTCACTGTGACAGCCGCTCGTCCCGCAGCCCGCCGAGCCAGAGAGCGTCGCGGGATCATACGCCTTGGCGCTGACCGTCCGGACCAGACTCGGCGCGAAGGGGCGTTCCTTGCCGAACTTCCAACTGTAGTCATCTGGGAATTCGTTGTGCACCGGCGTGGCCTTGTACCACACCGCCGAGCCGACGTGCAGGATCGCAAGGACGCACGCGGCACCGAAACACTGCCCGAGAAACGATCGCTTGCCGCGCGAAAGCGCGAGCGCCGCGGCCGGGAGATTCACCTTGCGGATCCAAAGCATGATCGTATGCGCGAGCAATGCCCCAACGAAGACAATTCCCGCGATCAAATGGACAAGGTCCCAGTTGTAGCTGATGCGCGTGGCCATAGCGCCTTGCCACGTCAGAACGAATCCACTGACGAACAGCGCGATCAGCAACGCCGCGGCAAAATAGCCGAGCAATTGATAGTGATTGAACTTGCCCCGAAAGCGGCGCCACCAGTGTCGACCAAGGTACCACGCCGTGGGCACGATCATCACCACGCCGATGGCCGTATGCCACAAAACGCCGAACTGGTTCCAAACCGAAAAGGGTAACAGGTAGATCGCCAACCCCGTCAGCGATTCGAACAGCAACAAGCCCATCGTCAGGCCGGTCAGCCAATGACGCCATTCGGCCGCCGCATCGACCCGACCGATTGAGGCGTGTGCTTCTGTTTGCCGCAGAGGGATACCCACCGAAACGTGGTCGTGAAGTTGTGTGTCTGGCGGCATAACTCGATCTCCATCATGAGGCCGGGCGAAGGTTGTTCTTTCCCCGCTTGGTTTTTTGGCCTTACATCCACAAGAACATGCAGAAACAAGCATAACGGGCGAGACCCCTTGATTCAATACCCCATTCGGATTTTTCGCACCGCGTCTGATAGTGTTCGCGACGATCGAGCCGCAGCCACGGGTTTAGCGGAGGCCCACCGGCGGGTGCGGAGTTTTCACCACCAAGACACAAAGGCACCAAGAAGAGGGAGGGGGAGGGTTGATTGGCCCCGAAACCCGACGGCGGCGGCGGCACGGGGCGCTTCCTGACGGGTGCGGTTCAGAGCACCTGGCGCAAGCCTGGTGACGTGCTGCCGCGATTGGCCCGAAACTCACGCATCATCCGCGGGCTAGCGCCAACGGTGGAGGGGGAAGGTCCGCAGGCTAGCGCCCGCGGCTCTGAGGTTGCAGGTCCGAAAAAAGCGTTGAATCGGCGTTGCGCGTGTGGTACACTTCACTCGGTCTTTCGATTTCTTGCGGTCGTGTCTTAAAGAAGGAGAGAGTCATGTCATTCGATCGAGAATCCATGCATCGACGGGGTATTGTGGTGATGATGGCGGTGTCGGTGGCCTTGGCGGCAGGCCTTCCGGGGGCGGCGCGGGCGGCGGACGTGGATATTCGCCCGGTGGCCGCGAGCGGCGTGGAGGGCGTGGATTGGGTGGCCGGGCCCGGCCCCAACGAAATCACCCTGTTCGACGGCGGCCAGGATGTCGCGATCGAGATGTTCATTTCGAACCTCGGAACGGATACCGTCGCGGCATATCAGTTCGCGCAGGACTGCAACTACGATTTCGACATTTTCGGCAGCATCGACCCGAATGGCGGGCCGTGCCCCGTGGGCGATCCGTTTAACACTGGAGAGTGCACGGAGGTGGACGGGGATCGACCGGACTGGATTCTTGCGGCCGCGGATGCCACGATTATCGCGTGCGCCACTACGGCCGTTTGTCCCAATGGTATTGCGGGCAAGTTCATCTGCGGGGCGTTCGTCCTCGCAGGTAGTCCCGGCGCGGGCGCCGGTGAGTTCTATGGCGGGACGTTTGGGTTTGCGGTGAGCGCGGACGCCAAGGGCACAGCCACGGTTGGCATCGATCCGGATCCGGAGGCATCGCTGATTCGCGATGCCAGCGGAATGCCGGTGCCTATCAGCGATGTAGCCGACGGCCGGATCACGGTTCAGATCGGCGCATGTTGCGGCGTAGAAGCTGTGGGTTCGCGCTATGTTCGATTCACGCCACCCTGTGGGCTTGGGCCAAGCTGCGACGATGTGACTATGATGGCGTTGCGTTTTTCTGGCGCCCTCCCTGTGCCATCCGGTGGACTGGTCTTGTTGGGCTACGTTCAAGTGGACGGAACCATCGCCGATCAGCCGGTGTTCAACACGCCGGCAGCGTGGGGCAGCGTGCAGGTCAGCGGCGGGTCGATCCGGCCGGGTATCAGCTACGAGATATCGACTGAGTTGCAGACCGGAGGGCTCTTGGGCACATCCAGCTTTACCATGCCCCCACTGGGCGAGGTGGACGGTGACGGGGTGGCGACCTTCGGTGATGTGCTGAATGTCGTTCAGGCCTTCCAAGGGCTTCCGGGCACGGAAATGGCGCCGGCGGATCTTGCCCCTTGTGTACCTGATGGGCTGGTCAATTTTGTGGATGTTCAGTGGGCTGTGTTCGGGTTTCAGGGGCGGACGTTTGAGTCGCTTTGCCCGACCGGCGTGTGCTGTTCGTGCCCCGGCGGGTGTTTCGATTACGGCGGGTTCGGCCAGCTTCAGGCATCCTGCGAGGCCCCCGGCGGCGACGGCCAATGGACCGGCGGCGTTTCGTGTGCGGGCTTCACCTGCCCGCAGAGCTGTGCTTGTGACGGCGCGCCTGAGTGCACCGCTCCCTGCCCGGCCGCAAACAGTTGCGTTTCCGACGCCAATTGCGCTCCCGGAAGCGTGTGTACACCTTGGGCGCCCGAGTTGCCGTGTGTTCCGAGTACTTGCTCGTGCGATGTCAACACCGGCGCGTGGGTTTGCACAGACGACTGCGTCGCTCAATGCGTCCTCGGTGGCGGGTAGGGGACCGGACGCGCACGCTAGCCTAGCGATTCAGGCAGATGGCCTCTTATCCGACCTCCGATCGGTAGGCAGGGGCGGTGATTGCAAAGGCTGCGCCGCTTCCTGACGGGCGCGGTTCGGATTGGGCGGCCTAGTCTCCGAACCCCGACCGTAAGCAAGTGCGCACTGGTGTGGATGTCTTGGGCCGGCTACCCTAGCCAACAATGATGATACGGAGGATAGCCAATAATGATGATATTGCAGGTCAATATGGTTAACACCGAATGTTCGTTTGCGCTAGGGTGCTTGTTGCTGGCGGCGGCGCTCGCGGGTGGTTGCGCGAATCAGCGCACGCACGCGGGGCGGTTTGGGAACGACCCCGGGAGCTTGCGGCCATTGACGACCGAGACGGTCTCCTTCCAAATTCACGGATTCGCCAAGACCAAATCCGGCGCCACGTGAATGGGGTGACCGAACAAGGTCACCAAGTCCCTGGAAGGGACGAACGCCACCCATAGAATCACGTGGAACTACGGGGAAGATCACGTAGGGGATCACGGAGACGATCGCGTCAGGATCGACTTTGATCCGAGGCGCACCTCGCCCGAGGCCCTCGCTCGGTGCATTGCCGAGCTCGGCTTTGAGGCCGAGGTCGTGGCATCCGTTCCGATACCCGGCAAGAGCGCGATCTCTAAACCAACGGCGCTGCTATCGCAGATGCCATCGCCCATGCCATCCTTGGAGGATGCGCCCGAGTTTTTCCGAACCGCCTTCGAGCAGGCCCGGCGATCCAATCAACCGGTGATCGTGGATTTCTGGGCGCGTTGGTGTGCGCCCTGTCTCAGACTCAAGAGCGAGACGCTCCATGCGCCGGAGGTCGCGTCGGCGCTCAAGTCCACGACATTGATTTACGTCGATCTGGACCAATACCCCGAGCTGGGGACGAAATGGGGCGTCCATTCGATTCCAGATGTCTTCTTCATCGACCGAGAGCGGCGGATCGTGGACCGGCTGTATCAATACGAGGCGCCGGCCGCATTCCTCGCGCGGCTGGAGAAACTGACCGGCAAGCCCCGCGGAATCAGTCGTTGATTCGATGCTTCTGCGTTCGCCTTGCGGGATGAATGCAGCCTGTCGGGAACAAGCCATATTGGCACCGCGTTCCTCTCTTTGTGGGCGTTAAAGCAGTAGTTAATACCCGTGAAACATAGGGGTTTACACGGAATTGGCGCGGCGTATACTCGCGGGTGGTTGGTTTGTCGAACGAGGCATGTTCATGTCCCTATAGGCTACTCAGGTCGGGATGGAATTGCCGAGCGCGTCTTCCTGCCTTTAAGGCCAAACCGTTGGCCTCTTTCACTCCCGACCCTGAAAGTGAAACGGTGGGTCGGATATGCCATCGATTAGGAGATAACGATGGGCAAGAAACTGTACATAGGCAACCTCGGCTACAGCGTCAGCAGCTCGGATTTGGAGGCGCTGCTTGCCGCACATGGCACGGTTTTGAGTGCGGAAGTGATTTCCGACCGATCAACCGGACAAAGCAAGGGATTTGGATTCGTCGAGATGGACTCGGAATCGGAGGCGCAGGCCGCCATTGAGGCCCTCAACGGACAAGAACATAGCGGTCGAACGCTGACCGTAAACGAGGCCAAGCCCCGAGCGCCCCGCGCGGGCGGCGGCGGTGGCCGAGGCGGGTACGGCGGCGGTGGCGGCGGCTACGGTGGCGGCGGCAGAGACCGCTATTAGGTCGAAAACTCAAAGGCGCCGCCTTGGCTCTTGGCGTGGGAAGCTTCGGGAAGAGGCTTGCTCGGCGGAGGTTTAAGGCGTAGAATGCGTTATGTGCTGGCTGGCCGCTCAAACGGGGGAGCGTGTCGGCAAGTGCTGTAGGGCGGTTTTCCTCGCGTTCCCACTTGTTGGGGGCGGGGAGACACCGCCTTTTATTTTGGGGCGCGGAAAAATCCAATCGGCGCCACGGCGCCCCGGGTGCAAGACAGTTCAGACGGGGGCCTAGTGGGTCAGGCCGTGTAGTGTGATTGCGACGTGTTTTTGCGGGCGCTCCTCTGCA
>CAZYXP010000123.1:0-11366 GCA_964651325.1 uncultured Phycisphaeraceae bacterium
CCCGATGGAATACAACGGTATTCCAGCCACAACGGAGTATGAACTGACGAACCCGAGGCATTGAATTGGGCGTGTCCTTATGGCACCGCAGCTTTCGAAGACGCCGGTCATCAGCAGAAATGATCTGAAGACCATAGGAGATGCACGTTTGGCGGAAGCGGGTGTCCTGCGTGCCAACGGCCTGTATGCCGGCGCCGTGTATCTTGGCGGATACGCGGTGGAGTGCTATCTCAAGGCGGCGATTTGCCATACGCTCGGGTGGGACCAGTTGCGAGGGACGTTTAAGACACACGATCTTGAGAGTCTCATGTTGCACTCCGGGTTTGATGCTGAGTTGCGCGGACACCCGCAGCTCGTGGAGTACTTTGCGAAAATCTGCGAGACATGGGCCTTGGAACGGGCGGACAACGTTCGGTATCGATGTCCCACGGATGATGATGAGGGCACGGCGAAGAGGTTTTTCGAGTGGGTCGAAGACCCCGACCGGGGAATCGTACCATGGTTGCGAAAGATGATGTTGAAGTAGCGCAGGGTGCTATCGAAGACGCGCTTCGTGAGTTGGTATGCCATAGCCCAAGCGACGTTGTATCGGTTTTCGAATCCCAGTGGGGGCACTTGCGGGCCATCGTGGGCAGCGACATTTTTCAGAGCAAGGGCTTGGGCGAAAGGCAAGAGATGGTTTGGGACTTCCTTAGGGGCAAGGTGGACCCTTCTCATTTGGTGCATCTTTATGGCGTGCATGTGATGGACATTGCGGAATACAAGAGAAACGTGAGGTCGGCGTAGCCGATTGGGTGTGTCCGGAGGCGTTTCTCCGGCAGCTTGATGGCGGTCGCAATGGCTCTGACCACGACGAACACGACAATGGAAAGCCTTCCCGATTTACTGACAAGCGATGACCGGCGCGAGCAGGGCGACCTCCGCACGGAGGAGATGCTGGTCAACATGGGGCCGCAGCACCCGTCGACCCACGGCGTGCTGCGCGTCGTGTTGCGTACCGATGGCGAAATGGTACTCGAGGCCGTGCCGCATATCGGCTACCTCCATCGCTGCGCGGAAAAAATCGGCGAAAGCCTCGCGCCGTACCAATACATACCCTACACCGACCGCATGGACTACCTCGCGGGGATGAACAACAATCAGGCTTTTGCCGTTGCCGTGGAGAAGCTCTGCGGCATCGAGATTCCCGAGCGAGCCAAGGTGCTTCGCGTCATTTTCGCGGAGCTGAACCGGATTGCGTCGCATCTGGTGGCGCTGGGCACGTACGGCCTGGACATGGGCGCGTTCACACCGTTTCTCTATTGCTTCCGCGAACGGGAGATGATTCTCGATCTGTTTGAAGCGGCCTGCGGCGCTCGGCTCACGTATAGTTACATCACGGTGGGCGGGGTCCACGAGGACTTGCCGGCCGGTTGGATAGAGCGATGCGCCGAGTTCTTGGATTACTTCGAGCCGAAGATCGAAGACTACAACAACCTGCTGAGCTTCAACCATATTTTCGTCAAGCGGACCGCACGGATCGGCGTGTTTTCACCCGAGGAAGCGGTGGCGTTTGGGCTAACCGGGCCGGTGCTGCGCGCCAGCGGCGTGCGTTGGGATTTGCGCAAGATTCGCCCATACGACGGATATGAAACCTACGAATTCGACGTGCCCATCGGTCAGCCCGGCGGCGTGGATGAATTTCCCCGCGGTGTTGAAGTGGGGGACTGCTGGAACAGGTATTACGTCCGCGTCCTTGAAATGATTCAATCCGTGCGCATCATACGACAGGCATTCGAACGGATCGAGCCGGGCGATACGGAGGCCAAAAAGCTCAAGGGCCTCAAACTGCCCGATGCCGAGAGCTATTTCGAGATTGAAAACCCGCGGGGCCACCTGGGCTTTTACGTTCGCGGCGATGGGTCGGCCATTCCCGCGCGGGTCAAAGCGCGCGGGCCGAGCTTTTGCAACCTGTCGATCTTAAATCACTGCTGCCGCAACGTGTTACTGGCCGACGTGCCGGCGATTGTGGGGAGCTTGGACGTCGTGATGGGCGAGGTGGATCGCTGATGGGCGGGCAACCGGGCATGGCAATGCAACCGGACATGACCGTGAAGCCGGGCATGGCCGTGCGGCGTGGGATCGCGCGAAGGCGAAGCGTTTCCACCCGAGCGGCGGGCTTTAGCCCGCGCGGCCGTGCGGCTGGGACGTTTTCGAGCAGCGCGAATATGAGTAACGCGATATTGAGCCACAGCCGAGGGCGGCTGGGCTACATGGTGAATGGAGTTTGCGCGTGAGCGATTACACGCTGCCGTGGAATCGAAAGCGGGAAGTGCCTTTGGGCTTGGTGGGCGGCATGGTCGCCTCGATGGCCAAGCTGGTCTACGCCCTGGCCGCGCCGATCGTTTCGGCCACGGCCGGGATGATTCTGATTTCCGCCGTCATCACCGTTTGCTTCGGTGTGTGGATTCACGCGTTGGTCTTCGGATTCATCGACGTCAATATCCTTCAGCGAGCAGGTGAAATGGGCGTGATCGCCGAGCCGTTTGCCTACCTTTCCCCGAGCACCTGGGGTCTGCCGCCGTCGGTCATCGGGGAAATGCTGATGGCGACGGGCGGCCTCGCGGCGGATCAATCGGGTGTACTTCAATACTTGGCGTGGCCGGTTCAATTCGGTTTCTTGCGGGATTTTATTGCCTTTGGCGCGATCTTCGGCCTGTTCAATCTCATTCCTGTCTACACCATCTGGTGGGAGCGCAAGGTGGCGGGGCGGATTCAATCGCGGTTGGGTCCGATGCGGGTTGGCGGCTGGCATGGCTGGGCGCAAACCCCGGCCGACGGCATCAAGCTCTTGCTCAAAGAAGATCTGATTCCCGAGGGCGCCGACGGGCCGCTTTTCCGGGTCGCACCGTATTTTGCGTTGATCCCGGCCGCGCTGGCGTTTGTGGCGCTGCCGTTCGGGGCGACGTACGTTTTTCGCGAATTGGATGTGGCGTTGGTGTTCATCTTGGCCATGCTCGGCGTCGAGGTGCTCGGCGTGATCCTCGCCGGGTGGGCGTCGAACAACAAGTGGAGCATGTACGGCGCGATGCGTGAAGCATGCCAGATGGTTTCGTATGAAATCCCCATGGGGCTGGCGCTGTTGGTGCCGGTGCTTTGCGTGGGCACGCTGAGTCTCCGCGCGATCGGCGAGGATCAGTCGGGCGGATGGTTTTCCTGGCTGGCGTTTCGCAATCCGTTTACGTTTGTGGCCTTTATCGCTTACTTCATCGCATCCCTTGCAAGTTGCAAACGGGCGCCGTTCGATCTGCCGGAGTCGGAGAGCGAACTGGTCGCGGGCTTTCACACCGAGTATTCCGGATTCCGCTGGAGCCTGTTCTTCTTCGCCGAGTACACGGCCATGTTCGTGGTGGCCGCGCTGGCGAGCATTCTGTTTTTGGGCGGTTGGAATTCGCCCTTGCCGTCCGCGTGGGGTGACGTGTTGGGCGACGCATGGTGGGCCCTGGGTCTCAAGGGGTTGCTCTTTGATGGTCCGATTTGGCTGATGCTCAAGGCGGTGTTCTTCATCTACTTGCAGTTGTGGCTGCGTTGGACGTTGCCTCGGATTCGGATCGATCAGGTGCTCTACGCTTGTATTCAGGTCTTACTTCCGCTGACGATGCTGACGCTCTTCGGCACGACGATCTGGGTCTGGGCCTCGACGAGCGACAACGCCATCTGGGGCGGTATAGACTTGGTCGCGAACATCTTGCTCGGCCTGGTCGGCATGGTCTTCGTGGCCGGCGGCGTGCTGATCGCCGGATATGGATTCTATCACCGGCGGCGTTTGGTCGGCAATTTAGTCGTGGACGCGTTACCGGCGTCCTAAGTTAAGGAGCGACATGCCCGAGCGGCAACTCACTATCAAGCCCCCTTCCGCCGATTCGGCGCGTGCGCCCAAAGCGGGTGGATTTGCTTCCACTAAGGCTTTGCACTTTTCCTTGTTCCGAGCCGCGGGCTTCAGCCCGCGCGGTTGCTCGGCGGGGGAGGCACCAAGGGGGGGCGTCAAGCCGGCCTATGATAAAGGGAAATGCTGCAGCCGGATCGTGCTCTTAGCGACCGTGGTCACGTGGCTGTTCACTCAGGCGGCGCAGGCCGTTGAACCGGGTCAAGATGCCGGGCTTACCACGGCGGCCGCGCCGGGCGGCCTGCTGGAGGCCGTACTGTTTTACGTTGTGGCCACGGGTACGGTGGTCTCGGCGCTCGGTGTTTGTTTCACTACGAATATCGTTCGGATGGCGGTCTGGCTGTTCACCGCGCTGGGCGGCGTGGCCGTGCTTTACTTCTTGCTGGCGGCCAATTTTCTTGGGGCGATTCAGTTGATCGTCTACGCTGGCGGAACGCTGATCCTGCTGATCTTCGGGGTCATGCTCACGAGCAAGTCCCCTTGGGTTCGCTTCACGCCGAAAAAATGGGAATGGGGCGCGGCAATCGTTGTGTGCGGCGGCTTGTTGGTGGTGCTGTGCATGGTGCTGCTGCGGACCACGTGGGAGACTTCCACGAGCGCCGTGCCTGGCACCTCGGTGAAGATGTTGGGCGAAGCGCTGATGACTCGATACTTGGTGCCCTTCGAAATCGCCGGCGTGGTGTTGATGATCGTGATGGTGGGCGCCGCGCATCTCGCGCGGCAGGAGGCGAAGTAGGGCTATGGTCATCGGTTTGACTCATTACCTCGTCGTGGCCGCCGTGCTCTTTTGCACGGGGCTGTTTACGATGATGACCAAGCGCAACGCCATCGGCATTCTGATCGGGGTTGAGTTGGTTTTGAACAGCGCCAACGTGAACTTCGCGGCGTTTGATCGCTTCGGCGAGGCGTCGCGGTTTGATGGGCAGATCATGGCGATATTTGTCATCGTACTGGCCGCGGCGGAAGCGGCGCTGGCCGTGGGCATCTGCATCAACGTGTACAAGAATCTCTCGTCGGTCGATGTGGATCTGGCGGCGAGTTTGCAGGGTTGAACATGGGTCGGGCCGTTGGCGCGGCGCTCGATCGGAATCCAATGCCACGAGTGAATTGAGTTTTCATTGATGGGTGAACATACCTACGAACTCTGCCTGGCGATGGGCGTGCTCTCGCCGATGATCAGCTTCTGGCTGTTGGTCTTCTTCGGCCCGAAGATGGGCAAGCCCGCGGCCGGTTGGTTCTGCGTGCTGATGGGCATGGGGGTTCCGCTTGCGCTGGCGACGTACGTGCTCATCGGCTGGCTCGGCGCTGTGGACAGCGGCCATGCCGCCTTTCTCACGGAGCATGCTTGGCGAGGGACCTGGGCGCTACTGGGCGACGTCCCGATCACCATCGGCGTCAAGCTCGATTCACTGACCGTCGGCATGTACTTCATGGTGACATTCATCGCGTTTTGGATTTTTGTCTTCAGCGTGGGCTACATGTCGGGCCACAGCGACGAGGTCGCCGGCAAGAGCAAGTACCACCGGTTTTTCGCTTATCTATCGCTCTTTGCGTTCAGCATGTTGGGGTTGGTCGTCAGCAGCAACCTACTTTTCCTGTTCATTTTCTGGGAGTTGGTTGGGCTCTGCAGCTATCTGCTGATCGGCTACTACTTCCACGAGCGTGTGCCGCAATACGCGGCGATGAAAGCCTTCATCACGAACCGCGTCGGCGATTTCGGATTCATCATCGGGATGATGCTGGTCTACTTCCAATTGCACACGTTGGATCTCGACGGCGCGGCCGCCGAGTTCGCGCGGCAGTTTTCGGCGGGCACGGGCATATTTGCCAGCGACTTTTCGATGTTTGGATGGTCGCTAGCCACCATCATGGGCGTCGGCCTGTTCTGCGGGGCGATGGGCAAAAGCGCTCAATTCCCGCTGCACGTGTGGCTCCCCGATGCCATGGCCGGCCCGACGCCGGTCAGCGCGCTGATCCACGCCGCGACGATGGTGGCGGCCGGGGTCTATCTGGTCGCACGCGTCTTTCGTCTGATGACACCGGACGCGCTTATGTTCGTGGCAGCGATCGGCTGCATCACGCTGACGCTCATGGCGCTGATCGCCATGGTTCAAACGGACATTAAGAAATGTCTGGCTTATTCGACGCTTTCACAACTGGGTTACATGATCTTCGGCATGGGCTGCGGCGCGTGGATCGCGGCACTGTTTCATCTGATCACGCACGCCTTTTTCAAGGCCATGCTTTTCCTCTGCTCCGGGCAGGTGATCGAGGGCTGCCACCACGAGCAGGACATGCGCAAGATGGGCGGGCTGATGAAAAAGATGCCCGTGACGGGGCTTACTTTTCTGATCGGCGTGCTGGCGATTTCCGGCGCGGGGATTCCCGGATGGTCGTTCGGCTCGGGTGAACACAAGACCAAGATTGGTCTGGGTGGGTTTTTTAGTAAGGATGAGATTCTCGCGGTCGCGTACACACGGTCGTACATCTGGGAAAAAGGTGATTACAAAAAGCACGTGCCCCGTGCGCATGGTCACGACGAACGCAACGAACCCCATGAATCCGACGAGCACGCATCGACTGGGGGCGAAGCGGAGCCGCGCGTGCGTCTGGCGAACATGCAGGCCCACGGCGAGGGGCATGCGGAGGCCGGCGCGTCGCACGGGCTAACGCCCGCGGCTCCTGGGGATCATGGCGAAGCCGGCAAGGCCGCTATTTTTGCGGGCACCGAGGCGCTGCCGCCGTGGATGTTCTGGCTGGCGATCATCACCGCCTACATCACGCCGTTCTACATGATGCGGGCGTGGTGGCTGACGTTCATGGGCAAGCCTCGCGATGAGCATGTTCATCATCATGCCCACGAGACTCCGATGATGTACGTCCCGCTTGTGGTGCTGGCCGCCGGTACGCTGGTGGCGAGTTACTTCCTGTTCCGGTACCTGATCGCGGATGCGGCCGGGGCGGCGACGGACGCCGCGATGGTCATGGCGATCGACGGGGAACTGCACACGCCCGCCATCGCCGCGGCTCATCACTGGTTGGCTTGGGGCGTCGGCGGGGCGTTCGTGGTTGGGTTCCTGGTGGCGATCGCCATTTACGGGCGGGGCTTGGCCATGGCGAAGGCCATCAAGCGATTGCCGGGGGTTTCGCTGCTCCACACGCTGCTTGATCACAAGTACTACATCGACGAGTTGTACCACCTGGTCTGGGTCAAGGGGTGTTTGCTGCTCTCAAAGATCGCGGGTCTGGTGGACACCTATATCGTGGATATGTTCTTCAACCTCGCGGCCGCGATGACGCGCATGTTCGCGTTTCTTTCCGGGTTGTTCGACGCGGAAGGCATCGATGGCATCGTCAACGGGGTGGCCGACACGTCCAAAATGGCGGGCGGCTGGATCTGCCGACCTCAGACCGGTCGGATTCGAAATTACGTCCTGTTTGCGACGGCCGTGGCGGTCGTCGCGTTCGCGTGCATCTTGTATTTCGGGATGGACACCGCCTCGATTGCGTCTTCCGTGGCGTCGTCGGTGGGTCCGTAAGTTTGCATAAGAGCGGTTTGACCGATGAGTAATCTTCTTTCGCTAATCGTATTTCTGCCGATGATCGGCGGGTTGGCCTGCCTGTTTGTCCCGCGCAAACAGGTTCGCGTGGTGGCTGTAGCCGCAGCGGGTCTGACCTTGTTGCTCTCGCTGACGCTGTTTGGCACCTTTCTCGGGGCATCCGGTGACGCCGCCAGTGCGGTCTTTGGATCTAGCTACGGCACGCTGCAGCACGTCGAGCGAGCGGCCTGGATCACGGGCGAGCGATTCAGCATTGAGTATTTCCTCGGTGTGGATGGTCTGGGATTCCCGCTCGTGGTGCTCACGACGCTGGTTTCCTTCTTGGCTTGCCTGGCGAGTTGGAATTTCGACACATGGAAGATCACGAAGGGGATTCGTGCTTACTTCTTCCTGTTTCTCATGCTTGAAACGGGCATGCTCGGCGTGTTCGTCGCGTTGGACTTCTTCCTGTTCTACATTTTCTGGGAGGTAATGCTCCTGCCGATGTATTTCCTCATCGGCGTGTGGGGCGGCGCGAGGAAGGAATACGCGGCCATCAAGTTCTTCCTGTTCACGCTGGCCGGTTCGGTGCTGATGCTTGTGGCTTTGGTGGCCATGTTCTTCTACAGCGACGCCGCCATCACCGCCCACATGCAACGCGAGGACGTAGCGAGCGTGGCCAGCGTCTACCGGACCGACGGTGCGGTGTTGACCCATGGCACGTTTGATCTCATCGAGCTATCCACCAACCCCGTGATTCAGGAGCATTTCGGTGCTCATTCGACGGCGTTCTTGGGCGTCAAGTTCGCGACGGTGATGTTCGTGTTTCTCTTCATTGGGTTCGCCATCAAGCTGCCCATTGTGCCGCTGCATACTTGGTTACCCGATGCGCATGTCGAAGCGCCCACGCCGATCAGTATGATCCTGGCCGGGGTTCTGCTGAAAATGGGCGGGTATGGATTCCTAAGGATATGTTATCCTATCTTTCCCACCGGGGCCGAGTATTGGTCCTTCCTGCTTGCGCTCATCGGAATCGTGAGCATCTTGTACGGGGCGCTCTGCGCTATGGCGCAGACGGACTTCAAGAAGCTGGTGGCGTACAGCTCCATTTCACACATGGGGTTTGTGTTGCTGGGCGTGGCGGTCATGACGCCTGCCGGGTTCCAAGGAGCGATGTTTCAGATGCTCGCGCACGGCATCAGCTCGCCGATGTGCTTCTTTCTGGTCGGCGTGATTTACGAACGAGCCCATCACCGCGTGATCAACCGCTTCGGCGGCTTGTGGCTGACGATGCCCAAGTATGGCACGATGGCGACGATTGGATTTTTTGCGGCCCTCGGTTTGCCCGGTATGTGCGGATTTATTGGGGAGATTTGGGTGCTGCTCGGGGTGTTTGACGCGGGGCAGAAATTCACGTGGGCCTATCCCATGGCGATCATTTCGGCGGCCTCCGTAATTCTAACGGCCGGATATATTCTCTGGCTGGTGCGGCGGGTCTACTTGGGGGCCGAGCGAGAGGAATACAAAGGCTTCCCAGACGTGTCGGCTCGCGAAATGTTCATACTGGTGCCGCTAGCGGGGCTGTGTATTGCGTTGGGGATTTTGCCGATGCAAACTGTCTTCAACTTTACCAATGGTACGCTCGACTTGATGCTCGCTCAGGTGATTGGCGCGATTGCGTCGCTGGGATAATCAAAGATGAACCACCAAGACACGAAGACACCAAGAAGAAAGAGATAGTAAGTTGTTAAGGAGATGAACCACCAGGCACGAAGAAACAATGAGTAGGCGTGGTGGTTTGTAGCGTGGATGCGTTTGTGGTTCTTGTGATTGAAGGGTACGGACTTAAGTGGATGTGACGGGATCAGCTGGCTTGTGGGATGGATTCAACATCGGGCAAGCGCTTTCGATGTTCCTGCCGATGATCGTGCTGATCTGCACGATGCTCTGTGTGGTCGCCTGCCCCATCGTCTTCGGTCGCGGCGCACGGAAGATCGGGGCGATCGTCGTAGTGGGCATCGCCGTCGCATTTTGGGCTTGTATCCGATTGCATGCTACGGTTCCCTATGGCGGCTTCAGCGGTCTCTCGCCCGGTGGCGATCTTGGCATGTTGATCGCCGACAACCTTTCGATCTTCTTCCAGTTCGTCTTACTCGCGTTCATGGCCGGTGTCGTTTGGCTGTGGTGGATGGGATCGGCCGCAACCGAGGAAAACGCTCCGGAGTTCTTCATTCTGTTGCTCGGCGGCGCGCTGGGCATGGTGCTTATGGTAAGCACAACGCATCTGCTTATGATCTTGATCGCCATTGAAACGGCCTCGCTGCCCAGCTATGCGATTGTTGGGTTTGACAAGCGCGATCGCCTCGGGGCGGAGGCCTCGCTGAAGTACATGATCTTCGGGGCCGTTTCCGCCGCGATCATGCTTTATGGGATGAGCTTGCTATACGGTCTGACCGGCAGTTTGGATGTCGCGGACATCGCGAAATACGCTACCAATAATCTGCACGCGGGCCACAACCGTGTGGTCCTCGCCATGGGGCTGCTCTGTTTCCTTTCGGGGATTCTGTTTAAGATTTCCGCGGTGCCGTTTCATTTTTGGTGCCCCGACGCCTTCGAGGGTGCCAAAGTCGAAGTAACCACCTGGCTGAGCGTCGTCAGCAAAGCGGCCGGCGTGATTCTGCTCATGCGGTTGGTGATCGTGTTTTGCGACGCGCTGTCGCATCCTGCGTACGTGGCTTCCTTGGCACCCTTGGCATGGACGATTGCCATCGTCGCCGCGGTCACGTGTACGGTCGGCAACTTCGCTGCCTACAGCCAGCACAGCGTCAAGCGGCTGCTTGCGTATTCTTCCATCGCCCACGCAGGCTACATGATGATGGCCGCGGCCATTTTTCTGCATCCCGACGTGTCCGGTTCCGAGCTTCGCGTCTCGGCGCTGCTCATGTATGTCGTGATCTATCTGTTCATGAACCTGGGCGCCTTCGGCGTGACGGCCATGGTCATCTGGGAAACGGGCGGTGATCATATCAGCAACTTCACCGGACTGATCCGCCGGGCACCGTGGTTGGCCGTGCCGATGATTGTTTGCCTTGTTTCCCTTGTGGGGCTGCCGCCGTTTGCCGGATTCATCGGTAAGTGGTGGATCTTAGTCGCGCTGGGCGGCTTGATGGAAACCGATCTCGGTTGGTTTCTGGTGATCGTGGCGGTCGCCAACACGCTGGTCAGTGTGTACTACTACATGCGGATTGTCGTCCAGATGTCCCTGAAAGACGACAAGCAACCGGCCATGACGCCGCCGCTGGGCGGGATCGCCTTAGTCAACGGTTGCGCGATCGCCCTTGTGGCGCTCTTTGTGCTGGCCGGTCCACTCAAGCGAGCCGTCGATTCGTTTTCTCCGATCGTTTCCGTCGCAGCTCGAACGCAACAAGAAACCACCGGGTTGGCTGCCCGTGATGTTTCGAGGTCGAGTCACCCGTGATGTCGCATGAATCGGTGCTGTCGATGCTGGACGAGCTGCTTGCGCTGGAGCAGCGGCAGCTTGCCGTGCGCCTTGGCGAGTCGGCGGTCTTTGTAGCGCGCAAGTCGCTCGATCGCCGAGGGGTGATCCCGAGGCTGTGCGAACAGGCTGATCGAAACGCCGAGCTGCTGGTGCATACGATGGGCCTGCTGGGCGGGTCTCCCGGTCCGCGAGTCGGGGATTTGTCCTCGGCCGGGCTCCATTTTCAGGAGCTTTCCTGTGTGCTGCCGGCGTTGGTCGATGATCTTGCGGCGCTGGTCAAGGCCTATCGCGTCGCAGCCGAGCGAGTATCCATTCACCCCCGCGCCGCGGATGTCGTAGGCCGGATTCTGCAAGGCCACCAAGCTGAGCTCGATACCCTCTCCGCGCCGCGCGAAGCCAATGC
>CAZYXP010000124.1:0-11274 GCA_964651325.1 uncultured Phycisphaeraceae bacterium
ATCCCGGTTGGTGGCGATCCAGTCGATTTTCTTACGCAACATCTGAAGCACGCGAAAACCCTCCCATCGACCGACCGAGCCGGTTTCCGCCATGGGGGGGACGCATTCCGCGATCAACGCCTCGCACATCAGGTCCGCAATACACTTGAATTCCCGCTCTGCCAGCCGATGCAAGCTTCGGTAGCCCTCAAGAAACTCCGAGTATCGGTGCAGGTCGAGTTCTGCTGGCCAGGAGGCGACGTCTCCCCCGGCGCACATCGAAAACTGCAACGCGCCGTTGGCGACGTCGACCACCTTCGTAGACCAACGCACAGAGTCATAGTCAATCACCGCGGCCACCACCGACCGCCGATACAAGAGATTTCCCGGATGCCAGTCGCTGTGAATCACGCAGGGCTCAAGTTCGCGAAACCCAAACCCGTTGACCCGGTTCGACGCATCATCGTAGGCGGCGAGTAGCCACTTGACCAAGTCGTTTAGTTCCGTTTCATTGCCAACCAGGCTGTCGTGCAGGCTGATTTTGGGGGCCAGACAGCACAACCCGGTACGCACGCCGGGTGCGTCGTGGTAATCACCATGCGGTTCGGGGCGTCGAGCCGAGGGACTGAATCGCTCGGTGGCCAGGTGAAACCTCGCGAGCATCGCGCCGGCGCTGTACGCTTGGGCGGGCGTTTTCTCAAACGCGTGGCCGGGCACGAAGGTAAACATTTCGTAAATCTGCCCGCCGAGCTGAAGAAAGGTATGCTGCTGCTCGCGCGGCACCGCCAGTTTGGCTACCGGGAATTCAAACGCGGCCAGACTCTGCTGCACGCGATGGGCGAAGTGAACGCGATCCGGTTCGGCACGTTTGATCGAGCGTCGCTTGAGCAGGAATTTTCCCCGCTCGCAAACGATGCCCACCTTAGGGCTTTGCCGCGATCCCCGGTTGAAGTCCGTAACCGATTCGATCACGCCCAAGTCGTAATGGCTCAGGACAACCGCAAGCTCGGATTTGTCAAACGCGGCTCGCTGGGATGATGACAATGAGCGTCCCTCGAAAGACCATGTGCCCGAACCTCATGCTGCTATCCGATCATAGGCCCGACTTTGATCAGGTCAAAGAAATACGCGGATCGCCTATTTGTAGCCTAGCCGCCCTCGGCTGGCCTGTTGAGCACACACAGCGGAGGGCCGCTGTGCTACACACCACCCCATCGATTGGGCCACACGGCCCATTCAATCGATTCAGCGTCGACGGGGCAACAGCGCTTGCCCGACGGTCCACCAACCAGTAATCTGGGCCGTCGATTGGGCGCCGGGCCGGTTCACCGGCGGCATGCCCTTGCCATGATTCCTTGAGAACATTATTCCATGACCATGAATCGTCAAGAAGCCTTTAGCATCCTCAACGAGTACACCAAGAGTCCCGCGTTGATCCGTCATGGTCTGTGCGTGGAGACGACGATGAGGCACTATGCGCGGCTCGCGGGCGCCGACGCCGATCAATGGGGTCTTGCCGGCCTGCTGCACGACTTTGATTACGAGCGATGGGCTCAACCGCCAGACCACACGCGCCAAGGCGCCAAGATCCTGCGCGATGCCGGATGTGATGAAGAAATCATCAGGGCGATTCTCTCGCACGTCCCGTGGAATCTCGAAGACACGCCTCGCGACCGCCCCATCCGCAAGACGCTCTTCGCCGTGGATGAACTATCGGGGTTCATCGTGGCGGCCGCGCAGGTGCGACCCGATCGGCTGGTCGGGATGAAACCCAAGAGCATCATCAAAAAGCTTAAGCAGAAATCGTTCGCGGCGGCCGTGTCCCGTGAGGACATTCACGAAGGGGCGGAATTGATCGGGATTCCGCTGGGCGATCACATTACCAACTGCATCGCGGCCATTGCCGAAATCGCCGGTGAAATCGAATTGCTGCCGGAAGCGCCGTAGGACTCGATATGTAGGCCGCAACATCGGCCAATGCAGTATGAACGGTAAGGGATATCGGCCCTACACCAACACTTCCCCTGCGGCATGGCGCTTCCCCAGCGGCATGGTGCCGGTGCCACATACGCGGGCGTTATTTTTGAACCATGATCGTCTGACCGGAGGCATACCGGCATTCCGGCAGCGAAAGCTGAAACACCATATCGGCAACATCCATCGGATCGAGCGTTTGGTCCGCCGGGAAATCGGGAAACGCCTCACGCAGCATCTTCGTTTCCACCGCGCCGGGCGCAACCGCGAACACCCGAATACCCAGTGGACGGCCTTCGTCGGCCAACCCCTTCGACCAAATGTTCACCCAAGCCTTCGTGCCGCCGTACGCGACAAGACCCGGGAACGGATCCACCGAGGCAGCCGAAGAAATATTGACGATCACGCCGTCTTGCTGCTTCTTGAACGCCGGCCACACCGCCCGGCACGTCAGGTAAACGCCGCGCACATTCACAGACAACATCCGATCCAGATCGTCCGGGGTCAACGCCTCGACCCCGGCCACAGGCGCCACACCCGCACAGTTGATCAGCGCGTCGATGCGACCATGCTCCGCGACCGTATGCTCGATGGCCGCGCTGACGGCGGAAAGGTCGGTCACGTCGGCCGCGCGGATCGCACAGCGACCGCTCTCACCGGAAACGATCGAGGCCGTCTCTTCCAAATCGCCTTGAGTGCGCGAAATCGCCACGACCTGCCAGCCCGACTGCGCGAACTTGCGGCAGACCGCCCGACCGATCCCGCGACCGCCGCCCGTCACCACAACAACGGATGCTCGCTTTTCCATGGTTTTCTCCACTTACAGCCCGCTGGACCTCATCGAGCAAACGGCAGCGAGCTAACCGTCGCCGCCATGTCGATTTCCTCGGACACGATCCGCAGCACCTTGCCGGGTTCCGCGTAATCGGCCTTGACGTAGGCCAGCGCGATCGGCTGGCCGATCCCGATGCTTTGACACGCGCTCGTCACCGACCCGACCGTCTGTTCCGCGCCAAGTACCGGTGCGCCCGCCAGGGGCACTCGATCATCAGAAACCACCAATCCGACCAGCTTTCGGGCGACCACGCCGCGCGAGCGCATGCGCTCGATCACCTCCTGACCGATGTAGCAGCCTTTGTTCGTATTCACCGCCCGATCGACCTGCCCCGTTTCACCGGGGAGGGCTGCCTCTGTGATTTCGCACCCGCTGCGCGGGATTCCCGCTTCGATGCGTTGAATCTCAACGGCATCGGAACCCACCGGCATCGCACCGCCCTCGTCCGTCAACGCGGTCCAAACACCCGGCGTTTGATCGGCCTCCACCAGCAACTCCACCGCCCACGACCCGCAAAAATCGGTCCGCACCAGCACCATCGCCGCCCCACCGATCTCGATCGTCGTTGACTCCAACAAAGGCAGATTGCCCGCGTTGGATAGGCCGTGTTGCTCGAGCACACGCTGAGACGCCGCCCCAATCAGAGCAAATCGAATGAACCGGTCGCCCAAATCGGCAACCACGACATCCTCCATCACCGTGTACTTGTCGAAGTGCGTCATCGCGGTATCGGCGAACGTGCGGTCCACGTCAACCCAGATCGACTCCGGCCGGATCAGAACATTTGCATCGAACAAAATGCGGCCGGGCGCATTGCAGACAAAAACATAGTTGCCCTGCCCGGATGAAAGCGTCTTGACCTGGTTCGTCGTGATGTTGTGCAACCACGAGGCCCGGTCGGCGCCGGTGATTTCAAGGATCGACCGCTGGGACCGATAGGCGATCGCCGGGCCGAGCCGTAAAGCGGCATGTTCCTCGGCCGCGGCCGAATAACACGCCACGCCACCCGCTGCGTCGCGAACGAGTGATGAGCCGGACTCTTCGATTTTGCCTTGGATGAACTCAGACCACAATGACATTGTTGACTCACATACGCCGATGATTCGACCGCACGAATAGACCTCAAGGCGAGCGTCCAAGAACGAGCATCATGCGGCGCCGCCACAGGAACGTTCAACCTCCCAACTTCGATTCTCGACCGAACTACGGCAACTGAACCGCCATGATGCTTCTCTTGTCCCGCAGGTACACCTTGTCGCCTACGACGGTCGGCACCGTCCACGCCGGCTCTTCGAGGAGCTTGGCCTGGGCATGAAGGGTGATTCCGTCTTGGGTGGCCGTGGCCAGCATCAGGCTGCCCTTTTCGTCGAGCATGACCAGCTTGTCGGCGGTCCCAACGGGCTTCGCTTTGGCCATCCCGCGCTCTTTCCAAACGATTTTTCCGGTGCGAATATCGATCGCCTGAACCATGTCAATGTTTCCACCGGCCGCGCCGCAAAGAAGCGTTCCCACCAGCACCGGATTGCTCAGGTTCGGCTTAATCTTTCGATTGCTCCACACCTCTTCCGGTTCGATGCGGTCGCCATGGCGAACGAGCCGAACCGCACGCGCGCCGGCATCCCCGCCGACCGCGAAGAAGAGGATGTTGCCTGGGCACCAGATGGGCGTGACGATGCTCGTATTGAAGCGATTCTTGTGCGCCAAACTCCAATGCACGCGTCCATCTTTCGGAGACAGCCCTACGATCTCCCCTTCCATGTAGGCGATTAGATGATCCTCACCTTCGACGTTGACGATGATGGGCGAGGAATAGCTGCACGGCAGATCGGTGCTCTTCCATGCCAGCGCCCCGGTCTCCTGATCAAACGCCACAACGCCTTGCCCTTCGCCTCCAACGAGCACAATTACCTTGTCCTCGTATGCGACCGGGCTGACGGCATAACCAAAATGCAGGAGGGTACCTTTCATGTCGTGGAACAGGCTTTTTCGCCACAGCATCCGACCCGTGCCAGAGTCGAGGCAGTGCATGATGCCCGTGTATCCGACGGTAAAGAGCCGGCCGTTCGCCAGGAGCGGCGTGCTGTTGGGTCCGAACCCGAATTGCGTGGGACGGGGTTCTTTCGTATCAGCGGCGCCAAACGGGGCGTCGTACGCGAATGACCATTTCGTGCGACCCGTCGCGGCATTGATGGCAATCACGGTTTCCTGCTCGTACTCGGGAGGGGCAACCGGCCCTTGTTCGCCCTCACCCTCGGCCGCCGGCACCGTCCCTTTGCGGTACATCGTATACAGTGTCTTCCCGTCGCTCAGGATCGAGGCGTATCCGTCCCCCAAGTCTCGCTTCCAGAGCGTGGTCGGACCGGATTCGGGCCAACTCGACGATAGACCCGACGCCGTCGTCGTAAAGTCGCGATTCGGCCCGCCCCACTGCGTCCATCGTTCACCGGAGGCGGCGCAGCCGCACACAATCAGCAAACCCATCCCCACGCAACCGTATCGAATCCCATTGTTCATTTTTGCCATGGCCCTATCTTCCTCTTTGTCCCTTGTTGCATCCGCCGAACCAAATCCAAACGTGGCCCTGCACGGTGCCCGCAACCCTTCCGGCGGAATGGGTACGCCGACTCAGAGCCGCTGGCGCTAGCCTGCGGACCTCTGCCGCCAGCCAGCGAACCTGCGCGGCAGGATGTCACCAGGCTTGCGCCAGGTGCTCTGAAAAGAGGTCACCGGGCTTGCGCCCAGTGCCCTGAAAAGTGCGCGGGGGCCCCATGTCCTTGGGACGTGGGAAGCCCGATGATCCACGCTCGGCTTCGTAGTCTAACGGGTCTGCCTAGGACTTACGACCTTCGACCTTTGACTTTCCACTCTCAACCCCTCGCCCCTAGGTGTTTTCTTGTCTCGGGGTTTGACGACCACCTTCGGACCGCGAATCGCTACTTACCGGCGGCCTTCTCGACGGAATTGGCCCGACCGAAGCAATAAAGCACGCCATCGAGCGTGCCGATCACGAGATGATTCCGCGCCACCGCCGCTGATGCCGTGATCGACGAGCCGGTTTCATACCGCCACAACCGCTTCCCGTCCTGCAAACCAAGCGCATAAAGCGTGCCGTCGGTCGAACCGATGAGCACGCGATCGCCCACAATCACCGGCGACGAATCCACGCGCCCCTTGGTGGCAAAGACCCATTTCAGCGTGCCCGATCGACGATCCAAGGCGCGAACGCGCTTATCCCGCCCGCCGAGGACCACCAGCTTGTCCGTCACAGCCGCCGACGACATGAAGGGGAACTGCCGCTCGGGATCGGAAAAACGCCATGCCACCTTCCCGGCGCCGAAGTCGATGCCCAACACCTCATTGCCATAGGTTCCAACATACGCATTCGACCCGACAACCGCGGCCGAAGCGCCGGAAACCGATCCCATGGGAATCGCCCGGCGCTCTTTGCCGTCCTCCAGGTTCAGCACGTGCAGCAATTCGTCGCATCCGGCCGCAATCACGAACTCCCCGGCCACCGCCGGCGTCCCATGGACGCGCCCGCCCGTTTCAAACTTCCAGATCTGCGCGCCGTCCTTAAGATTCAGTGCATAAACAGATCCGTCGTACGACCCAAACACGATGCGATCCTTGCCGGAGTTCGCCGACGAGATGATCTGCCCCTCTGTCGCAAACGTCCACTTTTTCTTACCCGAAGCCGCATCCACCGCGTGCAGCACGCCCAGATCATCGCCGATGTAGACCGCGCCTCCGATCACCGACGGAGCCGATTGGATCATCTCCGGCTCGGTGTACTTCCATTTCAAGCGGCCCGACGCCAGCTCTATGGCATAGAGAACGCCGTCCTCGCATCCGACGTACACGGTGTCTTTGACGATCACCGCCGATGCGGAGAACGCCTCATCGGCCTTAAACCGCCAGAGCACCACAGGCTTTTCGGGAATCGAAGACGTAGCCACGCCGCGTTGCTCGGGGCCGCCCCGCCAATGCGGCCAGGCATCCGTGCTTTGGGCCGCAGCCCTATCCCGATTCGGCCCGGCCGCCGCCAAGTCGGCACACCACAACACGCCCACGAACAACAACCCGACCGTAGCAAGATGTGCTTTTGGAATAGGAATGGGCTCACCCGATCATCGTTCGGCCTACGTCGGCTTGAAACGCAGCGCCAACGCCGCACCCGCACCGGCCAGCAAAATACCAACGTAGAACCAGATCTTCGGCGGCGACGAGGGTCGGCTCCAAGCCATGGATACGAGCGTGTTGACAATCGGCGCGCCGGCAAACACCAGCGGCGCCACAGTCAGCGGCTTGCCACCGGCCTTCATGGCAAACACGATCCCAATCGCGCCAATCGCCCCGAGGATTCCGGCCGTCGTGGAAATGCCCATGGCCTTCGTCGGAAATACCAGCGGCTCGGCCTTGGCGGTGACCAGGTAGAGCAGCGTCAGCGCGGCCACGATGAGGTAGGCCAGCCCTACAAACAAGAACGCGCGCAGCGCGCTATTCTTGTCGCCAAACGCCATCTGCCCGTGGTGCAAGGTCGGGACGTAGGCGCCCCAACACAGAATCGTACAAATCACCCATACGCCCCAAAGTTTCATCAGCATCTCCTGCGTCTAACCTGTGATCGCCCCTAAGGGCAAGGCCCGTCCGCCCGCTTAGCATTCCAAGGCCTAGTGTGGTGATTCAGAATTGCGGAAGCATATTCCGATCCGAACCGCGCCCGTCAGGAAGCGGCTTGACCGATGCAACCACCGCCACTCCCTTACGGTCGGGGTTCGGATAAGAAACCGACTGCTTGAATCGCTACGCTAGCCTCCACTCAACTTATCTCTCAGGGTTTTCGGAATCGCAACCGGTGAAAACGTCCCGCCGCCCCACTGACAGCAAACGGCCTTGGCCGTACCGGAGGCGGTTTTCTCCGACCCCTTGAAAAAATCCACTGTATAAGTAACCGACTTATCCCCAATCTCAGACACGCGCAGTCGCACCTCCACCTCGTCCTCAAAACGCAATGGCGCGAAATATTCGCACTTGACTGAAACGCGAGGCCAGCTCACGTCGGCGCAATCGGTCACGGACACCACACTCTCGCCCAGGCTTCGCCAAAACGCGTGCTCCACTTCCTCCATGATCCGAAAGTAGTTCGAAAAATGCATCACGCCCGCCATGTCCGTCTCGGCGAATTGAACGAGGCGCGTCATACGAAACGAATCCTGCATCGCTTGGGCTCCATCCGACGCGCACGGCGCCAACGACTCACACCACGAAGAACTTTTCCACCGTTTTTCGGCTCGGCGGCGTGGTCATCAAGGATACCACGACGAGTGCAAGTGCCGAGGCCGCACAGATCGTGGCCACCGGCATCATGCCCCAAAAAAGAAAGTCGCGATTGGCCCCATAACCGGATTCGCGGAACAACCATAGCCAGCTTCCCGCAACCGCCAGGATCGAGGCATATGCGCCTAACCGAGTCGCGCGACGCCAATAGAGCGCGCCCACCACCAGGGGAAACAAACCGGCGAATCCCGAAAAACACCAGACCCCCATGGTGAACACGCCGCGAGTGCCTTGCAGCTTCAATGCGAGCAGGTAGGTGACCAACACAATGGCCACCACGAAGAACCGGCCGATCAGGACCTTCTGTCGATCGTCCAGCGAATCCTTCGCCATGTAGTGGGCGACGATGTCGTTCGTAAAAATGCTGCCGAGGCAGAGAAACTGCGAATCGAGGCTCGACATGATCGCCGCGAGTATGCCCGCGGTCAAAAGCCCTCCCACTACGGGATTGGTTAGCTTTTTCACCATGACCGCGAGCACCGCGTTGACATTGGCGAAGTCTGGGGGGATGACCGGTTTGCCGCCCACGATGGCCGACGTCGCCCACACGCCCAACAACACACACGGCACCCAGACGAGCATAATCAGCAGCGGATGGGCGATGATTGAGAGCTTGAACGATTGCGCGGATCGGGCCGTCAGCCAATGTTGAAACAGGTGCGGAAACATGCCCACGCTTAGCGGAATAAACAGGTACGTAAAGAACTGAAGCTGCGTGATGCGCACGGGCTTCATCGGCTTGATCACGGCGGCGGCGGAATCTAGCTCCCATTCGGCGAGCTTCTGCTGATAGCGCGCCGTGTCCTCGGCTGTGACGGCTCGCGCGAGCTTGGTGGGGTTGTGCTCCTGCACCATCGCCGTCGCGTTCTTTATGCCGCCCAGTTCAGAGGCGATCAGCGTGAACGTCACGATGCCGAGGACAATGAATACGATCGTCTGAAAAGCATTGGCCCAGGCCGTGCCACGAACGCCGCCCAAAAAAACGTAGACCAGCACGACCAGGCAAATCACCGCCGCACCGAGCCAGAAAGGCACGCCGCCGGCCGTTGCGGCAAACGCAGCGGGAAACGCCCCCCGGGTCACCTTTTCGACCACCGTGCCGGCGCTGAGCACGCCGATCAATAGGTAGGGAATGACCAGACCGACGAGCACGGGAAAAAGTAGCAGGCCAATCCCGTTGGATTCAAATCGATCTCGGAAGAACTGAATCTGAGTGACGTACCCATGCCGCTTGCCCAACGACCAAAGCCGAATGCCGATGAAGAAGAAACAAGCCGAATGGATAATCCCCGCCCAAGAGGCCATCTTGCCGTACACACCAATGCCCGATTTGAAAGCGGCGCCGCTGCTGCCGACGATGGCGAATGCCGTCATGGTCGTGCCGAAAAGGGACATTAGCAACAGGAACGAGCCGATCCCGCGCGAGGCGAGGAAATAGTCCGAGGCCGTCCCCTTGAAGTAGCGGCTGCTGCACAGGCCCAAGCCCAGCAGCAGGAGCAGGTAGCCCGCCACCACGGCAATGCCGATCGTACCCGGATTCATGCCCGATCCTCCGTCGAAGTCCCGTCGGAAGCATCCGGGAGACCCTCGGGCCAACAATACTTGACCGCCAACGCCCAGAGAATGGCCGCGGCCAGGGAAATGCCGGCATGGTAGGCCAGTCCGACCGGCATGAATCCCAACACGATCGTCTGATGATCGCCCCACCACCAGAAATCCTGATGGGCTGCGGCCAGCAGTACAATGAGCGTAAAGATGAGTATCTTCATTCTTGAGCTGTTTCCCATTCCAAAGTCTTGGGGTCCGGCAACGGGGTCCAATGGTTCATGGCGCCGAACATCCTACCCACTTCGGGGTCGAACACATCGCCGATGAGCATGCGGACGAGATGATCGCGGTATTCGGGGTGTTTGGCAAGAAAGCGCCCGACGCTGAACTCGGGATCGTAAAAGGCATAAACCAGGTTTCTCAAGAGATCCATGCCTCGCACCAGCTCTTGCCCAAACCGGCCCAGCCGTTGCTCGCCGACGTCGTCGGCGCGCAACGCGTCGTCTATGGCGTCGGCCGCAAGTTCGCCGCTCTTGAGCGCCAGGAACACACCGGAGGAGTAAACGGGATCGATGAATGCGAAGGCGTCGCCGATCAGCACCCATCCGTGGCCCGCGATGCGCTTGGCCGAATACGAGAAATCCTTGGTCACGCGGACGTCGGCGATGCGGCGCGCGCCGTCGAGCCGTTTGCGCATGCCGGGGCACCGATCAACGGCATTCTCAAACACCGCCAGCGGCTTGTCGCCGGCGCCGGAAAAGAGAATCGCGGGCGGCCCGACCAGGCCCACGCTTGTGATATCGTTGTTCAGCGGGATGGACCAGAACCAGCTCTTGCGGCCTTCGGCGCTGATGATCATGGTCGCGCCCGCATTGCGGCCTTCGTCGCGATAAGCGTTCTTGTAATAAGTGTAGATGGAGCCGTTGTGGAGTTGGGCGTCGGGCTTGTGCAGGCTGAGCTGTTTGCTGAGCAGCGCGCGATCGCCGCTCGCGTCGATCACGACCTTCGCGCCTACCTCCACGAACCGCGTACCGATGGCCAGCCGCACGCCCCGCGCACGATCCCCCTCCATCAGCACGCGCTCGACGCTCGCGCCCTCGCACACCTCGGCGCCGTGGGCGCGCGCGTTGTTGAGCATCATCAGATCGAAGCAATCCCGCGGCACCTGCCACGTCCGCGACCACTCGCCGGGGTCCCGATCGGTGAAAAAGTAGGGCTCGGAATCCTTGCCGGACGCACTGACGAACTGCACGCTTTCCTTCGTGGGGAAGTCGGACTCTTTCATTTGTTCGAGCAAGCCGAGCCGCTTGAGCGTGTGGTACGTCTGCGGCATGAGCGATTCGCCAATGTGGTAGCGCGGGAAACGCGCTCGCTCCAGCACCAGCGTCGCACGACCATGATCGGCCAACAGGGTCGCGGCCGTCGCCCCCGCAGGTCCGCCGCCGATGACGATGCAATCGTATTGGGTTTGACCAGGCATCACGCCGCCGAGATGGATCAACCCGCTATTCCTTTCGCAGATCCGCGCGAAGCCGCCTTTTGGTCCGTTACGATTTCCAGCAAGTCGATGGCCGGGTGATCGTTACAGTAGATTCTGCCTA
>CAZYXP010000125.1:0-11211 GCA_964651325.1 uncultured Phycisphaeraceae bacterium
TCCAACTCGAGTGTAGGCTGCATTCGGGGGCGCGTTCGGCGGCGGGGCTGTTGGGGTCACCACCAACGGGGCGACCAGCTGGGTGAATCGTTCGGCGGGCGTGCCGGGCGTACCGGTTCAGGACATCATCCACGACGGATCGCGAATCCTGGTGACTGGCGGTCAGAATTTCGGCAGTCAGTTCTTGGGGCTGTATGAAAGCTTCAATGAGGGGGCCACATGGACGGCGCTGCACGATGCATCCTGGCCCAATACGATCGGCATGAACGCCGTGCAATTCGATCCGGCCAACCCGAACAACGTCTACGTCGCCAGCGCCGGATCGGGGATTATCAAATCGGCTGACGGCGGATCGACCTGGACTATCGGCGTAGCGGGCACCGCGTCCCTTTCCACCAATTCAGTCCGGTTTGCGCCGGGCAGTTCAACCCAAATGTATGTGGGAGCCAGTTCGGTGGCGGTTTTGCAGAGTAGCGACGGCGGCAACCATTTCGTCAACACGTCCGTGGGCATCGGAGCGCTGAACGTGATGTCGGTGGCAGCCAACCCGCTCGACTCGACGGAAATGGCGATCGCGTTTCAGGGGCTCAACGACGGCGGCGTGTTTACGTCGGTCAATCAGGGGGCTAGCTGGTCGCTCGAACCGGTGCCCGGCACGCGCTACAACACCGTCGCGTTTTCTCCGACGGGCGTGCTCTACGCCATCTCCGACGGGCCGACGACCATCGGCGCGGAAGGCGTCTATCGCCGAAACGCCGGCGGAACCTGGACGAGCCTTGGGCCGGACCAGGGTAATCAGTTTGAATCGGAGCTTTTCCCGATTCAATTCAGCCAGACCAATCCGAACCTGATCTTGACGGCCGGCAGCGATTTCGGTGTCGCCGGCGCGGAGCCGACCATCTGGCGATCCACCAACGCCGGGGCCGCGTGGACCAAAGTCTACGAAGGTGTGGTGGCCAACGAAGACGTTCAGGATCTCGCGATCATCGCAGACGGCACGGACCAAACGGTGCTCGCGAGCTTCACAGATTTTTCAGCAACCCAATCGGGAGGCTTGCTCCGCTCGACCAACGGAGGAAGCACGTGGACTCCTTCGGGCAGTGGATTGAATTCAAACGCCCAAGGCATGTCCATCGCGGCGTCGCCGACGGATCCGTTTACGTTCTACTTTGCGGACAACCAGAACGCACCCGGCGGCGGCGGGCTCTTTCGCAGCGTCAACGGAGGACAATCGTGGACCGACCTCGGATTCGGTAGCCGGATACAGGCCGTCGAAACCGATGCCACCGACCCGAACCGAATCTACATCATGCAATTCTTCCAACCCGTTGTGAGCATGTCGGATGACGGCGGCGTAACGTTTACACCTCTTGTCGATGGGCTGGCGCAAGTCGGCAACGTTCGATCGCTCTCTCGCGCCGATCAAGGAACTCCCGCCCTGCTGTTGGGCAGCACCACCGGAAGCTACCGCAATCAGCTGGCCGCCGGACCGGCCCCGGCGGCCCCGCTTCCCGAAGACGGCTTGGGCATCGCGTGCGTAGACGACAGCGAATGCACCAACACGGCCGTCTGCCTCGATTCGATCTGCTACGTCCCCAAGAATCGCTATCTTTCCGCGCGAGCCAACCCCGCCAACGCTGGGCTGGCGACCGCCATGCGGGTTTCGCTGGTGACGGGTGGAAGCGTGGTGCTCGGCTGGGTCGGCGCGCCGAATCTCGACGATGTCTCACGCGTGGTCGCGGCTCCGTTTTTTACCGATTGGAGCGTAACCGCGGCGGATATTCAAATCGCCGATTGCGAGGTGGCTCCGGATTCGACCTATGTCATCCAAGCCATTGCTGACGGCCAGGACATCGGCAACGAGGCTGCGTACTCCACGCCCTTGGCGCTTCCGACCGCGTCTTGGGGGGATACGACTGGCCCGCGCGTCGCAGGGGCATGGACGCCGCCCGACGGAGTGGGCAATTTCGGTGACGTCTTAGCGCTCGTGTTAGCGTTTCAAGGCACGCCGGACGCACCGCAACGGAGTTGGGCGGACCTCGACGGAGAAACGCCCAATAGTGTCATCAACAGCGCTGACATTCTGTTTGCCGTACTGGGCGGCTTTCAGGGAAACCCCTACCCCTTCTCCGACCCGCAGAACTGCCCGTAAGTTCGTTGCAGTTCGACGCGAAAACCGGCGGCCAAGAGACCGACGGCGATGAATCTCTTGGCCAAAGGGATTGGAGCCAGCCCGACGGTCTAGCCCTCCGGTGTCGCAACAGGCCTGGGCGGCAACCAAACAACGGGCGGACCAAGCCTTGTCCGCGCGATAAGATTGAAGGTGTTGGTAGTACGGAGGACGGCGTGGAACGCCATGCCGCATGGGCGGCTTGGCTCTGCTCGATCGTTTAGAAATGGGAGAGAGGAATTCGAGACATGATGCGTATCAACTCGGTAGTGTGGCTCTATGCCGGAGTCTTGACGCTGGTAGTACCAATGACGGAAGTTGTGGCAGCAGGCCCCGCGCCGCGGCCGATCGCGCTGACGGGTACCGACAGCGCGTTGGGCCCCGGGCTCGGCCCCGGCGTGTTCTTTGCCTCCTTCGGCTCGGTCGACGAGCCCTCGGCCACCCCGGCGATGAACCGTGCCGGCGAATCCATCTTCCTCGCCGCGCTGGTTGGACCGGGCGTTGATGCGACCAACAACCAGGGAATCTGGGTCGAGCGTGGCGGGCAACTCATCATGCTGGCGCGAACGGGCGATCCAGCGCCGGGGACAGAACCACAGGTCGTCTTCGCATCTTTCTACCGACAACCCGTGTTGAGTGCCTCCGGCAAAGCGGCATTTCAAGCCGTCATAACCGGACCGGGCGTTACCAACGACAACAACGACGGGTTTTGGACCGAGGGCACCGGGACGCTTAGTCTGCTCATTCGCGAAAACACCACGCCCGTACCCGGCGGCGGCCTGTTCGGAAACCCCCAGTTTCCCGGGGATCCCCTGCCGAGAATGTGGGCCGGGCTGCCCGTGATCAATGCCGCCGGTCACGTGGTCCAGCGAGTCATCATCACCACGGCGCCAAACACCTTCGGTCTCTATACCGATCAGTCGGGCACGCTCCAGGAAATCGTGCGACTCGGCGACCCCGTACCCGGGCTCGATCCCCCGCGCACCTTTGTGAACGTCGGCACACCGGGCTTCAGCGACGACGGCTTCGTCATGTTCCGGGCGCAAACCTCCACGCCCTTTCCACAGTTCAGCGGAGTCTGGACCGATCGATCCGGATCGCTTGCCCCGATCGCCATGAGCGGCGACGCCGCACCGGGAACCGCCGCGCAGTTTACCGACTTCAGTTTGAACCAGTCGATCAACGGCTCCGATCGCGTTGCATTTGAGGCGCTATTGACGGGTGGCGATGGCTTCGATGAGGGCATCTGGTCGGAGGGTTCGTTCGGCGTCGTTCAGCCGATCGCGATGACCGGAGCTCCGGCCCCGGGGACAACCTCCACATTCTTTAGCTTTGGTTTTCAGTTCGACCATCCCGTGGTAAGCGATTCAGGCACGACCGCCTTCACGGCGACGGTCAACCTTCTTGAATTAAATCGCGGCGTCTGGTCCAATCGCCCCGGCTTTTTGGACTTGGTGGCCGGATCGGGCAATCCCGTGCCCGGTGTACCCGGCTTGAGCTTCCTCGACTTCTTCGCATTGGGAATCAACGCAACGGGCGAAGTCTCGTTCTTCGCCACAACTTCAGCGGGCAAAGCCATCTGCCGGCAGGCCCCCGACGGCATATTGGAGGTGATTGCCAGCACGTTTACCACGTTGGACGTCTTCGGGGATGGCACGGACATGCGCTTGATCACGGATGTCGTGCTGCCCACCGTCCAATTTGTGGGGGACCCAACGGCTTCGGGAACCGGTGGTGGCCGTCGAATCGCGTTTAATGACGATGGCGACATGTTATTTCGGTTAGCGTTTTCCGACAGCACCGAGGGGGTTTTCTCGACTAGTGCCTTATCCGTGCCGGGCGACTTCGACGCCGACGGGGACGTCGATATAGACGATTTCACCCAGTTCGAATTGTGTTTCACCGGCCCGGGTGTCCCGTTCGCCCCCGGCTGTGAACCCGGTGATTTTGACCTGGACAGCGACATTGATTGCAACGATTGGACCCAGTTCAAGGTCGAATGGACCGGGCCACCTGCTACGCCGCCGGAATTCGGTCCATGCGTCCTGGACATCCCCGCTGCCTCCCCTTGGGGCGTGGCGATCATGGCGATGCTCACGTGTGCCGCTGGCACAATGATCTTTCGTCGCGCGGGCGCCTGCAGATCGTAGACACTCCAAGGGGGATGGTTTCTGTGTTTCGGCGGTCTTGATGGCTAGAGCGGCCGCATCTTTCGTGTAGCGGTTGTCGGCTAAAGCCGCAACGCCGCAAGGACTGACGCCCGCGGCTCAGGGTCGTCACTAAATCGAGCGAGCGCATGCAGCGGGGGTCCTAGTCGAGAGCGGCCAGGCTTACGCGCTGCATTATTAAGCGGCGTGCGAACCGCTATTCCTCGTCGTCCGAGCCATCTTCGGCCACCTCTTCGTATTCCTCCTCCCCCTCGTCTTCCTCGTCGGCTTCATAGCCGTCGGCTTGGTCTTGGGCGACATGAGCGCGCAAACTCTTCCACTCGTCGACCGTCATCATGACCTCACGCGCTTGGGAACCTTTGTATTCGCCGACGATCCCGGCCGCGGACATCTGATCGATCAGGCGGGATGCGCGGGAGTAGCCGACGGTCAAACGGCGTTGCAGTAAGCTGACGCTGCCGCGCCGGGATTCCAGGACAATGCCCACGGCCTTGTCAAAAAGCGGATCACGGGTCGCCCCGCCCTCGTCCTGGCCGGGCGTTTTGATCCGCATGAGCGCGGGATGGAATTCGGGTTTCGCACGGGACGCGAGATCATCCAAGACCCCCTGCACTTCCTCTTCGCTCAGGAACGTGCCCTGGGCTCGAACCAGCTTGTGCGAGCCGGGCGGCAGAAAGAGCATGTCGCCCTGGCCCATCAGCACTTCGCCGCCGTTTTGATCGAGGACGATGCGTGAGTCCATGCGCGAGGCAACCCGGAAACACACTCTAGACGGCAGGTTGGACTTGATGAGCCCGGTCACCACCTTGGCTTCGGGTCGCTGCGTCGCGACGACGATATGCACGCCCACGGCGCGAGACTTTTGAGCCAGGCGGGCCAAGTGGTGCTCGACTTCCTTGGCCGCCGTCATCATCAGATCGGCCAATTCATCGATGACGATCACGACGTAGGGGAGACGAATGATGATCTTCGCCTTCTCCTCTTCCGTTTGGGGCTGCAGCCGCTTGTAGAGGGCATCCTCGCCGAGCTGGTTGTAATGGCCGATGTTCTTGACCCTGGCCTCGGCCAGCAGGGCGTAGCGCTCTTCCATCGTGGTGACCGCCCATTCCAAAATGCGCTCGGCTTTTTGCATGTCGGTCACGATGGGGCACATGAGGTGCGGAACATCCTTGAACTGGCTGAGCTCGACCATTTTCGGATCGACAAGAATCATCTTGACGTGGTCGGGGCGCTTGGTCATCAGCAGGCTGAGGATCATCGAATTGATGCACACGCTCTTGCCCGAGCCAGTCGTACCAGCGATGAGCACGTGCGGCATTTTGGCCAGATCGGTGACCAGAGGCGCGCCCGCGGCGTCTTTGCCGAGAAAAAACGGCAAGTGCATCTGGCTGGCGCATTTGCCGGCAAGCGTCATGAGCTCCTGGAGCCGCACTTTCTCTTTGTTGGTGTTGGGGACTTCGATCCCGACCGTGTTCTTGCCGGAAATCGGCGCAACCACGCGAATGGCATGGGCCTTTAGTGCCCTGGCGATGTCATTAGATAGGCTGGCCACCTGGGCCACCTTCACGCCGGCCCCCAACGAGAGCTCGTACATCGTAATCACGGGGCCGGTGTTGATCTCCACCACGCGGGCGTCCAGCCTGAACTCCTCCAACGTGCGTTCGAGGATGGCCGCCTGTTCGCGAACGACGACCTCCTGCTGTTGCGTGAATGAATACTCCGGCTCCTCGAGCAGACTCAAGGCCGGCAGGGTCCAATTCTCGATCTGCCGCGGGTAGGCTTCGGACTGCGACGTACGCAACGCGGAGGGGAAGTTCACCTTGGGGCCGGCGAGTGCCTGCGCCGCCTTCTTCATGCGTGCGTTGCGGTCTTTGACGGTCTCTTCCGGCTCCTCGGCCGGAGCTTCCTCTTCTTCCACGTCCTCATATTCGTATGTGTACTCGTATTCTTCGTCGTCCCCTTCGCATGGGGCGGCATCTTGGGATTCCTGGTCCGCTTGGGCCGCATGATCCGAATCGTCTTCGGGGGTGGATGATGCGATGATCGAGGATGGCCGCTTGGTCTTGCGCGGCAGCGCGCCCAACAACCCGCTGCGCTCCGTCGCGGTGACCCCCTCAGTGGCCGCTGACGGTCGCACGAATGAAATCGCGGCGACCGCCTGGCCGGCCGCGATCACCGCGCCTCCGGATGCCTGTCCGGCGCGCTTCATCATTGAGGGGAGCCTTAGAACCCACCCCTCCGTGGCGAAAAGAAGACCGACGAGGAAGCATGAGGCGACGACGATCAAGGTGCCCAGTCGCGAGAGATGCTCGGCCATCAATTCGCCCAAGGCAAACCCACACAGCCCTCCGTGCCCCACCGGAAGGCTCAGCCCCGACGGTGCGGAAATCAGATGGGCCGACGCGGACGTACACGCCACCACAAGCACCACGCCGATGAATCGCTCCGCCGCCCCACCGATTTCGCCGCGAACGAGCTTGAACCCGGTGGCGAGCGTTACGAATAGCAGCAGCGGGTAGGCACCGTCGCCCAACAAGTATTGCAGATAATAGGCCATCGCAGAGCCAACGTGCCCGCAGGCGTTGAGCGTCGGCTCGTTGTGGGGGAACTGGTTGGGGCTAGGCCAGTCGCCCGCATCAAACGTCAGCAGCGCCGGCCAGACAAAAATACAAAGGATCAGCCCTCCGAGCGGAAGAAGCAGCGAACGCGGCGAAACATAGTTTGACGGCTTGGGCATCGGGCCACCTTTCCTGCGACCTGCGCTGATTCACCCATCACCGCGACGGCTGATGCATCCGACGGGTTCGCGCACACCCGCCGTGGAACGAATTGGCGCACAACTTGCGCCGAAGACGCGAGGGGCACCTGCAAGTTGATTATCGGGTGGCGGGCCGCGAATTCTGTAGAGGATCCGCCGAGATTCCACACCCGGGGGCGGGTGTGCTACACTGCGGATGGACTCCGATGTAGCCCAGCCGCCCTCGGCTGGGGAGGTCGTGGCAATACGAAGGTCGTGAACTACATGTCCTTAAGAATCTTCCATTTCTCGTCGGCCTTGCGAATAAAGCCGGCGGGGTCGGCGTCGAACTCTTTCTGGGCGGCCTCATCCCAGAAGAGGTAGGTTTTCTCATTGACGACGCGGAAAAACTTGGGATCCGCGGGGTATCGCTTGTTCTTCGAAATCGCCATGGTGGCGTAAAGGTTGTACATGGGGACGTAGCGATCGGGATTGGCGATAAAGGCCTTGCGGGCTTGCTCATCGGTGAAGGCGTAGGCGTATACGCCATAGGGAAGTTGCAGCGCCAGGTCACCTTTGACGGCCTTGCCATCCCGCTGGTAGGCCACCGGGCAATACCCCGACAAGCCCACGAATCGCTCATTGCCCTGCTTGATGAAATCGGCAGGCCTCGTGTCGAATGCGTTGCGCGCCCGCATGGAGCTGAAGAGGTAGAGTTTGCCGTCTATGATGTGGAACACTTCCGGCTTGCTGGCGAAACGGTTGCCAAAACTGCCGCCCAGTGCAGTCGTGCAAAGACCGCTGAATTGCGGCAAGAACTTAAGCGGGGCCTTCTCGAACTTGGCCTTGGCTTCGGCGCTGGAGAGGAGGTATTGCCGACCCATGAAAGTAACGCTGTGGTCAGGGCTTCCTTTGACCGGCTTGCCGCCCGAGAAATAGCTAACGGGGCAATATCCGTCGATACCAGGCCCGGTGTGCTTGTACGGCTTGCCACCCTGCCCGTAGAGTGGGGCGGACAGCAGCGAGCCGAAAAAAAGCAGCGCCGCAATGCCAGCAGGAAACGTTGAGCGAAATGGATTCGATTTCATGGTTTTTCTCCCCACGCACCGGCCCCCATGGCCGGGTCATTGATTCATTGACGGATCCGCGTCCGGTACGACCGCACGAAACCCTTGTTGTACACGCCCAAACACGCCATCACCGTACGTAACCGAGGAACTCCTCGGAGGCTGTCGCGGACCCAGGTCCGCAACTCGGTCGCCCTGTCATCATAACGGTCGATGGAGCCTGATGCTACACCATTGACTTGTGACCCCGCTTTAGGGGGTCGCGACAAGGGATTGTGGTTTGTTCAAGTCGAGGGGCTACACCGACCCGCTCGATTGGGGAGGGTCGAAGCCGCTCTACTCTAGGAGGTCCCCGGGCTTGCGCCCGGGGCTCTGAAGCGGGCCTGAACGGGCTGATGCCACGTGGCTTGGGCGCTCCTCAGACGTTGCGGGGGGCTCTGATTCCGCTTGTACCGGCTCAACGGGAAGACGCGGCTCGCCGCGCAAAATCGGCAACAAATGCTTCTCAAGCAGCGGAACCATCAGCCAGCCGGTGTGGCCGCCATGGTGGCGGACATTCTTAAGCTCTGGTGACCAGCGGATCTCGCCCATACGCTCGTAAGTGCGCCGATCCGCATCCGATGCGTTCGCCGGAATGCGAAATCGTTTTCTCCCGGCCGCTTGCGTGAACACGCGATCGGTCGTGCCGAACAGCCTCGTGCCGATGCCCAACAGGTAGCGGTCTTTGTGGCTGACCAGGGCGTAGGCACGTCGCACGTTGCGCAGCGCGGGAGCGAGGTTGTAATGAGGCGAAATCGCCGGGCACGCCAACACCAGCGTTTCAATGATGGGCCTCTGCTTCAAGGCTTCACATGCAAACACCGAGATGCCCGCCCCGCCGCTGTAGGCCACCAGGTGCATCTTGGTCTTGGGATGTTTCCGATGAAAGGCCAGAAGCTTTCGGGCCAAATGAAGCCCCATCAGGCGGTTGCGCCGGTAGAGCATGAGGTCGGTGAGCACTTCGCCCACCAGGCCATACTGCCATCGAAACAAAACCGTGTGCATGGGCACGCCCAGGCGTTGGAACGTCCGGCGGATCAATATCGGCGCAAACTGAAACCCTCCGACGCCGTCGAGGATAAACAGAGCCTCGTCGCCCACGTCCCCCTTATGCTGATCGGCCCCGTTTCGCGCTAGTTCCCAAAGATACGTGGAAACCACGGAGACTCGATTGGATAAGAAGCCCAGCATGTAGCATCCTCGTCATTTCAGTTCGCGCTCTTGCGCTGCTTAACCCATCCCGTGACCCTCATCGCAACTCAAGCGGCCATGGTTGGCATGCCCGGACGGCCGCGCGGGCTGAAGCCCGCGGCTCAGGTTGTCGAACCGGGTGTTTCGGTTGCGTCCGGATCCTCGCCGGCGGCGTCAGCCTGCAACCGCTTCAGCACTTCGGTCCGACTTATTTTCGCCAACCGCACGATGGGGTCCAGCCCCATCTCGAATCGGCATACGCTCTTGAAATCACACCAGGTGCACGGTGAAAACGACCCGTGGCGGCAGGGACGAACCGCGACGTCGCCGTCGAGAATGCCATCCGAAAGATCGCCGAGTTTGTGTTTCGTGTGGGCCAGCAACGCATCAAACTCCGCCTCGGACGCGGCATCGGTGCTGCTCATGTACCCCGAATCGCCTTTTTTCGTCTTGAACATCGAAAAATGTGTCGCCCAGCCATGTTCTTCGCCCCACGGCTCGAGCCAATCGAACGTATCGAACCGGATCAAGCCACGGGGTCGAAACGCTTCGGGGAAATCCGCTTCGCGAGGCTTTATATCCGAAGGATGGGCCAGCGTGTCGCGGAGCGCTTCCAGACGCACGTACAACGCGGCGATCGGCGTGATGGGGCGTCCGCTCAGGGCGTGCCCATGCTTCGCCAGCGCCAGGAGGTAGGCCGTCAACTGCAAGGAGAGCCCGTGGAAGACCTCCCCGAGGCTGAGCTTCTTCTTGCTGGTCTTCTTGTAGTCCACCACAACCCCCAGCCATTCGCCGTTGACCTCTGCGACGTCGACCCGATCGATGAACCCTCGAAAATGAACGCGTCTTCGCTTCGGTGTCGTCAGTTCCAGCGCCGGCAGGCTCTTCTCATCGCTGAACCCGAAGGGCAGCTCGACCGCCAGCGGCGCAAATGGCGTTTTCTGCATGATGCGATGCTGCGCTTTGAGCGTGCGAACGAGTTGGGCGGCGGATCGCCGCAACTTGTAGCGATCGCCCGGTTGGGAATCCAGCCTCTTTCGGTGCAGGCGATCGCCCACCCGCGCGCAGCTCTCACCCACTCGCTCGCGAAGTTGAACCTCATCGATCGCTTGAAATGAAAGGCCGTCAGCCTGCAGATGCTCAACAAAATCCTCAAGCACGGCATGGAGGATCGTTCCCGTGTCCATCGGTGCTAAGGCCGCCGTAGCGCGTTGATTGAGTCGAAGCATGGCTCCGGCGAAGTGTTTGAACGGGCACACCGCGAACTGTTCCAAGCGAGATACGCTCGCGCTGAAGTGTCCCGTGTGAATGCGTCTGCGGGACTCATCGGAAAGCCCGGCGACGCGCTTGGCGCGTAGAGACCGAAACACGCTCCGGGCAAACGAATCCTCGCGCAACATGCCCCGCGTTTGTTCGTAGAGTCGATTCAGCACGCCGCGTTTGCCATGGGAATCCTGGCACCCTGCCGCCCCGGCAGCGACATCCAAGACGATCCGAAGCGACAAATCCGCGTGCGTTTGGATGTCCCACACGTCTCGCGAACGCTCCGCGTCGTCCACGGACTCGACGGCTATTTCCGGCAACTTGACCCGCAACGCTTCGATCACGGGTGAAGGACGAAGTGCCTTGCCGTCGTCATCCGCGGTGGCAAAGGTGATGGTAAGGCGTTCGCTCGCCCTCGTAGCGGCAATGTAGGTGAGCAGCGGCTCGTCCAGCGTTCGTTCGCGAGCCGGCGGGCGGATCGGCAAACCGCGATCCATCCACACCGCGCGGTCCTCCGCGGTGGGGATAAGAGCTTTCGCGGCGTAGGGAGGGAACAAGGCGCCAGTGCAGTCGGCT
>CAZYXP010000126.1:0-5343 GCA_964651325.1 uncultured Phycisphaeraceae bacterium
TGGGCACGCGATGAACTCCGACGCGAGCGATCCGGTCTTGCCGGATGCTGGGCAGTTGGCGAATTGCATGACATCGGCTTTGGAGCGGGGCGGTGTGGCCGCGAAGGATGTGGGGATCGTCAGCACGCATGCGACGGCCACGGAATTAGGCGACGAGCAGGAAGCCAAGGCGTTGCGGGCGGTGTTCGGCGATTGTCCGGACACCTATGTGAACAATACCAAGAGTTTTATCGGACATGCGATGGGTGCGGCCGGGGCGTTGGAGCTTGCGGGCAACATGGCCTCGTTCGACGATGGTGTGGTTCATGCTACGATCAATCTGACCGAGTTGGATCCGAAGTGTGCGCTCCGCAACCTGGTGGCCAATGAGCCAAAAGAAGTTGGCCCGGTGGACTATATTCTGAACAACTCGTTCGGTATGCTGGGTATTAATTCGGCGGTGCTTTTGAAGCGATATCGCCCGTAGTTCGATCCCGATGGCAGGATCGTCAGAGTTTAGATCTTTCGAGGGAACCATGGACAAACAGCAGGTCAAGCAGATCATTCTTGACATCATCGCGATCATCGCGCCGGATTCCGACCTTTCCAATGTCAAAGGCGATCAGCCGCTACGAGACCAGCTCGATCTGGATTCGATGGATTTTCTGGACATCGTGATGGAACTCCGCAAGACGCATAAGATCGAGGTGCCCAAGGAGGAATACCCGATGTTGGCGTCCCTGGACAGTTGTGCCGAGTATCTTGCCCCGAAGTTTCAGGCGCTCACCGCCGCGTAATGCCATGTAGCCCAGCCGCCCTCGGCTGGTAGCCTGGCCGCCCTCGGCTGGATTCCCAGAGAAGCACCGCGTAGGGCTGCTTCGCCAGGGCGTAGGGCCGCGGGTACGTTAACGGCGGCCGCCTGCCAGATTCACAGCGGAGGGCCGCGACAATCACAGCGGAGGGCCGCTGTGCTACATTCCAATTCCCATGCCGCACGATTCCACGCATCCCGACCTAACGCATTTTGATGTCGTCATCATTGGCGCGGGGATGGCCGGCTTGGCGGCGGGCATCCGGCTTGCCTATTTCGACAAGCGAGTCTGCATCCTGGAACGGCATTACGCCTACGGCGGGCTGAATTCCTATTACACGCTTGACGGACGTTCCTACGATGTCGGACTGCATGCCCTGACGAACTTTGTCTCGCCGCAAGAGCGGTCGGCCCCATTGAACAAGGCGCTGCGGCAATTGCGGCTTACGCGTGACGAGTTGGATCTGTGCGAGCAGAACTTTTCGCAGGTTCAATTTCCCGACTGCGCCTTGACGTTTTCCAACGACATCACGGTACTCGAAAGCGAGGTGTCGCGGGCGTTTCCCGATCAGATGGACGGGTTCGCGCGCTTGCTCGACGTGGTTCGCGGCTACGATGATACGCGCCTGGACGCGCCGCCCGAGTCGGCTCGGAAGGAGCTGGCGCGTTGGATTACCGATCCCTTGCTGCGGGAGATGCTTCTTTGTCCGCTGATGTATTACGGAAACGCCCAAGCGCACGACATGGATCTCCTGCAATTCGTGATCATGTTCAAGGCGCTTTATCTCGAAGGATTCTCCCGGCCGCGAGCGGGGGTTCGGACGATCATCCGGGCTCTGGTACGCAAATTTCGGGCGTGCGGAGGGATGCTGAAGATGCGTTGCGGCGTGAAGTCCATAGAGTTGGATGGGGCTCGGGCGGTCGGTTTGACGTTCGATGACGGTCAGACGATATCTACAGAGAAGATCCTATCTTCGGCAGGGTACGTCGAGACCATGCGGCTATGTGCCGATGGCCATGCCGAGCCGGAAGTGGAGCAGGAAGCCGGGGTTATTTCGTTTGTGGAGTCGATCGCCGTTACTGATGTGCTTCCGCAGAAACTTGGCCATGAGGCCGCCATCGTGTTTTTCAACGACGCGCCGACGTTTACGTACGACGTGCCCGAGGGGCTTGTCGATCTGAGAAGCGGCGTTTTTTGCTGCCCGAGCAACTACGATCGACATGACGACATGGAGGAGGGGATCGTCCGCGTGACCTGGCTGGCGAACGCGAAGCAATGGGAACGGCTGGACGAGCGCGGCTACGAGGAGGCGAAGTCAGGGTTTCGCGAACGGTTCTATGAGCGATGCGACGGCATGATCCCGGGCATCGGCGGCCATGTTCAGGCAAGCGACCTGTTCACGCCGAACACGATCCGGCGTTTCACGGGGCACATCAACGGGGCGGTCTACGGCGCGCCGAGCAAAAGGCGCGATGGGCGGACGGGGATCGAGAATCTCATTCTGTGCGGGACGGATCAGGGCTATTTGGGTATCATCGGCGCCATGCTCAGCGGAATTACCATGGCCAACATGCACGTGCTTGCGAAAGAGGGATAGAAGCGAAGATGCCGGCGGATCGATTGCGTGACCTCCAAGATGCCTACGACGTGATTGTGATTGGCGCGGGGCTTGCGGGCCTCACCGCGGCCAACAACCTCGCCAAGCAGGGCCGTTCGGTGCTGCTGCTGGAGCAACACTACAACTACGGCGGCATGGCCACGTGGTTTCGCCGCAAGGGCGGGCATATCTTCGATATCTCGCTGCACGGCTTTCCGATTGGCATGATCAAGAGCTGCCGCAAATACTGGACGCGGGAAATCGCGGATTCCATCGTGCAGCTCAAGAGCATTCGATTCGACAATCCGCAGTTTTCCCTGACCACGACGTTTGATCGCCAGGATTTCACCAAAATCCTAATCGACCGCTTCGGAGTCGAGCCGGAGACCGTCGAGGCCTTCTTCGACTACGTCCGCGGCATGAATTTCTACGACGACCAAACCATGACCACGCGGGAACTCTTCGAGCAATTCTTCCCGGGCAAGCCCGACGTGGCTCGTTTGCTCATGGAGCCAATCGCCTACGCCAACGGCTCGACCTTGGACGACCCGGCGATCACCTACGGGATCGTTTTTTCCAACTTCATGAGCAAGGGCGTCTACATTTTTCAAGGGGGCACCGACAAGCTGATCGGGCTCATGCGGGCGGAATTGCAGGGCAACGGGGTCGATCTGCGGCGTCAGGTGCTGGTGGAAAAGATCATCGTTGAAGGCGGCCGCACGCGCGGCGTGATCGCCAACGGCCGGCGCATCTCAGCGGGCGTCGTTTTGTCCAATGCCAACCTGAAGACCACGTTGGAAAAGCTCGTCGGATACGAGCACCTGAACGCCGACTTCGCTGAAGAAGCGGCCGCCGTCCGGTTGAATAACAGCAGTTGTCAGGTGTACATCGGTATCCGAAAGGGCGAGATCCTCGATTACCTCGGCGAACTGCTGTTCACATCGACCGATCCTGTTTTCGACTCCACGCGGCTTTGCGCGGCCGATACGGGTAGCCGGACGTTTTCGATGTATTATCCGGATATTCGCCCAGGCTCCGATCGCTTCGCCGTAGTCTCATCGACCAATGCAAATTGGGACGATTGGGCTCATCTTTCCCAAGAGGCGTATGAGGCACGCAAGCAGGTATTGATCGAGACGACCTTGAATTGCCTGGAGAAGTACATTCCTGACATCCGCGCGAAGATGGATCACGTGGAAGCGGCCACGCCGAAAACGTTTCACCACTACACGCACCAGGCGGCGGGATCGACGTTTGGCACGAAGTTTGAGGGCCTTAAGGTGAGCATGGAGTTGCCGAATCAGGTGCCAGGGCTTTTCCACGCCGGCTCGGTAGGTATCATCATGTCGGGGTGGCTCGGGACGATTAACTACGGCGTCATCGTGGCCAACGAAATCGATGGCTTTTTGCATTCGGAAACCAAGACCGCAGGTACCGCGTAAATGAATGAGACCGTTTCACTATCCGCCATCCCGCATCGTCCGCCGTTCCTGTTGGTGGACGAGGTTCTCGAAGTTTCCCGCGAGCGCATCGTCACCACGCGGTATGTCGATCCGGACTTTGATTTTTTTCGCGGACACTACCCCGATCATCCGGTGATGCCGGGCGTCTTGATTTGTGAATCGTGCTTTCAATCCGGCGCGCTGTTGATGGCGCATCGCGTTGGCGCACTTGCGGTACAAGAAGGCATTCCTGTGTTGACCCGAGTCAAAGACGCGAGGTTTCGGACGATCGTTCGGCCGGGTGATACCTTGCGCATCGAGGTGTCGCTCGACGAATCGTTGGACAATGCGTATTACTTCACCGGCCGCGTGACGTGTGAGGACCTCCCCGTGCTTCGCGTTTCTTTTGTGTGCATGCAAAGCGAAGACAAGGGTGAGTGGACCTAACCCGCGCGGATTCTTCCCGGGAGCGTGGACGTGAGTTTCCTCAATTTATCCGACAAAGTGTTCTTGGTGATTGGCGTCGCGAACAAGCGAAGCGTGGCCTATCAGGTCGCCCGACTGCTCGAAGACGAAGGGGCTAGCGTCGTTTACAGCGTGCGTAGCGAGCAGCGCAAGGCGACGCTCGCCAAGCTGTTGGCGGGGCGCGAGGTTCACGTCTGCGACGTCGAATCGGATCAGCAAATCCACGACTTGGCCGAAGCGGTTGCCAGCCGCCATCCGGTGATTCACGGGATCGTGCATTGCGTCGCGTTTGCCAACTACGAAGAGTTTTCGGGGCAATTCCATGAGGTTACGCGCGAGGATTTTCTCCAATGCGTTTCAGTAAGTTGTTTCTCGCTGATCGCCGTGGCCAACGCTTTTCGCAAGCTCTTGGATCAGCGGGCCAGCGTGGTCACCATTTCCATCTCAACGACACGCATGGCAGTCGAATCCTACGGCTACATGGGACCGGCGAAGGCGGCGCTGGATTCTTCGCTGGCGTTTCTGGCCAAGTCGTTTAGTCGGTTCAGCGAGGTGCGGTTCAACGCGGTCTGTGCCGGCTTGCTCAAGACCAGCGCGTCGGCCGGGATTCCGGGTTACGCGGACCACTACATGTTCTCGGAAAACGTAATTCCGCGCAAACGCGGACTGAGCACGCACGAGGTGGCCGCGACGGCCGCGTTCTTGGCCAGCGACCGGTCGAGCGGCATCAACGCCCAACGCATCGTGGTCGACGCCGGAATGGACATCAATTACTTCGACAACGACGTCGTCAAACACGCGCTGGCGGGGATATGGCCGACGCAATCCTAAGTTCGCGTGCCGGATGGGGCGGCGTGTGACGCGCCGCTCCCTGACGGTCGCGGTTCCGATTGATGACGTTAGACGGTGATTTGGCAATCCTACACCCCGTACTGTTATCCATTCCCGAGACCGCGCCCGCCAAGACGGCCGCGTGCGTTGCTCAACAACGCCGCTATTCGGCCGAGGCGCTGCTCGCGAGCGCTCGGTACTCCGGGGCGCCGGAATC
>CAZYXP010000126.1:5443-11211 GCA_964651325.1 uncultured Phycisphaeraceae bacterium
CGGGTCATGGCCGTGGACGAGCCCGCCGGAATGACCCTGCAGTACGCGGGAATCGACTGGGTTGCTACGCATTATTTCGTCGATGATCATGTGGCGGCCCTTTCCTTGGCCGCCGACGCGCCCGTCGCCTGGCACGTCGACCGATCTGGATCTTTGACCTGACCCCCTTGCGAACGATGACCGCTATCCGATGATCTACGCATTCCTCGCCTTCGCGGCGCTTATCACCTCGATTATCTCGGCCATCCTGGGCATGGGTGGGGGCGTGACCCTCCTGGCGATTCTGTTGAGCTTCATCACGCATGCTGAGGCGATTCCGACGCACGCGGCCGTGCAGATCGCCAGCAACTCGACCCGCGTTCTGGCGTTTATCGGTAGCGTGGATCGGGGGGCGTTTGTGCGATTCACTGTGGGCGTGATCCCCGGCGGGGCCTTGGGATTCTTCCTGCTATGGAAGCTAGGGGAGCCGGGTGCGTCCGAGCCGTATCTTAAGACGCTGGTGGGGGGGTACATTCTGCTGGCAATGTGGATCCCAACGGGTGGTTCGGCCGCGCATCGGGTCGGCGTGTGGTGGGATTTCCCGTTAATGGGCCTGGCGGCGGGTACGGCCGCGCTGACCGTCGGGGCGGTTGGGCCGCTGATTGCGCCTCTTTTTGCCCGCCGGGAGTTCCCGAAAGAGCGCCTGATCGCGACGAAAGCGATGTGCCAGCTCACCACGCATTTCATGAAAATACCCGCGTTTGTCCTGCTTCGAGATTTGGACCTAAACAAGCTCGGGCTGCTGTCGATCGTAATGATTGTGGCGGTCATTCCGGGCACTTTGATTGGTAAGAAACTACTTCGCGGGATTGCCGAGCAGCATTTCAAGGTCGCGTTTCGGGTCGTGCTCACCCTGGCCGGGCTGAAGGTGTTGCTGGTGGACGGGGTGCGGCATTTTCTATGAGGGCAACAGGATCCAAGACGGCCTTAAAGGCTTTCCATATAAGAAGTTGCATTGATTCTCATTGCGATTTTCCGAGCCACCAGCTCCAGCGTCTCGACCTGCTGAAGCCCGCGGCGCGGGGGTAGGGCAGGGGGACGCTCCGTCCACCGGATTGCCAAGCGCGACATCATCAAGCGGTGCAAGCCCCTGCCTTACGCGCTGCAGCTTCACAGGCGATCGCGGCGTTTGGAGACGTCTTGCAGGATGCGACCGGTTGGCTACAATGCGCGGCTCTTTTGAATCTGTGGTTCGTAATGAGGCGACACGACGATGGCGAAGGCTAAGGCGAACGCGAAAATGAAGACCCACAAGGGGTGCAAGAAGCGGTTCAAACTGTCCGCCAAGGGCAAGGTCCGTTACAAGCAATCCTTCGCAGGCCACTTGATGAGTTCCAAGAGCGGGAATCGTTGCCGTCGCATGCGTCATCCGGCCATGCTGTCCGGACTGACGGCCAAGCGAGTACAAACCAAGCTGCTTCCCGGCGAGTAAGTGCGCCTTTTTGATTACATTCGGCGATTGGGCGCTCTGCCGGAAGGCACGTTTTCCGATCGCTTTGAACGGTTAATGGAGAATCGAGAAAATGGGTAGGGTATCCTACGGAGCGGCGCGGAACCGCAAGAAGAACCGTTTGCTGAAGAAGGTTCGTGGTTATCGCGGCGCGCCGGGTAAGCGTTGGCGGCTGGCCAAGGAAACATTGGTCAAGGCGGGCGTCGATGCGTATCGCGATCGCCGCCTCCGCAAGCGCAATTTCCGTGCGCTTTGGATCACCCGGCTGACCGCGGCATGCCGCATGCGCGGCATCAGCTATAGCCGGTTCGTCTTTGGGCTCAACGCCTCGAACATCGAACTCAATCGGAAAATGCTCAGCGAGATCGCCATCCACTCTCCGGCCGATTTTGACGCCATCGTGGAAACCGCGAAGCAACATCAACCGAACGCGCAAGCCGCGTAGGACCGGTGGGTCAGTGGCGGCGGGCGGTTGCATCGCGGCGACAGTTGAATGTGGGCGGGCGATAGGCCAGCCCCAGCCGCGCAGGACCACTGCACGATTTTTCAAGCCGCATGCTCAGTTTTCCGAGCCGCATGCTGCAGCTTGCGCGGCCGTCGGTCAGCGCAAATCATACGACCTCGCTATGCCTGAGATCTACCAGAGGCCCAAGCGATACCGGTGCGCCGTACGATCCGGTGCGCCGCGCGGGCTGAAGCCCGCGGCTCGGGGATTGCAGCTCGGGGATAGCAGCTGGGCTACGCCCTGTAGCGTCCCCGCCTGTAGAACACTCGCCCTGGTGTGTGCAAACGGTCCCGGGTGTGATTCGGACGGCCCAACGTCTTTACCAGCATCCCCAGCCGAGGGCGGCTGGGCTACAGTTGGGCTCTGCGAGCGATTGTGATTCTGCTATCGCTTGATTCGGGCCAACAGCGTCGTAGCCAAGAAACCTCCGATCGCAAGTGCCGCGCCGGCGGCATAGTCGGATCCGCTTGAGTGCTGGTTGAACGGCCAGATGCCTACCACCGACCCCAATAGGATTCCGAGCAACATGCCGATCATCAAATCGGCATGCCGGTGCAACATCCACTTCAGGAAATTGCTCAACAGCAAAATGCCCAAGAGCGAGCCCGCCGCTACGGGAACAAGCATGGGCAGAAAATCGCCCGCGGTTGCGTTGGTTCCGCCGGATAGCACCCATGACTTGCAAAGCGAGACCGCCGCGAGTGTGGTCTCGTACCGCCCGAGGATGAGCAGCATGTACGCGCCCGATACGCCGGGAAGCACCATCGCCGACATGGCCAGGGCGCCCGCGAAGAAGTCCAACATGGGGCGTGCTTGAATCACCATCGTTCCGGCAGCAACCGCTTGTTTGACCGCGTCGTCGTCCGGGCGATCGATTCGGAATGCCACAAGAGCGAGCATGATCGCCACGCCGATCGCGGCTCCGGCGACCGAGGCTGCTCCCACACGCCGAATCATGCTCCACAACAGAGGCACGCCGCCCAGGGTCATTCCGATGAACAGCGAGAACATCAAGCCTCGATGATGCAGGACGGCGTTGGCAAGCAGGCCCGAAAAAGCGCCGATGGCCACGACGGCGACCGATCCAAGGATCAGGAGGAATCGGGCGTTGCCCTTGTTGAGGCGCAATCGGGTGGCGTCCGCGATGGCGGTGACGAACTCGTCGTAGAGCCCCATGACTACGATCATGGTCCCGCCGGAGACGCCGGGCACGAGATTTGCGAGCCCCATCAAGAGTCCCGCCAGCGCGGTGCGCAGGGCGGGCGCCTTGGAGGGGGTTTTGCTGTTTGATTCGAGTACGGGGTCGGTATTCATCGAAGACAATCCATGGCCGTTGGGGCCGGCCACGCTAGGAAGCCCTCGACTTCGGCTTTTTGGATTTTTTCTTGAACAGGCGTTTGATTTCCTCTTGCAAGCCGCGGAACGGGCGAGCGCGCACAAGCGGATTGGTGACCGCCCCGACAATGTGTATCTCTACCAGATTCCTCGTCGCGCCCTCCACCATGGCGGTTAGTGCCGGGATACGCATCCATTCGTGCGGACTCACGCTGATGAGGTTGATATCGACGCGCCGGCCGGGCAGCATCATCTCCCCTGAACCCGCCAGCGCAAGGCCCTTACCGTGCAGGAGAATCTCGTCCAGTGAAACGCGATTGCCGACCACGAAGAAATCCGCGCGGGCGTCTTGAATGGCTTCTTTGCGGGGCACGGAAAGGTTGATGACATTGAGGATCGCCAGGACCATGGGAAGCCGGTAAAGCTCGCCGCCGCTGATTTCGAGGTGCCCGCCGCCGCGACGCGTATTCGGATCGGAAGACTCGCCAGCAAGATAGAGGTTCGCGTCCATGCGTCCCTTCGACGACTCGGCGGGCTGTTCTCCAAGGGGCTCGTCGGTGGGGGTATCCGTAGCGGCGAGGATCGCCGAGACATCGATGTCGTGAACGATCGTTGAGAGGGTGTAGTCGCTGCGGGCGTTGTCGAAACGAAGGTCGAGGCGTCCAGTCATCGCGCCGCCGTGGGCCGTGCCGCGCAGCTTGGAAAGGGAGTACTGGCCGGTCCCATCGGCGAGCCTGGCCAAGATCCAATCCGCGCGGGCCAGGCGTAGCGGCCATCCAAACAGCTCGGCCTCTTGGATTTGGACGCTCCCGGAAATAGCGCAACCGCCGTCACGATCCGCAATCGGCCCGTGGATCGTCATCTGGCCGTTGAGGTGGGATACGGCCGCGGCGCCGCTGAGCTTGACGTCGTGCAGGTCAATCAGCCCGTCAATCATGCACGTGGTGCTATCTACGCCTTCTTGTGACAGGAATTCCAGGCGGTCAATGGACAGGTCGACCGCGCCGGTTGGCGTTCGGCGGTCCCAGGAATCTTGAAAGGGTGGCGGGAGTATGTCGCGAATGGAGTCGTCAAGTTGAAGGCCGGTGGCGTTTAGGGCGATGGTCTTTCGATTCCCTTGATCGTTGAACACCATTTCCACGTCTGCTTCGATCTTGGCGCCCGCGTAGTGGGCCGTGATGGTTTCCGCGCGGGTGAGATCGGGATCTATGCGTACCGTGGCACGCACATGCTCGAAAGGCCTCGGGAAAAGCGATTGTTGAACGGTGACGTCATCCAGCGTGACGACGGCTGAGATGGCAATCGGGCCGGCTCCATCGCCGGATGTCGAACGAAGCCTTGTCTCCGCGTCAATCGGCCCATCGACGTGCCAGTCAGCAAGGAGCTCACGAATACGCGTGGGCGCCGCGGCGCGAAGGGGCTCGTCGAGCAGGACATCGCGCACCTGAATCGATACATCCACGTCCGCCCGATCCCCCAAACGATGGACCGCCCCGTCCGCTCGAATCATGCCCGCTCCGTAGCGACCGTGAACCCCGCGAAGCAATACGTGATCCTGTGTCAGGGCGAGTTGACCCTCTACGTGGGAGAGGGTCACGGGAACGGCGTGGGGGCGTATGGTTGCGTTTTCAAGCGTGACGTCTGCAGCGTACCAGGATTCGCCGGTTGCCTGTTGCCGTCCATAGGTCGTGTTCGCGCTGAATTTGCCAGCCGGATCAAAGTCGCGCACTTCGTGGCGCAGACCGGTTGGAAGCGCGGTCAGCAAACGCGCGTCCACGGGCACATGCTCGGCATCCATCTTCAGCGCCATGTTGTGTGCGCCTGTGCGATCAAACCGGAGCACGCCATCCAGCTTTATTTGCTCTTCCCCATGCGTGCAGGACACTTCGGCGATTTGAACATGCCCGGGATCAATCAATACATCGCCACGAAGCCCGGACAGAGGATACGGGAAGTCTTCATGGCAAGCCGACAGGTTGGTAAAGCCCACAGCGATGTGTGATTCCCACGGGGCGGGTGTTTCATGCTGGCCGTCGGGACGCTGTAGATCGGCGTTCACGTCAATCGTGCCGGCGGGGTTGACGGTGGCGAATGCCCGATGAAAGCGCTTCGGCAATGCTTCAACGAGATCGTCATCGATCAGAATATTGGTGCCACGGGCATGCAGCGTGACGGCGGTCCAGGACTTGGCGCCAGCCAGGAAGGCGTCAACCGCAACGCGTCCTTCGCCATGCCGGCCGTTGATGCCCCTGACAAACACACCCTCCGGCCGGTACTCGACCTGACCGTGGATGTCGAAGACGCGATAGGGAAACCATCGCGCTCGGGCGTCGGCGCCGCGCCCGTTTATTTGAAGCCGTGAAAGTTTCAGCGGCGCGCCTGCACCCGCTTGCTTTGCGACGACGATCGAGACGTCCGCCATACCGTGCGGGCCAGTGG
>CAZYXP010000127.1:0-11121 GCA_964651325.1 uncultured Phycisphaeraceae bacterium
GTCCTTCATCGCCTCTCGACGCCTAGGCATCCACCATGCACTCTTAATAGCTTGATCACAATCATGAGAGGCTGTCCGTCAGCACCGACACGCCAAACCTGAGCCGGGCCGAAGCCCGATTCCGGTAAAACGCTCGCTGAGCCGCCGGACGACCGTACATCATGGATCAAGCTGAATTACGACATGTTCGAGATTCCATCTTGCCCTGCCATGCTTCGAATGAGGAAAACCCACTCGCTGCCTGACAGTCATCTTGGAACCTGTGGCTGATCATTCATCCACAATACCATCTAGATCCACCGTCACGGGTATTCTGGTAAGCCCTGGAATTCGAAACCCCCGAAGGAGCGCCGGAATTCAAAGACAAACCCAACTCGCACGGCAGACCTGCGTCCGCTTCTTCAATTGTCAAAGAGCAGCCTCGGCATTGCTGAAAAGCAACATTTGAGGCGAGCCGCAAAGAGTAGCAGACCGAGTATCGGCGTCAAGAACCCATCTCAGTTTTTTTTGGAAGCTTTTTCTTGGGGTTGAATCCGACCGCGCCGGCGTTACGCTTTCAGCGCTGCCGGAAGCGAGTTTGAGCGAGTAGAACGGGCTAGAACGGGAGCGAGCCGCCATGCGACCACCACGATTCGGGTCCCACATGTCCGTGGCGGGAGGATTGCAAAATGCCTTCACCGACGGCGTTCGGGTCGGCTGCGACTGCCTCCAGATTTTCGTCAAGAATCAGCGACAATGGAAGGCGGCCGACCTAACCGGCGACCAGATAGAAGCTTACAAAAAGGCGCAGCGGGAGACGGGCCTTACGCCGGTCGTGGCTCACGCCAGCTACCTCTTGAATCTGGCCTCCCCCGACGCGGCGTTACGCAAAAAATCCGTCCTTGCCCTGGCCGATGAACACAACCGGTGCGGGCGGCTCGGCGTCGATTTCCTTGTTTTTCACCCGGGGGCACACATGGACGGGTCGCCGGCCTCGGGGATTAAGAAAATCGCTAGGGGCCTCGATGAGGTTGACCGGATGGCCAAGGACAACACGTGCATGATTCTGCTCGAAACGACCGCCGGACAGGGGACCGCATTGGGCTATCGGTTTGAGCAGTTGGGCGGCATTTTGGGCCTGGTTAAGCGGCGCGAGGCCTTCGGCGTCTGTCTGGACACGTGCCACCTGTTCGCCGCCGGGTACGATTTTCGCAGCGAAGAGGGCTATCAATGCATGATCGAAGAAATGGATGCTGCCGTAAGCATGGCATCAGTGAAATGCATCCATGCCAATGATTCCAAGCAGGAATGCGGTAGTCGGGTCGATCGCCATGAGCACATCTCCAAGGGGAAGATCGGCAAGAGCGGATTTCGCCACTTCGTCAATGATCCCAACTGGGCTGGTTTGCCGTTTGTCCTCGAAACCCCCAAAGGCAAAGACGGCCGTGGCACAGACCTCGACAAAGTGAATCTGAAGCGATTGCGATCAATGCTCGGCTGAGAAACCGCAGCGCCGCCCCACGCAGGGCTCGCCGGCTTGTACTTATCGGAACCACGGCCGGTTGATGCCCCTGTGACGCTTACGCGAAATGTGGAAATTGGGTTTCCCTGTTCGCTCCCGACTTATGGCAAACGATCTGGACGGGAACCGGGCATCAACCCGCATTCCCGCGGCCAACATGGTGGCCGAGGCATGGTGTGCGATTCCTATTGCTGCGAGTTTTTCGCTAGTATGCAGTAAATATCGGGCTATAATGCGCTGCGATCCATGGCCCAAGATGGGCATGCGGACGGTTTTGGCGGTGATTCCCCTATGGTGTATCCCAACACGAAGCAGGCGCCCCACCCGGTCTACTGGGTGATCGCCATCTCGCTTTCGGTAATCGCGGGCATGCAGGTATTGCGTCCGGGGGAGCGGAATTGGGTCGCTCCGGCCATGGGTCAGCCGACCACCAGCGGCGGGTCGCGGGGGGTCTTTTCGTTCTCGGGGCAATTGTCCAAAGATACGTATGGCGTATTCATGGTGGACGTGGACACAATGACAATGTGGACGTACGAGTATCTCCCGACGAAGGGCTGTTTGCGACTGGCCGGAGCCCGCTCGTGGCAGTATGATCGCTACTTGGAAAACTACAACACGTGCGACCTGCCTCCCGAAGCAGTGGAGAAAATGGTCGAGGAGCAAAGGAAGTACAGGCTCCAGGAAACGGAATCCCAAATGCCGTAGCCGCTGGGGATGAGCGGCGGCGCATGAGAATACAAGAGTACCACAAGAGTAATTGTCGATGGCGAAAACGTTTTACACCTCCGCGGAAGCGGCCGAGAAGTTGGGGAAATCCGAGGACGACTTGCGCACGATGGCTCGCGATGGCAAGGTCCGCGAGTTCCGCGACGCGGGCAGCATCAACTACAAGATCGATGAAATCGACCAGCTTGCCGCGGCCACTCCGCCGCCACCACCGAGCGCTGGGGCTTCGGCCAGCGGGGAGATTATCCTCGAACCTGTAGAAGATTCAGGCATCACGCTCGCGCCAGGCGGAAGCGATGTCTTGAACCTTGAAGAGGTCGATCCATCCGACGAAACCTCCACGGGCACTGGAATCAACCAGTCCCGCAAAGAAGGCAGCGTCGTGCCGTCGGTGGGCGTCAACGTCTTCGACGACGACGAACTAGACGAAGCCGTGGACCCGCTCGCGCAGACGGCGGTTACGGATGTTGCGGGTTTGGGGATCGACGGGGCCGGCAGTGGATCGGGCATCATGAATCTTTCGCGCGAGAGTGACGACACCTCGCTCGGCGCGGAGTTGCTTGACGAAATCTACAGCGGCGAAGATAGCGGAGCCGTGGAAATGGGTGAGGCCACCCGTGCCGGCTTGGAAGAAGCGATCGTCGAACCGGACGAAGACGCGACCGCCACGGAGGCGGATGCCTTTTCAGCCGAAGTCGAGCCGGACGATTCACCCCAAGCGGCGGCGACGCCAAGAGGGGTGCAGGTAGTCCGGACGGTGGAATATGCGCCCGATGCGCTTTCGGCGAGCCTTACCGCTGCCATGGTTGTGGCGGTGGTGGTGATGTGGGTGGCCGGCCTTGCCGCGGCCTCGATGGTCCGCGGCATAACCCCCGGCATCATTGAAACATTGTATCAGAACTTGATGATCTTCTCCGGAGGTTGTCTGGGCGCCGGGATCGGGGCCGCGGGCATCGTGTTCCTGCTGAAGCGGCGATCTTCGTGAGCATGGTTGTCGGTCAATCGGTGGACACGGAGCGTCAGTAGTTTCGGACGACAACAAACAAGTGGTGGCTGCAAGCATAGGAGGCATGCAATGAGGCTGAGCAAGGGAATCGGATTATTGGGTGTTGGGTGGCTGGTTATGGTTCTTGTAAGTGGATGCGTCTCCCTGGACGACCATCGCCGCTTGCAGGCCGCCCACCGCAACATGACGGCACAAAAGACGGCCCTAGTCGATCAACTGGACGACGCACGAAGGCGAATCGACGCCGCCGTCATGCGGGCCAACGCGTGTTCCGATGAGCTCCAAACCAAGGAACAACTGCTTGCGAGCTTGCGCAATGAGCAGCAACTCCTGGACGAGAGCCGACTCGCAGCCTTGCGAGAAATTGAGCGGCTGGCCAATCAACCCGTCGGCGACATCATCATCAACGCGCCCAAGCTCCCCAAACCGCTGGACAACGCCCTGAAGCAATTCGCGGATGCCCATCCCAGTTCCGTCGAGTACGACGCCGCGCGTGGCACGGTGCGATGGAAGTCCGATCTGCTTTTCGCCCTCGGCAGCGACGTCGTGCGCCAGGAGTCCGCGGCTCCGCTCAAGCAGTTCACCGCCATCCTTAATTCGCCGGAGGCCGCCGGGTTTGACGCCATTGTCGTAGGCCATACCGACAACGCACCCATCAAGCGGCAATCGACGCGGGCCAAGCACCCCACCAACTGGCATCTTTCGGCCCATCGAGCTATCGCGGTGTCGAACGTCCTGCAACACGATTCCTATCCCGCCAGACGGGTCGGAATTATGGGATTTGGGCCCTACCGACCGGTGGCGGACAATGCGACCGCCGAAGGCAAGAGCCTGAATCGGCGCGTGGAAATCTATCTGGTCCCATCGGGAACCAGCGCGAATTCCGCCGCGGAGACCGTCGCAACCCCCCAGGGCAGACGCGGCGCAAAACCCTAGGAAAAACGCCGAGAAACGGCACCAAGACACCGACCGATCATGGGGTTCGCGGCCCGACAAACTGGGCCGCCCCCGGTCGGGCGCCGCTGACCTACAGCCTCTGCACGGATTTCCAGAAACACGGCTCAGCCCTATCTTACTCCACAGATATCTCTATAATCCGGCCCATAGGGCCAGGACCATCAAAATTGGGGGTACGGTCGCGCGTCAACCGGCCGCTCCCAAACATCGGATGCTACGATGATCAACCTACCGGCGGGTGACACAAACCAAGTTCCTCGTAAGCCATCTACCGCGGCGCAGACCAATCCCATCCTCCAGTTGTTCGGGAGCATTTGGTTCGGGATACTCTTACTGACTGCGTTGTTCGTTTACTGCTCCATCGGGAGCGCCCTACCCCAAGTCCGCCAACTGCCCGCCCTGGAGATGACGGAGTTCGAGTGGTTTCACTGGTGGCCGTTCGATGTGCTCGTGGCGCTCTTCTGCATCAACATGACGACCGTGACCCTGCGGCGCATTCCTTTCAGGCCCGTCAACTACGGCGTTTGGACGATTCACACGGGCATCATCGTGCTCGCCATCGGCAGCTATATCTACTTTGGCACCAAAGTTGAGGGAGACGCGGCCGTCTTCCGGCGGCAGGTGGTCATCCAAGCGCCTGGGGCGTCAGAATCCCAAGAAATCGTCGCGCTGCCCGGCAACAAGGTCTCCGCGATTGGCGAAGGCGGAACGTGGCATTTCGAGGTTTTTGACACCAACACCGAGGCCGAGGCGCTTGACGCTTCCAACGAGGTGGTCCAAGCCTACGAGGTCTCCGTCATGGTCACCCCACCGGACGGCGAACGCTTCTTGCGCTACCTGTATGCCGGACAAGACCATTTCACGCGGGACCTGATCCCTGGGATGGGGTTTGCCAGCAACGCGCTTGGCCGGAGGCTGGTTAAGGAAGATCTGGCCATGAGTCTGGCGTACCAGCCAACGACGATCTTTCACGTGATGGACACATGGGCTTTGTATGTTCGAAATCGTGGCGATTCCGAATGGACGCAACGCCCGATTTCCGGCCTTCCTCGATACAACGACAGCATTGGCTCGCGCGACATGGTGTTTCTCGACCCGGGAAGTTCGCTCCCGCTGCGCCCCATCGATCTGGAGGTGCCCCCTTCTCCGGGAGGCGACGCCTTGAGCGATGCCACCGTGCGCGTCACGGGTTTTTTGACCTACGCCCAAATGAGGCAGCAATGGCGGGATGGAGCCTCGTTAGTGAATCCGGTGCTCCAGTTCACCGCACTCGTGACGGGTGGCGAGAGCCAGGGGTTCGAGCTTGTCGCGTTCGATCCTAGCCAGAACGCTACGCCCGGCGGCGGCGCCGAGTTTGTCTGGCTTGAAGACAAGTCGCAGCTTGCCGAGCTGCCCCACAACACGACGCCGCAGCTCGAGATCGAAGTGACCGCCACGGGCAAGAAGAAGTTGCTGGCGATCGGCGAGGATGTCGCGATCGGACGCGACAGCCCGTTCATACCGATTGAAGACACGGCGTTCAAGTACCGCGTCGTTGCCGTGCCGGACCGCCTCACCATTCCCGGGTCGGAGAAGACGGTCTCGGTGGCGATGGTTCAGGTTGAGTCTCCCGAGGGGCGGTTTACGCGCATGGTGGCGGACCAACCGGGCATGACGAAAGACTTGCATTCCACCGGCGACGACGAATCGGCTGATCCGCACGGACGGACGTCCAAGAAACCGGATGAGCGTTTGCGAATGACCTATACGCCCGGCGGAGCCCGGTTCCTGTTCGTGGGCCATTCGGACGGCAGCATTACGTTTATCCACAACGGACCCAAGGATCGCTTGGAAACAAGAGAGACGCGCGTCGGCGAGACGATTCGATTGGAGCAGGGCGCGTTTCGAATTGATGGCCTGCTCACCAGCGCGCAACGCGAAGTCAAACCCTACGTGGTTCCCAGAAGCAGTCGACGCCGCAATATGGGCACAGTGTTTGCGATGATCCGGCTTGAGGTTAGCAGCGGATCCAAGGCTGAATCTCACTGGATTCCATTCAACCAGTACGCCTTCCCCGACGATCAATTCAGCTACGGCGGACGGTTTGCTTACGAGCCGGTTGAATTCCCCCTCGCCGGCGGACGCCGCGCGGAGGTGCTCTTCTCGCGACAGCAGTTACCGCTGCCCCATCCGGTCGCGCTGGATTCGTTTGAGTTGGATGAGCATGCCGGGGGCTACTCGGGCAGCGCATCGACCATTCGAAACTACCTCAGCCGGCTGCGTTTCCTGGATGACGGCCAGTGGTCGGATCCGGTACAGATTTCGGTGAACAGCCCGACAGACAACGGCGGATACTGGTATTTTCAATCCACTTGGGATCCGCCGAGAGGCAAAGCCGGTGGCGGCATGAATTACACAGGGCTTGGCGTTGGCAATCGCAACGGCGTGCATATCCAACTGGCTGGTGCTTGCATCGCCGTTTCGGGCATGTTTTTCGCTTTTTATGTCAAACCCGTGATCAAGCGCCGCAGGGCTCAGCGATCTCGGGCGCGTGTCGCGCGATCGAAGCCGAGCGACGAACGTTTGGCTAGCGAGCTTGAACAAGAGGAAGCCGCTCGGGTGTAGAGTATTGCGATGGCTTCCTGGGGTGGTGGCGGCGTTGGCTCCCATACCGCACCGACACCTTGCGCGGCTCTTCCAACGTGGAGGTGATGATTCCGATGAAACAGGGATTTCGTATAAGAGCGATCGACGTCTTGGTCGTCCTGCTCATTGTTGGCTATGGCGGGTACAAGCGGGCCAATGCCCCAAGCGCATCTAGCGCACCGGAATCCGGTTTCGAACAGGCGGTGGACCTATCCCCACTCCACGAAACCGCGGTCCAAGGGGACGGGCGCATCCGCTCGTTTGAAAGCCACGCCCGGGCGCTGATTGGGCTGATCTCCGGTTCGCGGCTGATCGACGGACAATCCTACGGATTCACCTATCTCGATCTGATCTTTCGGCCTCAGTCCTACGTCGACCGGAAGATGGTCTACATCAAGAACAAGGTTGTTCGGGCAGAACTTGTAGACGTGTTGCTATCTCAAGGGCTCATGCAGGACGATGAGGGCGATACGATCAAAAAGACCGGGCTGGTTTCGCCGGCCATGTTGGACCAACCCGCCATCCGCGCCCTGCGGGACCGCTTCGGCAAGGATCTCATCCGTACCGCCAAGGACGCCGACGCCATCAACAACGCGTTGCACGTCTCCGAAGCCAGATTTCTACTGGACCGGCTTCGCGTCGTGCCGCCCAAGGATGCCGACGCCGTCACCACCTGGGCCTCGATGGATCAACTCGCCGGGCCCGCGGGCATGCCCAGCGACGCCGCGCACGCCGGCCTCGCCGCACCCGGAACGCCGATACCGGGGATCGATCCCGCCACGCAGGAGGGCATCGCCAAAACCTGGGCATCGCTCAGGACCGCATGGATCGCGAAAGATGCCAATCAGGTCAACGCACAAGTCGTAGCCCTTGCGCAACACTTCAGATCAACCCCGTCAGAGCTTTATCCCGCCGCCGGCCGGTTGGGCATGGAAAGCTGGTATTTCCGCAACAAGAGCATGACGTGGGTGTGGCTGGTTTATCTCCTCAGCGTGTTGCCGCTGCTGATGTCATTGATTTACAAATGGGATCGCGCGCGAACCATTGGCATGGTCATGTTCGCCGTCGCATTCGGCCTGCATACAGCAAGTCTGGGGATCCGCTGGTACATCTCGGGTCGGTGGCCGAATTCCAATATGTTCGAGGCGGTCACGACGGCCGCGTGGTTCGGCGGTGTGGGGGCCATTGTGCTCGAGTGGATCACGCGGAAGACGGTATTCCGCAACATTTTCGCGTTGGGTTCGGCCGTGATGTCCATGGCGGCGTTGATGGCCTGTTACTACATGCCGGCCGTGATCGATTCAGCCATCCGCAACAAAATGGCAGCGCTCAACGATGTCTGGCTCTACATCCACACCAACGTCATCATCTGGAGCTATGCGGTTATCGGGCTTGCGTGTATCCCGGCGTTGCTGATGCTGCGCCACCGATGGTGCACGCTTTGGGACAGTGGAAACGTGCCCAAGTGGCGCCTCTACCTGCTTCCTGTTGCGATCGGCGTCTTGAACTATTCCATCTGGATGTTGACCCTGGCGATCATCAATCCAACGCAATACGAGCTGGATTTTACCGCCAAGTTCGTCAGCGCCGGCATGCTGATCGGCTCGCTGTCGATCGTCTTCCTGGAGTTTCTTGCGGGACGTGATCGCGCGGCCTCCGGAATCCGGGTGGAGCGTAGCGCCGCCGGTGGTGCCGCCGCGTTGATGGGCGGCGGCGGCGGGTTCACCCAACCGGAGAAGCCCTCGGCCGGTCAGGTGTTTGACGGGGCGACCATGGTGCTCGTCGAAGTCGCCTTCATCATGCTCTGGACCGGCACGGTCATGGGCGCGATCTGGGCGGACCATTCCTGGGGCCGGCCTTGGGGCTGGGACCCCAAAGAGGTCTTCGCCTTGAACACGTTCATCATCTTCATCGTGCTGCTGCACGTCAGGCTCAAGGTCCGCGATAAAGCGTTGTGGACGGCGGTATTGGCGGTGGTAGGCTTCGAGGTCATGTTGTTCAACTGGATCGTTGTCAATTTTATCATCACGGGATTGCACAGTTATGCCTGACACGGAGCACCTCAACGCGAGCGAGGCGCGCACAGACAAGAGCGAGTTTCCCAGACGATTCGTAGCAGCCGGAGACGTCTTGGATCGTTGGGAGACCATCGAGCCCTACTTCGATGCACTGCGTGACGCCGACTGCTCAACCGCAGACGCTATGGAGGCATGGCTGGATCGCTACAGCGAGTTGGTGGCCTGCATTGACGAGGTCGGCACGGATCGCCACGTCAAGATGACCTGCCAGACGGACGACGCTGAGCGAAAAGCGGCGTTTATCGATTTCCTGGAAAACATAGATCCCCGATGCAAACCCCGCTATCAGGAGTTGGACACGAAATATTGCAACAGCGAAGCGTCCCGCTCGCTTCCGCAGGAGCGATACGGCGTGTTGGATCGAAGCATCCGCGCGCGGGTAGCGGTGTTTCGAGAAGAAAACGTGGCGCTACAAACGGAAGAGGCCAAGCTGGCTCAAAACTATCAGGAAATCGGCGGCGCCCAAACCGTCACGTTCGACGGCCAAGAGCAAACGATGCAGATGCTGTCGCTCTATGCGGAACATGTCGATCGCGACGTGCGTGAGGCCGCCTGGGTCGCGGAATCCGAACGTCGCCTGCAGGACACGCAGCAGCTCGAAGACATTTTCGACAAGCTAGTCGGCCTTCGCCATCGAATGGCGCTGAATGCGGATTGCAAACACTTTCAGGAATATGCATTCCTGGAAAACCAGCGATTCGATTACACACCTGAGGACTGCTACGCCTTTCATGACGCCGTTGAGCGGGCGGTTGTCCCTTTGGTGCGCGATATTTCGAAGAAGCGAGCGGCGGCGTTGGGGGTCGATCCGCTTCGCCCGTGGGACGGCTCGGTAGACGTACTGGGCCGGGCTCCGCTTCGGCCGTTCAAAACGGCGGATGAGCTTTGCGACTCTACGGCGCGGGTGTTTCATCGCGTTCACCCGGAACTCGGAGCGCAATTCGACCAGATGCGCGAGCGATCCTATCTTGACCTGGAGAGCCGCAAGGGCAAAGCGCCGGGCGGGTATCAAGCCACGTATGGCGAAACGCGCCATCCGTTCATTTTCATGAACGCCGTAGGAACCCAACGTGACGTGCGCACGCTCATCCACGAGGGCGGGCACGCCTTTCACTGCTTCGCCGCGCGTAACGATTCGTTGGTGGCGTACCGAAGCAGCCCCATCGAATTCGCGGAGGTCGCGTCGTTCGGGATGGAAATGTTGTCGTTGGACTGCCTTGACGAGTTCTACGAAGACGAGGCGCTGGCCCGCGCCCGGAGAGCCCAGCTGGAAGGCATCATCTCGCTGTTTCCATGGGTTGCCACCATCGACGCCTTCCAACACTTGATCTACACCGATCCAGAACATACCCGAGAAAACAGGCGGGCCTGGTGGCTCGACCTGCACGATCGCTTTGGTGGAATCGCCGATTACACCGGCCACGAGGAGGCGCTCGCGTACAACTGGCACAAGCAACTCCATCTGTTTGAAGTTCCATTTTATTACATCGAGTATGGAATCGCGAAGCTGGGCGCCCTTCAAGTTTGGCGTAATGCAAGCAGCGATCGGGCCAAAGCCATCAAGCAGTATCGCAGCGCACTCGCCCTGGGCGGCAGCCGCCCGCTACCCGACCTGTTCCAAGCGGCCGGGGCCCGCTTTGATTTCTCCTACGAAACCCTGGCCCCGCTGATGGAGCTGGTCAGCCAAGAACTGGAGAAGCTTCCGCAATAATAACCATACGGCACCGGCTCGGGGGTTTCACGGACTTCTATTCCGTGACGACCTTGGATCGGTTCGCGCCCGGCTATGACGGAACATGCAAAGCCCATGATCGCATCCACGGACAAAACGCTTTCCTCAATCAAAGCCAAGGTGGATCGGCAGCAGCCGCTCTCCTTAGACGAAGGCTTGCAGCTTTACGGGTCGCCCGACCTGTTCACCCTGGGCGAGCTGGCCGACGGAATGCGGCGACGGCTTCATGGCAACGTGGCGTACTACAACGTCAACCGCCACATCAACTACACGAACTACTGTGTGTTACGCTGCAAGTTTTGCTCGTTCTACCGCCCATTTGAGAAGGGCGCAGGACCACGAGGCGATGCCTACGAGCTTTCGGTGGAAGAGATGGTCGCCCGCGCGGCCGACGCCTATGCCGGCGGCGCGACGGAGGTCCACATCGTCGGCGGGCTCCACCCCCGGCTGTCGTATGCGTTATTTTTCTCCCTCTGTCGCGCGCGTATGAAGACCT
>CAZYXP010000128.1:0-11065 GCA_964651325.1 uncultured Phycisphaeraceae bacterium
ATTCCCTTACTGCGGAAATCTGGCGATTCTGTGATGAATCAACTCTTGTGGCGGGTACCCAAGGCGTTTTTGAAGGTGCCGGCGGTAACATTCCCGAGTTGGCGCGGTTCAGCTTTCCCGAGGGAATTCCATTGGACCATGGGGCGAGCTACTGGGTTGCGTGGAAGTACAACAACAACACCGCGGCCATCATTGCCGGGGAGGCGGAACTCGGTCACAGCGGCGACACGTTCGGTCTTCCCGGGGTTGGTTGTGGGTTCTTTTTTGGCGGGCCACCCAATCCTCAGGCATCGTTCAACATCACGATCCGCTGCCTGGGCGAGCCGCCGCTGGGGGCTTGCTGCAGTAGGGCGTTAGACAACGTCTGCAGCGTTACTCAAGAGATTGGCTGTTCAGGGCCTGGCGATGAGTGGAAGAAGGACGCATTGTGCGATCCGGATCCGTTTGAAACGCCCTGCGGTACGCTGGCGTGTTGCGTGCCTGAGCCACTTCCTAGAGGTGGTTGCGAAAACCTCACGCCCGAAGCGTGCGGGTTTCGGGGCGGTTTTGTACGCCCGGGTCTTACATGCGAGACGGCTTCGAGCGACTGCCCCTGGTTTCCCTGCCGAGAAGCGCAAGGCGATTGCTGTTTGCCGGGCGAAGAGATTGCGTGCAACACGCCATCCTGCTGCAGCGACGTCTGCGATGTAGATCAATGGTGCTGCGCGGTCGAATGGGATTGGATCTGTGCCTGGGAGGCCGGCCAGCTATGCAATCCGGCCTGCCCCAGCGGCACGGTCGCGCTCGTAGATCCGCCGGATGGCGTGATCGACGCGCGCCAGCCGCATGCGCTCGGTGACGCGAACGCCGCACAGGGAATCGATACGCTCCTGGTGCAGATACCCGATGGGGCAAGCCCTTGCTGTTTTTCCGTCTGCGAGCCGATTGATCGCGAGATCCCGAATCATGTAACCGAAATGACGCCCCACGGGGATGGCACCGCCACGATCAAACTCGCCTTTCCGATGGCGGCGCCGGGTACGACGACGCTCTTTTACGATCGGGACGGCCCGGGTGGAACGACGCTTTCCATCAAAACTCATCCCGGCGACGTCAACGGCGACCAGGCCGCCAATGCCGCCGATATTCTTGCGCTGATCGATGGGCTCAACGGCATCATCACCCTGCCGTGGGGCCTCTACAGTTGCGACATGGATCGCAGCGGCATGTGCGGCCCGGCGGACATCCTGCGCGCTATTGACCTGCTCAACGGGGCGGGCGCGTTTGAGCCCTGGATCGACACGCCGTTTCCCCAAAGCGATTGTCCGTAGGCTCGCGGTTGTCCGTAAGCGCGACAGGCGCGATCCGCAATGCCCAAGGTTTGCTGCCCGATACGTGCCAAATGGCGGGCACCACGCGCGGTGGGAGCGCGGTCGTATCCATCGCCCACCGCACATCGCAACGAACCCGCGCGAAACCAACGAAACCATGCGGTAGGTTCGGCCGCAAACCCAGGGCACCGATCAGATTCTCGACAACCGGTCGCAGCCATAGGCGAGGAGGGAATCGAACCCTCACGTCCGTTAAGGACAGGGGATTTTAAGTCCCCAGCGTCTGCCATTCCGCCACTCGCCCGCTTGCCTCGCTTGTGCGGGGAAGCTCATTCGAACACCGTGCAACCAAACGCATTGCAACGCACGATGGCCGGCGCTGTCAAGCGCCGCTGAGCGGGACCGGGTTCGCAGACGCTAGCCAATCCGTCGCGCCGGTGTTGATTGTGGGGGCGTGCCCTCGCACCAGAACTCTAGGTCTATTTGCGCCTCCAACCGTTAGGGCAAAGACGATGCGGACGAGATGCCCACGCCCCAATGCACGCGGCGACCTGGCGCTCCTCCGCTACTCCATGCGTAACGCCGGAACCAGGGGGACGCGAAGCGCGGGAATCAACGCGACTGCGCCGGCTCCGAGGCCGAGCAGGATGACACCGCCCAGCGTCAAGACCACCGATTCCCACGGGAACGACACGCCTCGCCGCAGAAGCTGAGGAATCACGGCGATCAAGGCCGGTCCGAGCCCGGCCGCCATCCCGGCGCCCAGCACCAGCGCATTCTCCGCCAAGACCATGCCGGCCAGCGCCCTGCGGGTGAACCCCAGCGCCTGCATCAACGCCAATTCTCGGCGACGCTCTAGTATGTGACGCAGCATGATCGCCACCAGGCCCAGCGAACCAAGCACCAGTCCGAATCCGCCGAGGGTTTGAAACGTGGCGAGGTAGGTATTCTGCACGGCGTTGTAGTTTCGAAGGCGCTGCTCGACGTGCCCGATATCCAGCCCGAACGGCTCCAAATCCCGCTCCAACCCGGATTCGACCGCAGATACCAGCCCGGGCGGCGCCTGGATCAGGAAGAACCCATGGCCGGCGTTGCTCGGAAACAGCCGCTTGAAGTCGGCCTCGCTCACGATGAGTTCGTCCTGCAGGACGCTGCCCTTGAGCAGCGCGACGAACTTCAAGCGTGCCGCTTTTCCATATTCGTCACGGATGGGAAAGTCTTTGCCCAAGCCGGAGTGGAGCTGCCAGAGGACGGCGTTCTGGTCGCCGATGGCGGCGATGGCGCCGTCTTCAAAACGCCGATTCAGCAGCAGCCAGGGATTGGCCCGCTCCTCGTCTGTTTCCGCCAGTGTTCCCGCGAACGCGAACCCGCCGCGCGCCAGCATCCGATCGTCGGCCCCGATTATGCGGGGCTGGGTCGGGCGATAGAGGTTGGTGCAGCCAGCGGCCTCGCCCGCGGACAATCGAAAGCCGACCACGTCGGCCTCGGCGAGGGCCGACACGGTTTCATCGGAAAGATTCAGGTCATCAGCAAAGCGCTTCGCGTCGAGCGGATAGGGCAGCGGCACCGCGCTCTCGGCGTAAAGCTGGAACCCGCCGTCGGGTGTGTTCTTGGCTTGGGTCGGTCCTTGGTCATTCACGTAAAACGCCTGGATCGACGCCAGCAGAAACGTGGATGAGGCCAGCAGGGTGGCCGTGATGATGCTTCGATCTGCTTGCCGCGTGGCGTTCCTCATGCCGAGTCGAGCCAAAGCAGTCCACCCCGGACGCGGCATCGGGAATCGGCTCTTACTTCGAAAAACCGTGGACAACACGCAAAGGCATGCCAACAGGGACAGGCCGCCGCTGGCAAAGAATAGAGCCGTCGGGGGAAGCGGCGGATCGCCCATCAAGCTTGCGGCCGCGGCCAATAGGGCAAACGCGAAAAGCGCGATGGCTTTTTGCCCGGTGTGCCGGCTGGTGGACTTGGCCGCTGGCGACGTGTGGGCCGCGCTGCCGCCGAGCAGCCGGTGTGGGGTCGCGCGGCGTAGCGGTCTGAGCGCAATCGCGATCGAAAGAATGGCCACGGCGACGCAGCAGCCATAGCCGATCAGGATGGTCGCGGGCGAGACGTGCAGCGTAAGGAACGGGGCATGAACCGCGCCCGACCACCACGTCTTCAGGCCCGCCAGCATGAACCAGGCGAAGCCAATCGCGGCAAGTTGGCCGACCGCCGAACCCACGACGGCGATCAGCAAACCCTCCAAGATCAGCAGTCGGCGCACCAACGCCGGCGTGAAGCCCAACGCCATCAGCAGGCCGATCTGTCGAGCGCGGCGGGCGATGCCCAATCGGGTAAGCAACACGACGAGCAGCGCGGCTCCCGCGATGAGAAAGAAGCTGAACCCCAGGAAGAGCTGCCCGAAATCGGTACTGCCCGAGCCGGCCGTCAGTGCCTGATCGCGGACCTCGGTGACGACGATGCCCGCGTCGTTCAAGCCGACGCGCTGTGCGATGCCGCGAGCCAACTGGTTGAAAAAAAGCGCCAACGTCGTTTCGTCGCCGGGATAGAACCGCACGGACGTGAGCGATCCGAAGCGGTCGGCGTTTTCGGCCCAAAGCCGCCGCCCGTCTTCCAGGGAGATGAATGCCTTGGGTGTGGCATGATGCTGATCCCAATAACGCTCGTCCTTATCGCGGATCTTGGCCAGATCAAACGGAAAGGGCGGGTCCCAGTCACTGATGCGGCGGGTGTCCGTGATGCCGGGATAGGTGGGCGAAAACCCGGAGTCCGCCACGGCGCCGGACAATTCAAGAATCCCCGACAGGCGAAACGTCTCCCGCCCAGTCTCAAGCTCGCCAAGATCGGCGGTTTTCAAGTACGTCAACGTGATCCGATCGCCGAGCTTGGCGCCAAGATCTTCGGCAGCCCAGTCGGTGAGCACGATTTGCCCAGCGCCCAATGAGGTTTCCTGTTGGTGCGCCGGGGCGCCACGGCGCCACTGCGAAAAAAGGATCGGATCTACGGCAGAGACCGTCGAGTATGGTATGGCTTGGACATTTTTCGATCCGTTGTCCGTAGTCTCAATCGCGATTTCATTGGCCAGATAGGTGAGGACGGCCACTGGATTTGTGCCCGATTCTCGCCCGGCAGCCAGCGCCGCCTGCTCCATGGCGGGCGCGATCAGCAGCGAACGGCTCTCCAGCGCCACGTAGCCCATCGCTTCGTTGGTCCGCAGGGTCAGCCCGAGGTCGTCAAGGCTCAGCCGATTCGCAAGCCCTTCGCCCACTGATTCGGCGAAGGGCGATTCGCCTTGAGCTTGTTGGTCCTTTCGGTAGAGGATCGTATTGACGCGTGAGGCTCGCTTCAGCGTCTTCTGCATCGCGCCCAGCGCGACAAAGAGGTTCAGCGGCGGCGCGTGTGCGGGTCTTAGGGAGAACCCCCCCGGCCCCTCGTCCGGCAGGATCTGCGTAATGCGGCGCCGCATGGTTGTGGTCGTTGCATCGCGCCGGCCCAGAAGCGTTTCGACCGGAATGGCCTGATGCCTGCCAAGCCGGATCAGGATTTCATCGCCCACCTCGGCGCCAAGCTCGCGCGCCAGACGGGCGTTGATCGCCACGTCCTCTTCGTTGAGATCGGGAGGCGTTGGTCGCTCCCCCGCGACCAGTTTCCAAAACCGATGGTCGACGCCGTAGATTTGGACGCCGTTGCTTCGGCGTCTGCTTTCGGCGTGGGCGACGGTCGCCGGAGATTGGATCAGCGGCGCGTGCATGCGATTCGGTTCGTCGGTCGCCAGATCTTCGCTGAAAAACGCACTGCTGCGCGCCGCGATGTGTACGCCGCCCAGCCGCGCGAGCGCGAGCCTGCGTAGGCTTGCCTGCATGGAATCGCCCACGATCAGCGCGCCGGTGATGACCGCCGCGGCGGTGGCGACGCCGAGTCCGATGGCCAGGGTGGCGGACCGAAAATGCCACAGACTCTTGCGGATCAAGGTTTTTCGGTACACCGGTTTCTCGCTACAACTCTTGCAGGCGACCGTCGTCAAGCTGGAATCGCTTGTCGAACTGCCGGGCGATCTTATCGTTGTGCGTGACGACGATCATCGCGCTGTGCGAGGCCGCATGAAGCGCAAGCAAGAGATCGATCACGCGCTGAGAGGTCGCGGCGTCCAAGTTCCCCGTCGGTTCGTCGGCCAACACCACCTTGGGGTCTTGGATCAACGCGCGGGCAATGGCCACCCGCTGCCGCTCGCCGCCCGACAATTCCGACGGCCCATGGTCCATGCGGTCCGCGAGCCCCACCTCTTCAAGAAGGCGGCGCGAGTGTTCGGCGCCGTCGGCCTGATGGTGGCCCGCCAACGTGGGAAGCAAGACATTTTCCAGCACGGTGCATTGGGGAAGGAGATGGTGCTCTTGGAATACAAAACCGACGCGTTGGTTGCGAAACGCCGCGAGATGGGTTTCGTCCAATGCGTACGGATTCTCGCCCGCGATCAGAACGGTACCCCCCGACGGTGGTTCCAACGCACCGAGGATATTCAGTAGCGTGCTCTTGCCCGAGCCGGATGGCCCCATGATGGCGACCGCCTCGCCCGCTTCCACCGCGAGTGAGAGCGAGCGAATAATCATCAGCTCACCTCCCGGCGCGTCGTACGATTTGGTTATTTGCTTGGCCCGAATCATGTAGGACGGAGTCTACCCTTCCGATCGGTCGCGTACAATTCCTTCGTATAGACGCCACGTTTGCTCGGCCATGGTTCGTGCTTCAAAATGCCGCTTGACGCCTGCGCGACCGTTTCGACCCAAGTCGGCACGAAGCGCCGCATCCTCACTCAGCCGGGCGAGCGTGTCGGCAAGCCGGTCGGTTCGGCCCGCCTCAAAGAGCAATCCCCCCTTGGTCATCTCAATAAGCTCCCCAAACGAGCCGTGATCCGGTTGAACCACTGGAATCCCCGCGGCCATCGCTTCGAGGAGATAGAACCCCTTGGCCTCTCTATATTCCGTCGGAACCGAGAGCACCGAAAGGCGCTGAAGAAAATCAACCTTGCCCTGGTGCGATAGCTCCCCGACGTACTCGAACCGGTCGCCGAATCCCGCCTGCTCAATGCGTCGACGGTTTTGATTCAAATAGCGGTTGTTCACCGACGCCAGAAAGCCGGCCACACGAAGCGAGCAATCCATCCCACGCCCGCGCAGATCGATGTACGCATCGACGATGTTGTGCAATCCCTTTTCAGGGCATATTCGCGCAAGGAACCCGATGGTAAAGCGTTGTGGCGGCTTAGCCTTGGCGGGTTCAAAGTGCTCGATGCGGATACCCATGGGGATGGTATGAATGCGTTCACGCGGCAGCGAAAAATGGCGTGCCGCGTGATCCGCAAAGTACCGCGTGACGGCTACAAACGCGTCGATATGCTCTCCGTGCGTCTCGATCAGTGACATAGCCCGAGATCGGTGGGGCTCGCATAGGGCGTCTACAAACACATCCTCGCCGCTAAGCGTGCAAACGATTGGCACGTCAAGCCGCCGCTTCAAATAGCCCGCGACGCCCAAAAACATCAAGTTGGGCAGGTTCACCAGGTCGGGCTGCATTTCGCGGAGGGCGTCCCCGAGCTGTTCCAATTCCGCCCGTTGTCGTCCTTGCGCTCCTTCGAGCATGGAAACGGTTAGCGCGCCCAATCGGCTCGCATCCGTGCTGCCGGCGAATCGACCGATTTTTCGCAGTAATTCGGGAGCGTCTAGCCCGTCGCGCAGCACGCGAGGAAGGTGTCGGAACAGGCCGGCCACCTGCTGCAAGTAGACGTTGATGCCGCCGTAGTAAACCGGCCCACGGCTCACATCGCGCTCGTCTGTGCGTAGCGGCGTGTATAGGGGCACCAAGACGATATTCTTGCCCTGTTCGATTAGGGTGGCCGCGAGCCTGTTGTCGCGCATGCAACTGCCGCAATACATCCCTGCGGCGCCAGCGGCGAGATACGCGACCTTCATGGGCTATTCAACTCCGATCCGGTGGGTCAACCCCGATCCGCGCGGGCTGCACATGCCACGGTTTAGCAGGGGCCGCAAATCTGCGTGCCCCCCCCCCGACTTGGGCCTTCTTGCTCATAGCGGTCTGTCAATTCGATCGAACCATGAATCAAGACCGGGTTGACCACCTCCGCGTTTGGGAGTGCCCCTCCCAAGACGCACGGTAACGGAAATGTCAGATTGTGTGGAGAGCCGCCTACATTGGTTGCGAATATCGCGGGATCGTACTACCCTGCGATGCGGGAGCTTGGCTTCCCAAGAAATACGCCTAGGATTCCAACGGATCAGCCGCGGCCCGGCGAGTCACTTGCCGGTCGCGCGGTCTCTTGGAGTCGGCGGGAAGTCACCCCTGCAATGGATTTGTATGGGGTGGGCCACAAACGCGTCGTTGAGCATGGCTAAACCAGAAGAAGCGTGGCCGCAGGTTGGAACACTGGGCGAGATCGCTTGTTAGACGAAAGGATCAACGTCGAATGAAAAGGACAAGAACAATGTCGAGCCGGTTTTCTGCTGTAGTGTTGGGTGTGCTCTTGGCGACGTCGGCGATGTCGATGTCCGCGAAGGCGGCGCCGGTTTCCGTGAATTTCACGCAGAACGCGCAGGTGCAAAGCGGTTTCACGCTTGATTTCGGATTCGGGCCGGACGGCGTGACTAGCGCGGCGGTGTCCGATACGACTTACGAATTGGAGATCGATCCGGCCGCCGGAACGGCCCGCTTTATCAGCTACTACCAAAACGTCGATGAATTGTTCCTGCCGACGCCGAATGGCCCGGTCGGGACGGGCGCCATTACGATTGAAATCATTTCGTCGTTGGGCGGCACGTTTGATCGGGAAACCGGTTCCTTCGTGACCAACGACATCTACGCCGTGAATTTCACCGGCGATTTGAGCGCCTTTGGGATCGAGTCTCCCTTCGTGCTTCCGAGTTCTTCGCGTGCGACCGTGGCGTTTGCCAGCCCGAATTCCGGCGACACCGTGCTCACATGGGACGGAGGCAGCGTCTTGGCGGGGGCCCCCTTTACGTACACCTGTCAGGTGAACGGCAGCTTCGTCTCCACGAACTCGACGGCCTACATCACCACCGCATTCCCGCCGCACGGCGCGATCGACGCTCGCCAACCGCATGCCCTCGTCGATGCCGGCGCGCTTCAGGGGTGGGATACCTTTGACGTCACATTCAACGCCCAGCCGACTGCACCCATCGCACCTGAAGATTTGTTGCTGATGGAATGGGGTTCGGATGGCGTGGCGCCTGCCATTGCCAGTGTAACGGACCTCGGCGGCAGCACCATGCAGATTCAATTGGCTGAGCCGATCGCCCCCGGTGCATGGACGACACTGACCCACATCGCCAGCGGAACCAGCATTTGCGTTGCCTCCCTGCCGGGCGACGTCAACGGCGACAAAACCGTGGGCCCGAGCGACATTCTAGCAGTGATTGATTGTATCAACGGCGTGGGCTCCGGGGCGTGTGCCGCCTACAGCACCGACGTCGATCGAAGTGGTCAAAGCGGCCCTTCGGATATTCTACGCGTGATCGATCTGCTCAACGGCGCAGGCACGTTTGACATGTTTAACGGTGCCACGCTAGGCGATTCGCCCTGTTTCTAGGGGCGATGAGCTTCTAGGGCCCGTGTAGCTCGGCCGCCCTCGGTTGGGGCGGATGCGCCTCGTTCCAGGAGACATTGGCTCCGAAGCCACACACCCGGGGGTGGGTGTGCCACAGCTGTAGCCCAACTGCCCTTGGCTGGGTGGGCTGCGGAGGAGTCCGCGGGGACGGCGACGGAAAAGGGTATTTCACCGGATGCCGTTTCATCAGCCCGAAGTCGAACAACTCAATGAGCAAGCGTTGCGGGCGCTGCAGCAGGATAGGCTTGCAATTCTGTTGCGGCGGACCGTTGACGCCAATCCATTCTACCGGGCCAAACTGGTCGATGCGGGCGTAGAAGCGGACGCGGGCTCGATCGAGCGTCTTCCGTTTACAACGCGGGCTGAGATTGAGGCGGATCAGCGGGCGCATCGACCCTACGGTACGAACTCGGCGGTTGCATCGCCGGCGTTCCAAAGGCTGCATCAAACCTCCGGGACTTCGGGCGAGCCGGTCCGGTGGCGGGATACGCCGGAATCGTGGCAATGGTGGAAGCATTGCTGGCGGACTGTTTTTCGTGCGGGTGGCATCGATTCCAGCGATCGGATTCTTTTTCCGTTTTCCTTCGGCCCCTTTATTGGATTCTGGGCGGCGTTCGAGGCCGCGGCCGAGATGGGGAGTTTCTGTCTGCCGGCCGGCGGCATGACCACGGCTGCCCGGCTACGCTATTTGATCGAGCACGAAATAACCGTCCTCTGTTGCACGCCCACCTACGCGCTGCGGCTTGCCGACTTGGCCCGGGCGGAGGAGATCGATCTGCTGAATTCGCCGGTTCGAGCATTGGTTGTGGCCGGCGAACCGGGTGGCAACATCACCTCGACACGAACCCGGATCGAATCGGCCTTCGGCGCCCGCGTGTTGGACCACGCCGGCATGACGGAAATCGGCGCGTGGGGGTTCGAGTGCATCGAGCGGCCGGGCGGGTTGCACGTGATGGAATCCGAGTTTATCGCGGAACTCATCGACCCGGAAACAGCGGAGCCGGTGCCGGCAGGCGGGCTTGGTGAGTTGGTGCTCACCAATCTCGGTCGTGTTGCCAGCCCGCTGATTCGCTACCGCACGGGTGATCGTGTCCGCTTGGAACGCGGGCCGTGCGCGTGTGGTCGCCATTTCGCCTGGTTGCCGGGCGGCGTGTTGGGCCGGATCGACGATATGATGTTGATCCGGGGCAACAACGTCTTTCCTTCCGCTCTGGAGAACATCGTTCGCGCGTTCGATGCCGTGGCCGAATTCGCCATTGAGGTTAGAGGCACTGGCGATCTGGCCGAATTGGTGCTTTCGGTGGAGCCCGTGCCGTCCGCCGCGGACCTCCGCTTGGGGGAGCGCATCGTGGAGACGATTCAGGACCGGCTTCACTTTCGCCCGGTCGTGGTTATGGTAAAATGCGGCTCGCTGCCCAGGTTTGAGATGAAAGCGAAGCGGGTGATCCGATCGACGTCGGATAAAGGCGGGTCCCAGGGCGAAGGTCTATAGGCATAGATAATCATGATGAGCATGCGCACCATTACATTGATGTTGGCGGCGCTCGGCTTGGGCCGGGCGACGTTGGCGGCGGATTGGCCCTCTTGGCGCGGCCCCGAACAGAGCGGGTTTCTTCGCGCCGACGCGCCAGTGACCTCCTGGTCGCAGGACGGTCATAATCTACTTTGGAAGATTCCGATTGGCGGGCGATCGACTCCCGTCTATCTGAACAAGCGGGTCTACCTCATCGCCCCGGCCGGCGACGGGCAAACACTCGGCGAACGCGTGGTATGCCTGGACCCTGACACGGGCAAGACGATCTGGGAACACCGCTTCAACGTCTTTCATACCGACATCGTCCGCGACCGCCTCGGCTGGACGTCTGTCGTCGGCGATCCGGAAACCGGCAACCTCTATGCCCATGGCACGGGCGGCGAGCTGTTCTGCTTTAATAAGGACGGCAAGCTGCTTTGGAAACACTCGCTGACTGAGGAGTACGGCCGATCGAGCGGATACGGCGGACGACTGCACACCCCGATTATCGACGAAGATCGTGTCATAATCAGCTTCACCTACATTCTTTCGACGTGGGGTTCGGGCAAGAAGAAAGCCGCCCATCGCTATCTGGCCTTTGACAAA
>CAZYXP010000129.1:0-11044 GCA_964651325.1 uncultured Phycisphaeraceae bacterium
GCGACGGGTGATCCGGAGAAGCCTCGAGTTGGATGGCATGGGTAAGCTACTGCTTACCCGTGTCTTTCGCCTTCAGGCATCCCCTTCGCGCTCCCAGTGAATCCGTGTCTTTTTCCCATTCTGCACGGGCAAACGGAGTTTGCCCATGCCACCCGGGCGCATCTCGCCCACGCCGGCGCACCTCGCCCGCGCAGTCCATCTCCCGCGCTCCCTTTTCCCATCCTCCATCTTCCACCGTTCTGCTCCTCCTTCTGCTCCTCGTTCTTCTTCTTGGTGTCTTTGTGCCTTGGTGGTCCCTCCTCCCCCGCGTGTCCGTTCGTTCCGCCGTGCCAAACGCTCGAATCTTCATGCTTCATTTATTGAGCCCCTCACCGCCCGTCGAGTCGGCGTTGGTTTTCTCTTAGTAGCTTTTCGAAGTCGTCGGCGTAGCGAGACGATTTCATTTCGGGGTGTAGGAACCGCTGCTGCTTGATGACCTGGATGATACCCTGGGGCGGTTTGTTTAGTTTTGTGCGGCACTGGAGATCGCGCAGGAGGGCTTGGGTTTTGCGCGGGTCGCCTGCCGGCCAGGTGCGGGTGAGGCGGTTGAACTTGATCAGCGCCTGGCCGAACTGCTCCAATTGATAGAGCGCCTCGGCGTAGCCCTGCTCAATGGAGGCGTCCGCTGGCGCGGGCGTGGCGTCGTTGGGCGGCGCTGGTGCGGACGGCCTGGCTGCGGCATCGTCGCCGTTGAGCTCGGTTTCCAGCTTGGCTCCGCACTGTTCGTATAGCTCTTTGGCTCGCTGGTACTTATCGGCCGCCAGGTTGGCTTCGGCTAGTTGTATCAGAAGCCGCCGTCGCTGGTCGTCGGTTGATTGCTCCTCTCGGTCCACCGACCATTGATAAACCTGCTCGGCGAGAATCAGCGCCACTTCCGCCTTGCGCTGCGAGGCTCGCTCGTCGTCGGCTTGGTCGAGCCTTTGAGCCTCGGCCTGGACGCTTAGGTAGAGCTCTTGGAGCATGGAGCCGGCGTGATCCGGATCCGCGGCGATGTAGGCGGGAATGGCTCGCGCCGCTTCTTCCAGCCGGCCGAGCTGTTCGAAGGCGACTAGCCGGACCCGCCAGACCCGTCCGGCGAGATTGGCAAACTGCGGGAATTCCTCTTCAAAATCGGAAAGCCGCTCGAGCGCGGCGGCCGCGCGATCGACTGCGGGTAGCACTTGCACCTCCGCGTCGAGCAAGCGAGAACGGGCGGCCAGGCTTTGGAGCATGAGTTTTTGGTCACCCCCGGTTGCCGCCGGCAAGGCATCCTTGATTTGCCGCGCAAATTCCCGCTGGAGATCGGAAAACGTGTCGGCCGTTTGTGCGGCAGAGGGTTGTGGGACGGGCCGGCCGGTCGGGCCGCGTTCGATCAGGCGGGCCATGCACTGCAAACGGCGCAGGAGGCTTGGAAGAAATCGCTCGTGATCGGGCGAGACGGCCGCGTAGTGCGTGGCCGCTTCGGAAAAGCGGCTCAGGTTTTGGAGATGCTGAGCGTAGAAGAACCGCCAATACTTCGCGTCTGTGGAGTCGGGAAAGCCTTCGACGAGCGTCTTCAGGGCATCGAGATAGAGCGCTTGGATTTCTGGGGCGGCTTTCAGTTTGTCGTTTTGATGAAACGATGATGCCAGTTGCACGGCAAAGACGGCCGCTTGGCGGGCGCTCGCAAAGCGAGGGTAGGTTTGGGCCACCGTAAGGAATTGCCTGGCCGCGTCGGCGGGGCGATCGAGGCGATACATGGCCACCGCGACGTTGTACAGCACGCCCGGCAGCAACGGTCGGGCCTCTGTTTCGGCCGTGGCGGCGAATTGCTCGCCAAGCTCGATTGCGCGGGCCAGCCTCGCGTCAGATGATGCGTCTTTCGTGTCGCGTTCGGTGAGGAGTCCGGCGATCATGGCGGAGGTTTCAAACGGATCGAGCGATTCGATGGCCGCGGCGTGGTCGATCAGCGCGTAGAGGGTCGCGTTGATTTCATCGATGTGGTCGGGGTGGTTCCGCTGCAATCGTACGAGCACGTTCCAGGCTCGACGGTTAAGCCGCGCCGCTTCGGTGGGGTCGTGTTTTCGCGCGGCCTGCTTTGCCTGCCGGCGGTAGACGGAGCGTTCCAAGAGCGCGCGGACCAGCAGCATTCCGAACTCATCTTTGTGCACCTGCGAGATGTATAGGCCTAACTTGTTGAGGTATTTCCGGGCCCGGTCAAAATCGCCGCGGTTCCGCTCGTTCTTGATCCGTTCCAAATGGGCGAGGGTGACGGCCCATTCAGCGGCGTCTTTTTCGCTGGTATCGGTGATGCGATTGGCGATGGAGATGGCGCGGGTCAGAAGATCGGCGGCGCTCGCGTGATCGTTGACCAGTCGGTTTGCCATGCCGGCCAAGAGCAAGGCCTGCACTTGAACTTTGCTTTGTGCGTGGGGCGTTTCAAGCAGGGCACGGTTTTGTGCGAGCAGGCTCAGGATGCGGTTTAGATCGTTGGCGCGAAACGGGTCGTCGTCGTCGCGGCCGATGGCATCGTAGAGCAGCACCCATAGAAGCAGGTAATCGGCCTGCGGCGAGAGGGCGTCTAGCTTGTCGACGCTGTTGGATTGCTCGAGTTGCTCGAATTCACGAACGGGCAGATTATCGATGCGTTCGTATTCGCGGCTGATGCGCTCGACCAAATCGCCGACGACCGCCAGCGCGCGGGTGGTTAGCGCTTGTAAGCGTTGGCGGTCTTGCTTGCTTCCGCCGCGGTAGAGAATGCTGCTGAAGAAGGGCTCGGCCTCGTCGTACGTGAGTGAGTGAGCAAGATCGAATCGCCATTGGAAATGGCGGGGGTCGCGCGGCCCTTCCTCGATCATGGCTTCGAGGATTTTGTTGGCGGCGGCGATAGCGTCGCGGCGTTCGAGGGTCGGTCGATTGGCGTCGGCGTACTCGGAAAGCCGCAGGTCGCGGCGCATCAAGAGCGACGCCAGCCGGTTCGCCGGCGGATAATCGCGCAGGTGCAACTCCAGCAGTTCCGTGAGCCCGCGCTTGCGGAGCCCCGCACGAAAGGCGGAGGTGCTCAGCCGCGAGGCCTCCGCGGACTTGGGTTTCTTAGCGTCGGCCGCGTGTACGCTGGCCGTGGTTGCGAGTGCGGCGATGGCGAGGGCGGCGATCGCCAGAGGCCATGCACACCATTGGGGGAACTCGGTGCGGGCGCCTCGGTCTTTGGGCACAGCGCTAACCGACGCGGCGCGAGGGGGCGCGAAATCAACCGCGCTCAAGCTCGAGCTTGTCGCCGTGGGTCTTGGGTGATTCGTTTCATGGTCGTGCATAGAGATAATCACGGTTCCCCGAAGGCGACATTGTGACACCGGGCGCGAAGCGCCGCATTCCAGCAACCCACCACGTGGTCCCAGAGGACTTCATCCCCGGCGATGATGACCACCGGCGTGTCTCGATCAAACCCCGGCTCGTCGTGGAGTGTCATCAGCGCGTCTTTGAGCTGACCAAATGACGCAATGGCGTTTGAGGCAATGTTGTCTATGCTGATGGTTACGGCTTCGCCATTCGGACCGGTCGACGCCAGGCGCACCACGATCGGGTCAAGCGGCAGCGCCACCCGCGGCCCCTCACCCTGATCGGGCATCCGGGAAGCCAACAAGCCCTCGGGGCGCTCAAAGGTCGTTGTAACGAGGAAGAAAATGAGCAGCAGGAACGTGACGTCGATCATCGGGGCTAGGTTGATGGCAATCGAGACGCCGCCGCGGCCGCGCGGTTGATAGCGCAGGCCGCCGAGCCAGCGCCGGCGTCTTGGACTCTTCTTGGGATTCGGTTGCGGTGTTGTGGTCATGATCCGTCGTCTATGTGGGCGGACACGTTGAGCATTTCGATGCCCTGAGCGGAGACCATGCGCATCGCGCGGCGTACCGCATCGTACGGCAGTCGGCGATCCGCGCGGATCACGACCTTCAGGCCGGGAGACGCTCGCTTCATGCCCGCGAGGCGATCGGACAACACGCCGATCGACTCGGGTTGATTGGGGCCGATGCTAAAAAGCGCGTTTTGCTCCGAGCCGTCAGCGCGTTGATCCAAACGACAGTTGATCACAACCCGTTCCGGAATGGATTCGCTCTTGGCTTGGCTTTGCTCGGGCGCGGGCAGCTTCATGGGAATCAGCTCGGCCTCCGAGAATCTCGTGACGAGCATGAAGAAGATCGTCAGCATGAAGATGACGTCAACCATCGCGGTCGCGTTGAACCCCATGCCGACGTCACCGCGATGTCGATTATGGGTGTACCGCATGGGAGGTGGCCTCGGGGGTGGTTGGTTGTGGCGGAGCTGTTGCTTCCGCAGTGCCGGGCTTGAACACGTGCAAGACGCCTTCCGCCGCCAGCGCGCATTCGGCGGTCAAGACGTCGATTCGGTTGCGGAAGACGGCAAAAATGCTCAGCGCGGGAATGGACACCGCCAGTCCCCAAAACGTGGTGATCAGCGCGACCGCGATGCGATCCGCGACGATCCGCGCTCCGGGAAACGCATCGGCCGCATGAATTTCCGCGAACAGCAGAATCATGCCCGTGACCGTACCCAACAGGCCGATCATCGGGGCGACGTTGCCGATGATGTGGATGTATTCCGTCTTACGGAACAATCGGGCGGAACGGTCTTCCAGCGTTTCTTCCATCCCGCGCTCCATGGCTTCGAAGCCATTGGAGGCTTCGAGCAATCCGGCGTGCAGCACGCGACCCAACATGCTCGGTTCTTCCGCGGTGTACTGGATGGCGTCGAGGTACTTGCGCTGCTCGATAAGCTGGGATGCGTGCTCGAGTGCGCGGGGGGGGACGATGGCCGCGCGGCGAATCGAAACGCAATGTTCGATCGTCAGCGCGATCGTGACCACGGACAAGAGGATCAACCCAAACGTGATCCAGCCGCCTTTGACCACGAAGAAATCGAAGTATTTGATGGTGACGGGTTCGGCCGCATCGCCGCCGGTCGCGCTTTGCGCGAGCGCCGGAGATGAAAGCACGACCGAAGCCACCGCGATCAACGCGCAACCCATCAAGAACCGTTTTCCAATCACAGCCGTCTCCTACGAATCCGAAAAAAAGGACCGTCCGTGTTTCGTGTCGCTCGGAAGATTTTAGCCACAGAGGATACAGAGGTCACAGTGAAATCCTTTTGACTGGGATGGGCGCTAGCCCCGCCCCTTGGCGGATGCGCGCAATCGCTCGAGCGCCGCCCTCGCGTTTTCCTTTGTTGACTCATCGGCGCGCGGATGTTCAAGGCATTCCTCCAACATGGCGATCGCCTTGTTTGGCCGGTTGAGCTTTTCCATGACAACGGCAGCCTGGTAAAGGCCTTCTGCCGCTTCAACCGTGCCGGCCATGTGGACCACCACGCGAAAAAGCGGCCAACTGGCGCGGATCAAGTCATCCCGATTGCTTGCCACGCCCAACAGGGCTTTCCCTTTGAACAGCAAGAATTTGGGCAGAATCTTCTTCGGGCAAGTGCGAATGGCCTCGTCGATCGCTTCGGTCATTCGGGGTTGGGGTTCTTGCTTCAGCGCATGCGTCATCGCGTCAAGCTTGATCTCGTAGACCCGTTGCGTTCTAGCATGCACAGGAATCGCAAGCCGGCCCACCGCGGATGCGGCACCCGGCTTCGGCGCTTCGCCCAACCGACGCCGCATGTCATAACGCAAGAGCAGCAGCATGGCCTTGCGATCGGCGGCGGACGTCTTCATGATGGCTTCGTCCAACTCGACCAGCGCTTGCGATACTTCCCTGTTCCACCCCTTTGTAGCGACCTCGGGCATCATCCGCGCTGCCACGGCCGGCCCAGTGGTAAGGCCGCTAACGACGCGCAGATACGCACGCACGCCGTCCCTCAATCGGCCGGCTCGGTGAAGCGCGGTCAGAATCCTAGCCTCGATCAGCTCGGGCCAGAATTCGTCGGCGCGCAACGCGGCTCGGCGATAACGCTCTATCGCTCGATCGAACTCTCCCTGCTCCAAGTATTTTTCCGCCTCGTTGAAATCGACAAACGGACCGCTACGATCGATGAACAGAGATTCCACGTCGGCAAGCCAGGGGGTTTTCTGTTGCCCCGTGGCCTGGACAAAGTGGAGCCGACCGTTCTTGAGCTCGGTAATCTGCGCGCCAAGATAACTTCGGCCATCAATGACAACTTGATCATCGCGTGCTAGTGCCGTGGCGGTCACAATCAGCGCGCCGATAGCGGTCGCTGCCGACGCACGCCTCTTGCTTGCACACCGAGCCGCGGGCTTAAGCTCGCGCGGCCTCCGGGCCCCGGCGGCTTGCCGATGTGCGATCGCGGCGCCAAGGCCGCGGCTGGTGTCAGGGGACATCGTGTTCGCTGACGAATTTGAATTCACCGCCATGCTCCCGCGCGATCCGCTCAAGCAAATCCGCTCCGCTTCGATCAAAAAACGCAATCGTAAAGATGCGCACCCTTCTGCGCTGGTTCCAGCGATCCAGCCGACCTAATAGGCTGGGATCAAACGCACCGTCGGTCAAGAAGTAGATCAGATCGGGATCCAAGGCGAGCGCCCTGCGCATGGCCCGTTCCGGCTCCGTGCCCCCGTGGGGGAACACGCCTTGGAGGAACTCTGCCAGTCCTTTTTTTCGGACGTTGATCGCGCTCACCAGGCGCCCCGGTGGGCTTTCGAGCGGCTGACCCGAGTTGAACAGGATCACGTGAAACTTCTGACTCCGCCGCAATGCCCCAACGGATCGATTTAATTCATCGCGAACGTATCCAAACGTGTCCAGCATGGAGCCGCTGCGATCCACGACGTAAACGACGCGTCTTGCGCCGCGAACGGATTCGCCTAAGCCGAAGAATTTCGGCGCTGCGCCGCTCCCCGCGCTCAGGCCGTATTTCGAGAAATCCGAGCCCCCCGAGCCGATGCCGACGATGGACAGCTTCGGCTTGCTGGTGGCTAGAAGTTGGCTGAGCTGGTCGGGCGATTGCGGCGTGATCGGCTGATCCAGCGGGTCGGGCGGCGTTTCCAGCGGCGAGAGGTCGGGGCTGGGTTGTGCGGTGATGTTGAGGGCATCGATCGGGCCGACCAATTCTACATGGGTCACGGGGAGGTCGCTGTCCGGTTCAGAGGAAAACGGAAACACAAGGGCCAGCATGACGATGAGGCCGGCGAAATGCAGCGCGACAGACAGCAGCCAGATCAGCACGACGGTACGCCCGTTCAACGTCGTCGAGGCCGATCCGCGGTGTTGTACGCGATCCAACACGGGTCGAGCCATTTGATCGGCTATGTCCGCCATGCAGCCGCTCCTGGGATCGCCATATGCTTGATGGCCGCCGGGACCGCCAATCTCCAGACTGGCATTCGCCCCCCGAGCTGTGGGCTTGAGCCCCATGTGGCCGCAGGGAACCGACAAGGCCCGCCTCGCAGCCTTTGCGGCACAAGTGAAACCAAGCCCTGGGATCGCTAAACACAGTGGCAGGCCATGATCGTTCCGTTGTCGGAAACGACTTCGGTCGGGGTTGTGCGTGCTTGCCTCGCGTGCAATTAAGTCTAGGCGTCTTGATTTCGTCCGTCAACGTAATCTCTACAGAGTCCCTCAAACAGAGTCGTTAAGCTCTTGGGCGGGCGATTCGCCGTGGGGCGAGGCCGACGAGGAGACTCCATGTCCCGCCTTAGACGCCGGAGATCCGTTCGTCCAACCGTTTATCTGCTCTCTGATTGTGTCTTGGTGTCGCAGTAGTCGCTCGATCTTCAACTACGCATCATTTTGCGGTAGACTGCCGCTCGCTAGTGTTGACAACCGTCAGGTAAACAGCCGAACGCTGCATGGTAGGGCAAGGCTCCTGGAGGCCCCGCGGGCTGAAGTCCGCGGCTGGGACCCTTGCTTACTAACGGCTCTTACCGGGAGCCATAGAGACGATGCAAACAATCATGCCAAGAATCAAGACGCAAACGGTCGCAATCGTGCTGGGATTGCTGATGCCGGGGGGCGCTTCTGCTCAGCAAGATTCAGAGCCTCGCGATCCGGGCCAAGACGCCAAGCCAACGACGGCGTTGCCGGGGCAGCCGCATGACACCACGCCCGGTCGGCTAGGGCGCCAGGGGGGCTTTGATTCCGAGTTGGCGTATGTTCGAGCCTCAGAGGCTCGTGTGGCCGAGTTGCTTGATCGAGCGTCGCACGCCGCCGATGAGCTGACGGCGGCAACCTTGCGCCTCGCGGCCGCCAATCTCTTGCTGGCCGAGCAATTGGATGCGCCTTGTTCGCTGAAACTCCTTCGTACCTTGGGTTTGCCGGATCAGGAGGCGACCGGAGACGTGGTCGATGTGTTGAAGCATGCCCGCGCGTTGCTCGACGAAGTCGGCCAACGGATCGACAAGAAGATGGAGCAAGTCGCAGACATGGACGAGGATTTGGCCGGCTCGTGGGCGGCGCTTCAGAGCAATCAGACATCACTGAATGCTTTCCTCGGCGCGCTGCACGTGTTCCTGTTGCCGCAAGAGCACGACAACGTTGCGCGGGCTCTGCGCCGCGCGGCATCGGGTCTGGCGCCTTTGCTTGAGCGGGCAGAGCCGGACATCGTCGCGGCGGCAGCGCTTTGGTATGCCATGCTTCGCGCGGGCGAGAAAAGCAAGCGATCGGCGCTTTCCGTCTTGGACCCCGTCTTGAAGGGGCGGCCCACCGCGGGGACCAATTTTGCGTTTTATGGACGGCTGCTGCGATGTCGGTTGATCGCAGACCGATCGAGCCCACCGACGGCATTGGCGCTGCTGCTCCAGCTGGAAGACATGTTGGGAGATTGGTTCGAAGAAGACGAGTCCCAAGGCCAGGCCGCGCGATCGTTGCTATTGCTTCGCGCGCACATTCTCCAAGTTTGGAAAGAGCGCCTTTCAAGCGATGCGGGGACAGAGGAGCGGCAGTTTTTTGACCAGCGCCTTGAGGGCATCCATGCGATCCTCAAGACGCCTGACGCTCGTTTTCTAAGGCTAGGGCACGCCATTCCCGTGCTTGTGCCCATACCACAGTAAACACCATCCATTCTTAGTCGTACGCTCGTACCCTGGGCCGATGAGCCCAACCGATGCCCAATTGAGCCCAGGCTTGTCCAGCGGGCCGCGCATTTCTGACGCGTCCACCGTGGCGGGCTACGCGCGCAACCATTGCGTACGAAACACGTTAGCGGTCTCTATCGCCTGATCGCATAGAGTTCGCCGCATTTGGCACGCCTCGTGCTACCTCGTCGTACGGCAAAGCAAGAAAGCCCGACGCACCAATCATTGCCAAGAAACAACGGCGTGGGCTTTCTGGTCGTGCCAGGCCACACCGCCGAACGACGCAGTGGTCTACCGAACTCATGGGCGAGGACGCATTCTCTGGGGAGATGGATGCGAGCCTGGTTTGTGAGTTCGGTAGGCTACTGCGTCCTTTTTCATGCGCCGTTTCTATTCGCCAATGCTTCGCGAATGGATGGTTGCAAAAAGGTGCGCTCGACGCCCGGTAGGGACAGCAATGCATCGAGGCCGGCCTCAGTGGTGGTGCCGGGGTCGTCGTCGAGATCGACAAAAAACACAGACAGCTTGCCCATTCTGCAGAGTCCACCCCCTTTACCGTCCAGATGCTCGAAGCGTATCTCGATGTCCATTTTTCTCAGGGCATCGAGTAGATCGTCGAGCGATGGTAGATGTGAATGCACGGGGGCGCGGCCTTCAAGTCACAGTGGAACACCGACCGATAGTTTCGACTCGGGATGATACCACGATTGTGCCTCTGAGGGATATGGGCGACATGCAAGCGAAAATGCCAACACGGACCAGGCCGGGATCGACCCGGCCCAAGCCCGATTTCCATCGGCACATGGTGGGGTTGGAAGAGAAACTTGCAACCCTTCGCGACCAGGTCCGCCAGGCACAGCAGTTGGCCGGGCTGGGTACGTCCACCGCCATGCTGGCGCACGAAGTGAACAATCTGCTCACACCCATCGTTGGCTATGCGCACGGAGCGTTGGAGAGCGGTAGCAACGCGTTGCAAGAGAAGGCGTTACAAGTCACGATCAAGAACGCGCAGATGCTCGTGGCCATGTCGGAGCGAATCTTGCGCATCAGTGCGGCCAGGCCCGCCTGTGTCGAGGCCGGGCCTGTGGCGGTTCGCGCGTGCGCCGACGAGGCCGTCGAATGTCTCTGCCGCGAACTCTCCAAAGACGGGATCACGTTTCGCAACGAGGTCGATCAAGATATTGTGGTTCAGGCGGATAAGTTCGCGTTGCAGCAGATCTTTTTCAATATTTTCCTGAACGCCCGCGACGCCATGGCCCCCAGCCACGGCGGGACGTTGAGCGTATATGCGCGACGCGACGAAGCCGGCATCGAAGCGAAACGTAGCCACGAAATGGAACATCGCATCCAATCGGAACACGACAGCCCCATAGAACAGGGCGACCCAAGAGAAGACCGCATCGAAATCACGATCAAAGACACCGGCGGGGGCATTCCCGAAGCGCTGCTTCCATTTGTTTTCGAGCCGCTTCAATCATCCAAACGCGCAGACGGTGGCGGCAACGGCGGCAGCGGGCACGCTCGTTGCAGCGGCCTCGGGCTGGCGCTGTGTCGCGATCTGATCGTGGAAAATGGCGGAACCATCGCCGCGACCACGGATCCCGGCGTAGGAACCACCTTCGCGATCCGGGTTCCAGCGGCCATCGATGTGGCCGACATGCCGTAGAAAGCGTCTTGAGTACGCCCTGGCAACATCCTCCCCGCCCGTGAAGCCCACTCTGCTTCGCCACCTACCAGTGCCGCGATTCTGGCAACGTCCAAGACGACCGCTTTCAGGGTCGTGATCTTGGCGCGTCGCAAACCGGTGGCGGCGTCCCGGCACGCCGGGACTTGCCACCGGCTACTATAGACCAGCCTTTCAGGCTGAGGAACTGCAGCCTTTCAGGCTGAGAAATCGCAGCCTTGCAGGCTGAGTTAAAGCAGCCCTTCAGGCTGAGTTGAAGCAGCCCTTCAGGCTGACATAGTGGATCCTAGCAGGCTGATAATGAGCCGCCTTGTGCGCTG
>CAZYXP010000130.1:0-2381 GCA_964651325.1 uncultured Phycisphaeraceae bacterium
GAGCTTGCCCTTCTGCTGACGAAGACTCCGGGCGAGGGGTCCGAGGATGACATCGCGTGTTTGCGGGGTCTTGGTCTCTCCGATCGCGCCATCCATGACGCGATCCAAACCATCGCCTACTTCAATTACATCAACCGCATCGCAGACGGCCTCGGGGTCGATCTCGAGCCGGAAATGGTGCCGAAATAGGACTCGCCCCACTTCACACGATGACCCAAGCGCTGGGTCGTAGGCCGACGCTACCGAGCGGGGTAAGGCAGGGGAACGCCCCGCCCTAGGGGGCAGGACAACCCCCTTCCCCTCGACTGCCGACCACACCGGCGCCGCCTCTGATTGTCGACCTTTGACTTTCGACTTTCGACCCTTCTGCCCCACGTTGATTTTCCGTGCCCCGGCGGATAACGTGGCCACTGTTGCCAAGATAGTACGTTGGACCCCATAGCAAAGGTGTATCTATGAGCATCGCGACGCGCGCCGCGTTTGAAGCCATCGCCAAGACCGACCCGGAGATTCTGCCCGCCATGCTGGCCGAGGTGGATCGCCAGCAAAACACGATCGAGCTGATCGCCTCGGAAAACCACGTGTCCCAGGCGGTCCTGGAGGCCGTCGGCTCGGTGTTCACCAACAAGTACGCCGAGGGCTATCCGGGCAAACGCTACTACGGCGGCTGCGAGAACATGGACACCATCGAGGATCTGGCCCGCGATCGGCTGACCAAGCTGTTCGGGTGCGATTGCTGCAACGTGCAGCCGCATTCCGGGGCGAACGCCAACACGGCCGTCTATCTCGCCGCGCTCGAGCCGGGCGATACGATTCTCTCGCTCGATCTGGCCCACGGCGGCCACCTTTCGCACGGGCTCAAGGTCAACGTCAGCGGCCTGCTCTACAAAATTGTCTCCTACGGCGTGAATCGGGAGACCGAGCAGTTTGACTACGCTGAAATCGAGCGACTCGCCAAGGAGCACCGCCCCAAGCTCATCATTTCCGGGGCATCCGCCTATCCACGCACCATTGATTTCGACCGCTTCTCCGCCATCGCCGAGGAGGTCGGCGCGCTCCACATGGCCGACATCGCCCACATCGCTGGTCTGGTGGCTACGGAGCTGCACCCCAGCCCGGTCCCCACGGCCGCCTTCGTCACCAGCACGACGCACAAAACTTTGCGCGGCCCGCGCGGCGGACTCATCATGTGCAAGGAGGACTGGGGCAAGAAGATCAATTCCCGCATCTTCCCCGGCAGCCAAGGCGGCCCGCTGATGCACGCCATCGCCGGCAAGGCCGTGGCGTTCGGAGAGGCGCTAACGCGGGAATTCGCCGATTACCAGCGCCAGATCGTCGCCAATGCAACGGCGCTGGCTGCGGCGTTGGCCGAACAGGGCAACCGACTGGTCTCCGGCGGCACGGACAATCACCTGATGCTCTTGGACCTTCGCCCGGCCTATCCGGACGTCACCGGGGCACAAGCGGAAACCTGGCTGGTGCAATCCGGCATCGTCACCAACAAGAACATGATCCCCTTCGACGAGCGCAAACCCACGCAGACCAGCGGTCTGAGGATCGGCACGCCCGCCATCACCACGCGCGGCATGAGAGAAGCCCAGATGGCCACCATCGCAGAGCTAATCGATCGGGTGCTGCGGTCGCAGGGAGATGCGACCATCATGGAGCAGGTCAACGCCGAGGTAAGATCGCTCTGCGCCCAGTTTCCGCTCTACGAATAGCATTTCGCTAGGTCGTGCGGCAAGGTAGGGCAGGAGAACGCCCTGCCTTTAGGGCAGGACACCCACCTGCCCTACGAATGCTTGTAGTCGCGAACCATCTCCGTGGCGCGAGCTCTCTGAATCGGGGCGATAGTCTGCTTGGATTGTTCGGCGACCCACCGCATCGCAAAAATGCCGGCCACAATCAGCGCGCCGCAAGCCGCGATCGGCAGAACCGGTATGGCCGGTAACGATTGAGCCACGGCGCGAGCGCACCAAACGGCGGCCCCAATCATGGCGATGCCGCAAGCCGCCACGGCCGTACCGTAGAGATGAAATCGGACCAGCGCCCCTATCCAACCCGGGTGCCCCCTGGCGCTGGATCGGAACAGCCAAACGCCAACGACCCAAAGAACAAAGCAGGCTCCGATCATGGCACCGACGACCGTCCACATCGACGGATCCATCGGCGAGAACCGCGAGCTCGCCATGACGAAGCAGACCGGCCCCAGCCACACCGCGATCGCGAGGAACATCGAAGTGGCTAGCGCCGGCCCGCTTTCCAGACGCCGCAATGCCTTCCGGATTTGATCCGCGGGAATCAGCATGTCCGCAACGGTGCTTTCCTGGCCGCACTCAGGACAGCGCCGCGGATCACCGGACTGCCCGCGAAGGTTGTAC
>CAZYXP010000130.1:2481-11041 GCA_964651325.1 uncultured Phycisphaeraceae bacterium
CTGGCCGCACTCAGGACAGCGCCGCGGATCACCGGACTGCCCGCGAAGGTTGTACCCGCAGTGCAGGCAAAACAGATCTCGAGGATCATCGATGGCCGTCAATGCGCTCGCTCCCTGATACAACTAGCCACACCGTGTAGTACAGCGGCCCTCCGCTGTGTCTGAGTACCACTGCGGTGCCCCGCTATGTCTGGCAAGCCTCCCAGCCGGGGGCGGCCGTGTTACTCAAGAGTGAGTCGACCCCTCGCAAGCCAGCCTGATCTAAGCCCTACTCGCCGGCATACAGGCCCCGGTCGGCGATGTACCGGGCCACGCCGGGCGGAACCAATCCGTCCAGCGATGCTCCCGCAGCAGCGCGGCGGCGAATATCCGTGGCGGAAATATCCACCATAGCGGTTTCCAGCACACCGCCCTTGAGTTTCTCGATCTGGTCCGATGACAACAACGACGAGAGCGGCCCCCAATCGATCGATTCGCTACCGGGGCGGGACGCGGTAAGAAACCGGCAGCGATCCACTAGCCCCGCGACCCGGTGCCAGAGGTGTAATTCTGCCAGAGAATCGGCCCCGATGATCCAACAGATTTCTGTCTGATCGCCCTGTTCGCGGCGGAAGTGATCCACGGAATCAATCGAATACGTGGGTCCGTCGCGCGTCAGATCCCATTCATGGACGCAAAAAAGCGGATCGTCGGCCACGGCCAGCCGGATCATTGCGAGCCGGTGCCTCGCGTCGATGAGCGATCCGACAGCCTTGTGCGGCGGCGATTTGCTGGGCAGCAGAATCACGCGATCCAGCCCAACCTGGTCCGCCACGGCCCGGGCGATGGCCAAGTGGCCGTTGTGGATGGGGTTGAAACTCCCGCCGAATAGCGCGATAGGCTTGCGGGGGCCGCTAGGCCGGTTGCTCATTGGGGGCATGGGTTCTCCACCTCTTGCACTCAATCGTAGAAACCCTACCACCGCGAGTCAATCACAACCGCGGAGGGCGCGCGTGCAGCGCCAAGGCAAGAATGCCGATATCTCAAGTGTGTAGCGCAGTGCCGCCGTGAACGCGGAACGCAGGCGCTCGGCCCGCATTGCAATCGCGGTTCCAGCAGGTAGGACGCCCGCGCCACGGGAAACCGAGGCTTGTCGGTCCAAGAAAGCTGCATTGGGGGGGGAAAACGCAATGGCAAAACCAGACCTGCTGATCAGTTTCGTACTGGCGACCCACAACCGCCACGATGTGGTCAAACGCACGCTAGCCGCCATCGTTCGCCACGGACCGCCGAGAGATTTGTTTGAGATCATCGTGGTCGACAATGCCTCGACCGACGGCACGCAAAACCTCGCCAGGTCCTTGGCCGACGAGGCGATCCTGCTCGATACCAACGAAGGAAGCTGCGCCAAGGCACATGGCGCCGAGCGTGCGCAGGGTCAATACGTGGTCTTTCTCGATGACGATTCCCATCCTGTCGAGGGAAGCATCGCCAGAATGGTCGAGCATTTCCGGGCCGACGATCGCCTCGCGGCGGCCGGATTTGACGTGATCCTGCCCGACGGCCGGCGCGAAGGCGCCGCCCTGCCCGGCGTGTTCGTGGGGTGCGGAGTGGGGTTGAGGCGCGAAGCGCTCAGCGACGTCGGCGGGCTCGACCAGCGATTCTTCATGCAAGCTGAGGAATACGACCTTTCATTTCGGCTGGTCGCCGCCGGTTGGAAGGTCGCAGTCTTTCCCGACATTTCCGTCCGACATGAAAAAAGCCCACAAGCGCGTCAACCGGGGCGAACCACACGAATGGACGTGCGCAACAACCTCCGCGTCGCGGCCCGATACCTCCCCGACAACTATCTTCGTGTCTACCGTGAAGACATCCTGCAACGATACCTTTGGCTTGCGGCCGCCCAGGGACACGAGCAAGAATACAAGCAGGGGGTGTCGGAGGCGTCCACCCTCGAAGGTTCCGAACGCAAGGAATATGCGGGCTTCCGTCTAGGCGCGGCGACGCTTGAGTTCTTCTTTCGATGGGCCGCCTTGGAAGCGACCATGGGCAAACTTGCCGGCGAGGGAATCAAACGTGTGCTCTTCGCCGACCTTGGCAAGAACGTCTACTCGTTTCATCGAGGCTGCAGCCAAACCGATATTGAAATGGTGGCGGTGGCCGACGATGCCTTCGCCAAAATGGATCGCACGTACCGCGGCGTCCCCGTGCGCCGCGTCGCCGAGGTGGTCCAACGGGATGCCACTGCCGCCGACGCCGTTATTGTCGCCAACATGTCCATCGCGACCGCGAAACGAACGGCCGACGCCATGGCCGCTGCGTCGTCGCTTCCGATCTACTTCTGGCAGGCCAGTGCGGGCGACTATGAACTGGTGCTTTACCCCTAAACGATGCGCGATGCTCGCGAAGACTAACCCCGGGCCGCATGCTTTAGCCTGTGCGGCGCCTCGTGCAAGCACACCGCACGACAGCTTTGCACCATGCTAGCCTCCGTTGGTGGATGGCTCGAACCCGGGCCCCGTGCGATGCGCCGCCAGCTTGCCGAGTTCGCCAAGAAACGTTGACCACGCCTCAGGCTCATTCTCGACTTGAACTTTGCCGATCGCCTCCACCAGCGAGCCAAACACGTCGGAATCTTTCCGGACCGCCGCCGCATCCAGATGCAATCGAACGATCTCAACGATCCGCTCCACGTCCAATGGCTCGCGATGGGCGGCAAGCATCGTGCTCAGCGCAGTAGCCGGGTCGGTCCGTGGATAACCGCGCAGCGAAGCATCGAGCCAGGATACCCCGCAATCCAACAGGCCGTCAGCCCCAGACGCAGACCGCAACTGGTAGATCTCGCGTAAGTGGCTGGCGGCACGCCCGTACTCCTCGTTGGCCACCAGCAAATCGGAAAGCCGCGTCAAGACCGTTTGCAACGGCTGCCCCTGGGTCGCCTCCGGATCGAAGGACGCCGCAAGTAGCTCCAGGTACTCGACTTCACGCCCCGGAATCTCACGCAAGCGGTCGGCCATGGCAAGCTGATCGGCATGAGTCTTGTCTTTCACGAGATCGAGGACCGCCCGCCAAGCTGCATCTCGGGCCAGCTCATTTTCCTCGTTTACCGGATTGAGCCGCGCCAGCAAGCATTCCATGTCCGCCGTCTCATGGCCAAGCCGGCTGACCGCCTCGATCGCGGAAAGACGCACAAGCGGATCCGGATGGGCGGTAAGATCGCGCAACCTCGGTAGCTTCGTGACGTAGCCGATGCGCTGGAGCCCGTAGATTGCGGGCTTGACGATGCTCGAGTCGTCGAATTCAACCGCATCGAGAAACTCCGGCGCGCATTTGGCATCCCCAATGCCGGCCATCGCCGTAAGAAGCGCCGCGCGCAATGAGATATCCTCCGGCGGCGTCTCGGTGTAACGCTTCTTGAGCGCCTCGACCGCGATGGAATTTCCTGCTGGTGGATCCGTCTGCGCGGAAAGGTGCCCCAGCGCGAGCGCCGCCTCCTGGACACAGACCGCTGGAGCCTGCGAAGATTGAATCTCCGCGACCAGGTCTCCGATGGCCTCAACCCGGTTCAACGCGCCGATCGCCTTGAGGATGGCAAGCCTTGTTTCCACGTCCTGCTCAATCTCTAATTGCTTGAGCACCTCCTCGATTACCTTCGATTCGCTAACGTTTTGGACGATCAACAACGCTTCGCGGCGCGCGGCCGGCGGCTCCTGATGAAGCAACTGCAACAACGCCTCGAGCACCTCACCTTCGGGGCGGACCCCCTCATCCGCCATCTGCGCTTTGACGATGGCTAGTGCCGTCTGCACAACCTGAGGAACGGGATCACCGAGCCAACGGACCAACGCCTCTTTGAGCCGACCGGAATCCAACGAGCGGGCGATTTCACGCTGAAACTCCCCCATCCGCTGGGCACTCGCCTCCTGGCGCAGCTTCACCTGCTTGCGATAGGCCACAAACTCCGACCGCAAATCCTCCAGACGCATGCGGCTGATACGAAATTGCTCGGCCAGCCGTTTTTCATCACTGAGCCCGTTGGTCTGGCTCCACCAGTTGTGCCACGCGCGCGGATCGTTTCCCAATGCCTCGCGAGCAGCGGGGGCAAGGGCGGTGGCAATGCGATCGCGAATCTCCTCGGATGCGTCGTCTATGGCCGCAATCAATTCGACGAGCACGATACGCCGGTGGATATTCGGGGCGAGGGCGTCTATAGCCGCAAGACGCTGCAACAAAGGCGCATCGGCGCTCTTGGCAATGGCGCCGAGCTTGGAAACGACGATCGCTTCATCCGACACCGAAAGCGCTTGGGCAGCCGACACGCGAAGGGCATCATGCTCACTACCCAGGAGCCGCACGAGCGGATCGACAAACCCCAGAGGGAGTTGCTCGGGATGCTGACGCGCGCGATCGACCACCTCCTTGACCAATGCCTGTTGCACATCGGGTCGCTCGCCGCGCTCCAGCAAGCGAATGACTACGGCCCGTGCCGCATCAGAGTCATCGCTCAGCAGCACCTTCGCCCATCGCCGCCGATCCACTTGACGCGATTGACTATCGAGCAGTCCATCTTCAAAAAGACTGAGGTTGGACGGGGGTGCCTCGTCCGTGGGCGTCTGGGGAACTGGCGGATTGCCGCCCGAACCGAGAGAGAGCATGAGCAGCGCTACGACGTGTTTTTGAGCCATGGAACCAACTTGCGGCAAGTCAAAGCTCCCAGATAATCACACTTGGATTATCGGCCGATGCGATGGCCCGATTGAGAAACGCGAAGCCGGACATTTGTGATACGATTCCCGTTGGCTCGTCCCACAGATGCCTCTTGTACCGGGATCGCGTCGATATGGCAACGCCCTTCGTCGCTTTGCCATGCACAAATGTAGTGCAGCGACCCGCCGCTGCATTGACCAAGAAGACCCGACCCAAAGTACCAAGGTGGGCCGCCCACCCCAAAAACCATGAAACCCCACCTCACACTCATCATCGGATGCACCGGCAGCGGAAAAGGAGGGCTGGGCCGAGAGCTCGCGCGCCGCACCGGGGGGCACATCATCAGCCTGGATTCGATGAAAATCTACCGGCGTATGGATATCGGAACGGCCAAGCCTTCGCCACAAGTGCAGAAAGAAATCCCCCACTATCTGCTCGACGTCGTGGAGCCATCAGAGGACTTCTCCGTCGCTCAATACGTCACGCTGGCCGAACAAGCCATCGAGCAAATCGCCGCGCTCGGCAAACCGATCTTCCTGGTGGGCGGTACCGCCCTGTACATCAAGGCGGTGACGGAAGGGTTGTTTGACGGGCCCGGGGCCGATCCCGCGCTGCGTGACCAGTTGAGGCAGTTCGCCGACGACCGCGGCTCCGAGGCCCTCCACGAGCGTCTGCAACAGGTCGATCCGGTCGCCGCGTTGCGCATCCATCGAAATGATCTGCGCAGGATCGTCAGGGCGCTCGAAGTCTTCGAGCTGACTGGGACGCCGATCAGCGTTCTGCAAACGCAGTGGGACCGCGATCACACCCGCTACCCCTGCACGATTTTCGGTATCCGCCGCGATCTCGAGGATCAGAATCATCGAACCAACCAGCGGGTCAAGGCCATGATGGAGGCGGGCCTGCTCCATGAGGTCCGCGGGCTACTTTCCGAACCAGCGCCGCTGAGCGATACGGCCCGCAAAGCCGTGGGCTACGCCGAACTCAGGGACCACCTCGCGGGCGAAGCCACCCTTGCGGAAGCGACGGAATTGATCAAAATCAACACGCGGCAATTGGCCAAGTCGCAACGAACCTGGTTCAAACGCTTTCGAACCGCGAGCTGGCTCGATGTGTCACCGGATGACACCGCCGGGAATATTGCGGATCAGGTCATGGAGCGCCACAAGAAATGATGCCCGCGCTAACCGAAATGACCAACTGGGCGGTAGATCTGATCGACGTGCGTAAGACGTACGGCAAAACCGTCCAAGCTTTGCGCGGCGTGAACATCCAGGTCGGAAGTGGCGAAATCTTCGGCCTGCTCGGCCCCAACGGCGCCGGCAAATCCACGCTGGTCAAGATCATGACCACCGTGGTCCGGCCCACCCACGCGCTGGGCACGTTGCTGGGGCGACCCCTCGGCCATCGCGGCAAGCTCGCTAGAATCGGATACCTCCCCGAAGATCACCGCTTCCCGTCCTACCTGACCGGATTGCAGGTACTCGACTATTACGCGGCCTTGGCCCGGGTGCCTAGGGCGCAGCGCACGGCCCGCGCCAAGGAATGGCTCGATCGTGTTTGGCTGACGCAGTGGGGCCACACCAGGGTGGATCAGTATTCCAAGGGCATGCTCCAGCGTTTGGGCATCGCCCAAGCGCTTATGAATGATCCCGATCTGATCGTCTTGGACGAGCCAACCGACGGGCTCGATCCGGTCGGGCGGCGCGACGTCCGCGAACTTCTGCTCGAATTGAGGAGTCGCGGCAAGACGGTGTTCCTGAATTCCCATTTGCTCAGCGAACTGGAAATGGTTTGTGACCGAGTGGCCATCTTGGTCGAGGGCAACGTCGCGCGGCAGGGCACCCTGGCCGAACTGACCGAACACACCGTGGAGATCCACGTTGAATTCACCGGCGATGCCGAACCCTTGCGCAGCAAGCTCGCCGTGCTCGGCGCCACCCTGAACAAGCAAGCCATGCAGTTGCCCGGCAGCGACCCCCGTAAGCTCAACGAAGCCATCGACCTGTTGCGCATGCAAGGCATCCTGATCGAATCCGTTCAGCCCAAACGATTCGGCCTCGAAGATATTCTCGTCCAGGCCATGGACGAACAAGCCGCCACAGCCGCGCCCCCCAAGGCGCGGCCAAGCCCTGATCAGACCACCGAGCCCCAGAGGAGCTAGACCGCCATGCAATTCCGGGCCATCGTCGTTGCAAGTTTTCGCGAGTCCTTGGATCGGAAGATCTTCTGGGTACTCATCGCCATCACGGCCATCGTGATCCTGGCGATGCTCAGCATCGGATTCGAGGGAAACCACGTCAGCTTCATGTTCGGCATGTGGGAGGCCGACAGTGGTGCGTTCAACCCTTTGGCCGAGCAAGGCCCTAGCCGGCTGGCGGCCATCGTCGTCTACTTGCTGTTCGGAAATCTGCTGGGGTGGGTCGGCGTCATCCTCATGCTCATTGCCACCGCGGGCGTGTTCCCATCGATGATCGAAAGCGGCGTGATCGGCGTTCTGCTCTCCAAACCGATCAGCCGATCGCGGCTCTTCTTGTACAAGTACCTCGCAAGCATGGTATTCGTCTTGGTCCAAGGCATCTTCTTCGTCGGCGGCACGTTCCTGGCAATGGGGCTGCGTTGGGGCGTATGGTGTCCGGGCTACCTACTGGCGATACCGGGGCTTGTGCTGTTGTTCAGCTACGTTTATTGCATCACCTCCGTGGTCGGCGTGCAGACCCGTAGCTCGGTGGCGGCGGTGCTCGTGTCCATCGCCGCGTGGGCAGCGTTTGCCCTTGTCCACCAAGCGCCGCAACTCTTTGACATGGTGGATAGCTTGAAGAAACAAACGCTGCTCTACAACACGGTCCGTGTGGTGAGTTGGATTCCGCCGAAGACCGGGGACATTGAATACCTGGTCGCTCGATGGGGCGGCGCGGGGCCCAGCGCCGACATGTTTCCCACCAACGGGTTCGGCGCTCAGGATATGGCCGACATGGCCAAGGCGCGAAAAATCGAAGAACAAGAACTGAAAAAAAGCCCCCTCGCTTCGATCGGATCATCCCTGATTTTCGAGGGGCTGGTGATCCTCTTCGGCATGTGGCGCTTCTCGCGGCGCGATTTTTGAGGAGCGCGCCAACCGAGCCCGCCGGTCAAGCAGCCGGTGCCAGGCGCTGGCAGGCCCCGTTGGCCAGATCGCCTGTCGCAGGCCCTGGCAAGCTGTCGCAGGCTCTTGGCAGGCTGAAGGCCTGCCCTAGAGTAGCCGGGGGCAAGCGCAGCGCCGCCCCCGGATCGCATCGCCACGCCACCACACGACCCTGAAGCGGTCGTCTTTCTTGGCGAGGCGAATGCGCGAGGTTGCGATTGCCCGACCCCGCCAGGATCGCGCAATATAGGCAGGGTCGAGCAGCAGGGATCGTGCCGCGACCATAGTTTCATAGAGTGCCACGAACGTGACGAAGAACGAAATAACGCTTCTATACGTGATCACCGATCTTGAGGTTGGCGGGGTACCGCTTCATCTTCTTCGCCTAGCGCCGGCCATGTGCAAGCGAGGGTTCCGCCCCATTGTCGTCAGCCTCAGCCCGCCCGGACCGGTCGGCCACTCGCTAAGCCAATCGGGAATCGAAGTACAGTCCTGCGCCGGTCGCGGCGGCTTCGATGTCCGCGTCGTATTGCGTTTGGCCGCGATCTTCCGGCAATGCCGGCCTCGGATCGTGCACTCGTTCCTGTTCCACGGAAACCTCGCAGCGAGGCTCGCGGGGATGTTGGCCAGGGTGGGGCGTGATCGAATCCTCTGCGAGATCCAGACGGTTGAAGTGCAAAAGCGTTGGCACTTGATCGTGGATCACTTCACCCACGCGCTGTGCCGACTGACCATCGGCAATTCGCCTTC
>CAZYXP010000131.1:0-10885 GCA_964651325.1 uncultured Phycisphaeraceae bacterium
CTGCGCTGCGGGCTTCAGTCCGCACGGCCTCCCGGCGATCGCCAAGCAACCGCCGCCCGAAGAAGGCAACCACTCTAAACCGCCAATCCGCCAAAGAGCGTCGTTCACGTCCAAACCGTCCACGCCGATCGGGAGATCTGCCACCCGAGGACCACCGGTGGGAAAAGGCTATTGGGGTTGCGCTGGGGCTCTGGAGAAGGTATCACCAGGCTTTGATCCCCGCGCTCTGGAGACTTGGTTGCCGAGCACAGCGGCGGGCCGCTGTGCCGTACCCGCCTGAATGGACGGACGATCGAGGCCCGCTGGTTTCCGATTCCTCCGCAATCGGTTAGCATTTTTGGCTTTCGGTGCCCCTAGGCTCGTATCTAGCGCCGCGTCGCGGCGTCGAACGACGCGGTGGGGCTGGTTGGTGGACAAGAGAACGGACCGCGCAATTGCGCTGGCCGGGCTGTTTTAGAGAGACTCGTAATGACAGGTACCATAATTGCTCGCTCGGCGCGAATTCTGGCGGTGCTAACGCTGGCCACGGGCGCCTACGCACAGGTTCCCACCTACTCGCTGAAGCTTGCGGAAGTCAATTCCGTCCCGCTTGTAGGTCATGGCGCCACCTCATTCACGGTCGCACCGGGCGATCAACTCACCGCTAAGGTTTACCTTCGAGACTGGTCGCCGGAAGGACAAATGGCGGCCGCGGTGCAGGCCGAATTGGACAGCAGTAGTTTTGAAAGCGGCTCGGCGGGCACGATTCGGCCCGTGGGCTATGAAACCACAACGCTCCGCGGCGAGGCCAACGGCGCCAACGCATTCATTACGTCGAGCGATCCAAACTTTATTCATTACGGCAAGCAAACGGTGGCGTTTGTCGATTCGTCGAAGGTGACTCCCGGATACCGGTGGATCAGTGTGGCCTTTGGCAAGGTAGGCCCGATCAGCCATCAGAACGGCCTGGAAGCCTACATCGGCACGGTCAAGCTGGCCGTTTCCAAGGACGCAACCGGGACGTTTGCCGTGAATCTAGCCAGCGGAACGGATTCCTCCGGGATTCTCGACTTCGCAGGGAAGGGCGTTGGCGAAATCAACGTAGAGGGGATGACGTTGACCGTACGTGACCCGAGGACGCCTTGTTGGATCTCTTCCAGCACACCCCCATGCCAGAGCGTCGATGCACGAACGCCGAAGCGTCGGGCCACCGGCGTCAATCGTATCAATCTGCGGATGAGCCATGCTGCGTCGACGGTCACCGCGTCGGATTTCGAGATCACCAGCACGGGCGGCCAAGCCCCAGGCATCAAACGACTGAGCGGGAAGGGCAGGAATGTCATGCTCGTTCTCGACAGGCCGCTTCCCGCCGATAGCTGGACCTCCATTACCCATACGCCAAGCGGTACAACAACCCGATTGGGACGCTTTTACGGCGATGTCAATCGCGACACGACCTGCGACAGCAATGATCTTGCCGATTTCCTGGCTCGGTTGAATCGGCAAGGTACGGCCCCGCTTCGATCCGGGGACTTGGACGGCAACGGCGCGGTCGATGCACACGACGTCTTGGTATTGCTAGCCCTGACCGGAACCCCCTGACGCCGGGCGCCTCGCCCCTCAGTCCGCTGGCTTCAAACTCGCGCGCCAAACGGCAAACGGCTGAGCCCGGTGCCCACGCTCGGACCCTGCCTTAGGGACAGGTACTCTCCGCCTCGCATGTGAAATCGAACGGCGGCGAACCCTGGAATGCCAGGACACCGAAAAAGACATCGGCAATGTTGATGACTTGATCCGGCACACACGGTGCTAGGTCGATCAACGCGCGCGTCGTGTCCTTAAAGTTGCTCTGGAAGCCGAGCACGATGAGAAAAACATCACCCAACGTCGCCGTGCCACCAAGATCGATATCGCCATAAAGCGACATGGTCACCGCCACCGGCGTGGTCAAGTTGGGGGCCCCAGGTGACCCGCAATCGGCTTGCACATCGAGCATCCTGTCGGGGCCGATGAACGGACCGGTTACGAAGACGGATCCACCCCACTCGGCAGGCGTCAACCATAGGGCATTGGCAGGATTATCGACCAAGCTCGCCACGGTACTTTCCTGGATCCCATCCCCATTCTGATCGAAACCCGAAAGCCCTGTGGTGTCAGGCAACGGCCCGACGTATTGCGGGTGCGTCCCGCCGCACGTGGTCACGACCAACGCCGTGACAGTCGCCGACCCGGCCGGTTGTGGTGTGATGCGCAGGTACCGGTTCCCCATCACTTCGACCAATGGCGCCTCGCAAGCGCATCCTAACACTTCATCGCAAAAATCGCAGGGCGGCCCGGAACTCGTACACCCGGTTCCGACATCACCATCAGGGCCAAGGCATGACTCCGAGCCGTTGCAGAAAACGCCGTCATCAGGACACAGCGTATCGTTGGGGATGAAGGTACAGACGCCCAATGCCAGATCGCAGACATTGGCGGTACAGGAAGCCTGGTCGTCGCATTGGAAATCGAAATCACAGGGCACACAGCCAAAGATCGGTTCCCCGGCGCACACGCCCACGGAGCATGTGTCGTTCCCTGTGCAGGCGTCATTGTCGTTGCAGGGAAGCGAGTTGCTTGAAAACACGCAGGCGTTGATGTCGTCATCGCAACCATCGGTCGTGCAAAAATTGCCGTCATCGCAAACAACCGTCTGACCGGGCACAAATACCCCGGCTTCGCAGCGATCGATTCCGGTGCAAAACAGGCCATCCTGATCGAAATCGCCGGTTAGGGGAATGGTCTGACATGCTTGTGCTGCTTCGGTACACACATCGTCGGTGCAAATATTGCCGTCGTCGCATGGTTGCGTCCCCGGCACGCAACTGTTGGCCACGCAGGCTTCCACGCCGTTGCAAAAGATGCCGTCATCGCAAGCCGCGGCCGTAAAGCATTCGACAACCTGAACCGTCGCGATTCCAAGGTCGCCTTGCAATTGACCGGCGGTACCGCCGTCTACCCGCGTAATCGTCCCCAGTGGGCCGTCACATTCGGAAATCACAACCTGCGAACCCGGCGAAAGGCCTGAGGTGTCAAACTGCATGGTCGTCACCAGCAAGCCTGGCGCCGGCGTAGCCATGGCGGGCACGCCGAGTTGGGATAGACCACTGTAGTAAGCGTCCCCGTCCAAGAAGGTGGCATTAAGAGGATGCGCCCCCGGCATGAATGACAAGAGCCAGGTATATGGGCCGTTGTTGATATTCGTATTGAACGTAAGCACGCCCGGATCCCAGTTGAGCACGGCATCGATAGAGAACACCTCATCGGGAATCGCGTCGACGGAAATGGCGTACAAACCCAACTCAATCGGATCACCGAGTTGAACGATCGAGGACAGGGGAACCCAGGCCAAATCAACCGCGCCGGTACCGGGCGGCACCGGGCCGCCGACACACGTCCCAGCGAGGCAGGCATCATTGAAACTGCAAGGATCGGCGTCATCGCACAAGTTGGAGTTCGCAAGATGCGTGCAACCGCCCACCAAATCGTCGCAACCATCATCCGTACATTCGTTCAAATCGTCGCAATCGGGCGGCGAACCGGGAATAATCACCCCGTTCAAGCATGTGTCGGATCCATTGCAGAACAACCCGTCGTCCGGGTCATTCGTGTTGTCGGGCGGGTTCGTGCAAGTGTCGTTGGCTTCATCGCAGATGTCGTCAGTGCACGGGTTTCCATCGTTGCAAGCCAGTACCGGTGGCGCGCTGCAAGCGCCTTGCTGGCAAGTTTCGATACCGTTGCAAAAAAGCGAATCCGGACACGGGAGCCCGTCTTTCGGATCGGATGAGTTGTGGCAGGAATTGTCCAAACCGCAGAAATCCGCGGTGCAAAAATTGCCATCGTCGCAAGGCGTGTCGTCGCCGAAGATGCACTCCACGCAGAACGGCAAGCCGTTGCCGTCATCGACACAGAAATCATTCGGCGGAAGACAGGAAAAGTCGTTGAGGATACAAAATCCTGCACCGTCGCACGTGTCCGGATCGGTGCAGGCGGTGTTCAACGGGTCGCCACAGGGCGATCCGGCAGCGGTAAGATTGCCCTGACACACGCCGTTCCCGTCACACGTGTCCGCCTGGTTGCATTCCGTATCGGTCGGATCGCCGCAGGACACGCCGGCAACAACATGGTTCGGCGCGCATGTACCGGCCCCATCGCAGCTATCAGGGGTGTCACAGGCATCGCTGTTGGGGCTTCCGCAGGCCAACCCGGCAGCCTCCAGATTGCTCAAACAAACACCCGCTCCGTCACAAGTATCGGGATTGTCGCACTCGTTATTGGTCGGATTTCCGCACGCAAAACCGATCACTTCCAGGTTGGGCAGGCAGGCTCCGGCTCCATCGCACGTGTCGGGATTGTCGCAATCCGTATTGGAGGCATCGCCACAGGCCGCGCCAACAGGCTGCAATCCATGGGAGCAAACCGTACCAGTGCAGGTATCCGTGCTGCAATCGTTCCCGTCGTCGCAATCGGTCGAAAGGCTGCAAATGCTTGTAATCAACACCGGCGGGCCAAGGGTCCCCAGGACATCCAGCCCCCCCGCAGGAAGATCAAGCAAGATGGTGGACGTTCCACCTGCCAAACTGGTGAGCGCTACCGGCGTATCCACAACCGTGTCGATGGCCTTGAATTGCAGTGTCGTAACGAGCAGCCCGGCTGGCGTTGCTATGGGCAGCGGTGCGGGTTCAAACTGGGCCAGCGCAACCACAGCGGCGTCTCCATCGTTCGAGGGAATTCCCCCCACTAGCGGCAAGTTCACGGCATTGCTGGGAAACCCGACCGAAAACCAGTCGTACGGTCCGTTTGCGTTCTGGCCGACCAGTTCCAGGACCGTCGAATCCCACGTAAAGACTGCCTGGACGAATCCGAAAGCTTGATTCGTCGCGTTATCCGAGACGGCATAGACCTCAACATTGGCGATGGTGTTGTTCGTGACCGTCTGAGTCGTAGGTCGAAACTCTAGATTGACGTTGGCCGAGGCCGGTGTCGCCCACAGAGCCAATATGCCATAGCAGGCGAAAAAACACGTATTTCTCAAAGACTTGCAGCTCATCTCATCCCTCCGCAGCCCGAAGTCCCCCAGGTAAAAACCTAGGCTGGTAACTCGACACAATCAGGACCGGGACGAAAATCCCCGAGCCCCTTCCATGGCGAAAAACGCAATCCGCCGATACGACCGGACACCGGTGCGGCGGAATTCAAAATGTTTCCCAACTATTGCGACGGCGCAACGCTCAGCCAAATCACGCACATAACCCCGAAGTGCGAACCGACCCTCCTCCTCATAAAGAAGAAGGAAATCTGGGTAAAGCTGGAACGAATGTCCACGCCAAGCCCCCCTCTGGCCCATATTAACACTGGGCGGTCAATGAGACAACCGTGAACACAGCCCAATCATCCCGAATGCACACACCCTAGTGATTTATGCCACATTATGACCCGAATTCAAGCCCACTGGCCGGGCAAATCCCTCAAAGAGCCGGGGAAGATTCGGACCACCGGCCTAACGGTCGATAAAACTCCGGGCGGTGCCGTGCTCAGACGCTCGGTTCCGATAGCGAGGGCCCTGGGGACTCCCACAGGCTGGACTTGGGCCTGCGGCCACTCACTATGTCAGGATGGCAGTGCTCGGCGACTGCCCTCCGGCATAACGTAGGGGGCGGCCGGTAATCCAGCGGTCGGCCAAATGGGTCGCGTTTGGTCCGAAAACCTTCGCTATCGGGCTGCAGACGAACTCAAACGAGGCAGAAACTAGGGATCTGTCAGCGACTACGTTTTCGGCAGGCAAACCACATGAAAGAGCTCGCGGGGACGCAAGTCATGGCGGATGGGATGCGTGCCGCCCCTGGCCGCTTGCCAGAACATTGCTGATCCTTACTTTGAATTTGCGCTTGATCGAGAAAGTCAAATTAGGTAAATTGGGGACTTCGGTTGGGCGCACAAAATGCGATTGTCCGCGAATAGACCGGTCGGGGACTCCAATTGGTACATTCGGCTGGTCACGGGCTTTGGGGAGTGCAATAATAAGCACTGGGCAAGAAAAAGGGGCAGGTTCGAAAGCAGACGCAACATACTTTGGAGTGAACGTCTCGTACGCAGGCTCGTTCGCTTTCGGCCTATGAGTGAAAAAGAGAGGACGGATATCGTCATGCGTCTGTGTGGATGGCTCTTCGCGAAACGGCTCGATTCCGTACGGCTAGGGTGTGGGTTGGTGTTGGCAATTTCGGCGCTGTTCTGCCAGGCGGCCAGCGGCGCCACGGTGGACTTTGAATCCGTGCCCGTCGGCACCAAGTTCGGTTTCACCGGCGGCAACGATCCGGGCGATGTTGTGCTGGTCCAGGATGCCATCGCAATGTCGGTCGAGTTCCTGAGCATTGCCCCTACGGTGAACTTCTTTCAAGCCACCGTCGGCGGTGATTTCGCGCCGCTCATGCCGACCACGCCTCTGTCGGTCAACAACATTGATTTGCGCTTTGATTTCTCCGGCCTGGGATTCAATGTGACGCAGGTTACCGTCGATTTCCGCGAGTTTTCGGGGATCAATGACTTCCGTGTCAACGACGGCGTGAATCACGTCGTGGGTACGTTTTCGGACCTTCCGTCAGAGGTTAGCCCCGGCGTTTTTGCCACCGTCGCCGCGCATCCCAACATTACCGACGTGGAAGTCATCACGCTTACCGGAGCGTCCATTCAAAGCTTCCAACTCGGCGGCCAGGAACTTGTGATCGATAACATCGTCGCCACGCCTGAGCCGGGAACTGCCCTCCTGCTACTTTGCGGCTGCGCGGCCATCGCCAGAAAACGCCGCCGCGCCTAAGCCGTCGTCCGAATTCCAACTTCCGACATCTGAGCCGCGGGCTGGCCACCGCCCAAGCCGATAAGCCACCGACCGGTCGAAACCTGACGACGGACCACCATTGTCCTCAATCAATCCTCCCGTCTATTATTTCTTCAAAGAACTTATGTCGTCCAAACCTGCCCGTTTCCCGTCCTTGAATGTGGATACTATTATGGTTCGCGCAGGAATTTGCGCAAGGAGTGAATCACATGAACGACAAGGCAAAATGGGCTTGGCTAGTAGTGCTTGGAGTGGGCGTTTGGGGCGGATCCGGCTGCCTCTTGAGAACGGAGCGGATTTCTGTCGCCCGAGATGGCCGCGTGACCATCTCCGTTGAGTGCAAGGGCGAGCTGGAAGATTTCGACACGGCGGACGCGTTGCCCTCGACCGAAAGCGGCTGGTCCGTCTTCATGACGCGAAATCCCGACGAAGAAAACGAGCACACCCTCACGACATCCCGCGTGTTTGAGCCGGGAACCCCCCTACCAAGTACGTTCTCGGCGCCCAACGATCCCCTCGCGGCACAGGTTCTTCAATTCCCGACAGCCGTGGAAATCGATGAGCGGGACGACGCCACGTATTACACCTTCCGGCGAACCTATCCGCCCCGAGCTTGGGCCTACACCCACTACTGGGAGAAGCGTATCTTAGAATCAGACCGCATGCAGGAACTCGGCAAGAAAGACGAATCCGAGCTCTCCGATGCTGCTCGGTTTGAAGTCATCAAAGCGTTCGCGCTGGCCGAGGCTCATAAGCAAATCGCATTTGCCCAACAAGCGATGGATCAAACCAATACGCCCATCAGCGATGCCGGATGGCTGACAGCGCGATCGGCCCTGCTGGACGCCTACAACGACGCTTCGATACGACAGGTCATGCTCGCATGCACGGTCGCCGATGAAGAGGCCCGGCAGGCCTGCCTTGAACAACAAGGCGAAGTCGCGATCAAAGCGGCGTACGAAGTCTTCGTGAGCGCGCTCACGAACGCAGGCGAACTGGACGCCGCCCAGCTAGAGCGATTCGCCGGCGCCTATGCCAGCGCAAAGACGCTTCATGCCGTGACCGAGGACGTCGGCGGTCACTTCTTCGACGTCATGGTCGAACTCCCCGGCGAAATCGTCGCCCACAACGCCGAGGAAGTAGAGAACGCAAGCAACGGATCGACGCACCACTTTCGCTGGCAGTTCAATGGCGAGGCGTTTCGCGACCGCCCCCACCAGTTGGTCGCCATCTCCAAAGTTTCAAACGCGAAAGCCAGGACGCATGCCGACGGCCACTAATCCAAACGGCAACGACTTTGCGGCCCACGCGTCCCAGGTGTACGCGTGGGCCTACCGCATTCTCGGCCAGCATCACGACGCCCTCGACGTCGTTCAAGACGTGTTTATTCGATGGGATCGGCAGTGCCAGACCACGGAGCCGATGCAGTCTCGCGCGTGGCTTCGACGCGTGACGATCAATCGCGCTATCGATTTTCGCCGCCAGGCGCGTCCCGTCGTGTCCCTCGACGCGCACGGCGACGCCCCGACCTCCGTCGTTGCGGAACAGCGCGACAACGTTGACGAGACCCTGGTTCGTGATCAACTGTTGACGGCCATGGACCGGCTTTCGGAAATGCAGCGTCTGGTGCTCATCGCCAAGACCTTCGACGAGCTGACCTTTGCAGAGATTGCCCGGGACATGCAATCGTCGATTTCTACGGTGAAAACCCACTACGTCCGCGCCCTACGCGGGGTGCGCGAGGGGCTGGGAAGAATGTTCCAAGAGGAGGTGCGCCCGTGATGGATCAATCGTTTGAATCTCTGCTGGCCGACGCTGTCGGCGGGGAGCTAACCGAAGAGGACAAGATTCGCTTTGAGCAAATCATCGAGGGATCACCCGAGCTTCGCCGGGAGTACGAATCGGCGCTGGCGACCGTGGCCGCTTTGAAGCGCATGCCCGGACCGACCGCGCTGCGTACGGGTGACGCCGAATCCTTGCTTGCCGAGATTCGTGCATCCAGCCAGCTCAGCCAAGAGCCCCAGAAAAACGATGAAAGCCAACTCGACCCGAAACAGCGGCTCGATCTGAATCCGCGGCGGCACGGAGCCCCTCGCGGGTTCGCGTTCCGCTACGCGGCCAGTGTGTTGATCGCTTTTACCTGCGGATACGGGATGCACGCCTACTTGATGATGCAAGCGGACCCGCCGACCTCTGCCCAATCGGTGGTGGCGTCCGTCGATCAGACTCCCACCGTGGCGAAATCAACCACGCTCGAGGCGACCATGATGGATGCCTACCGGCGCCGACCGCGCCAACCCGCCTTGGCCACCTGCATGGCGGCGATGCTGCGCGGCCGGTGACACGCGGGCGGCGACGGGCAACACCGTAGGCAATCTCGGGAAGAATTGTAGCTGAGTGTCCGCCGTGCCCTTGGTGAATAAGACGGAGCCGACCCAGGCCGGTGTTCCCATGGAACACCGGTCCAAGCCGGCTCGTCATCACTCCCCTCCAGGAAGCACCGCAAACCTCAGACTGTGAACACGGCCGCCATTCGTATCGCGATCGCATCGATCGCAAGCCCCCGATCCCACGTTCGGTTCAATCCTACAATACGCACCACGCGGAGGTGCGGGTCCGCTGAATCAATGCCGCCGGCGCCAGCCTACGGACCATCCCGAGGGGGCGGCGGTCACGAGACTCGCGCCAGTTGCCCTGATCTGAGCCGCTGGCGCTAGCCTGTGGACCTTCCCGGCCAGCGGAGGTTACCAGGCGTGCGCCAGGTGCTCTGAAGAGCATCAGCCCATCCGGCCAAGTCGGACCAGTCGTATTGGGGCGCGTAGGATTGACGACTCCACGCTCCTATAAATAGAATCGCGAGCTGAGAACGCGAGTTAGGCGTCACATGGCCCCGTCGATTGCCACGCTGCGACAAGAGCCGTGTGTACGGAACCGGGCGGGGTGAGCGTAAGACACTTTGGACTATTTGGTTAGGGAGTTGATCCGATAATGGCCCTCTTGCCCTCAGGCGAGCAACTAAACGAAGACCAGCGCATGATTCTCGAAGCGGTCGGCGAGTTCGCCCGGGGCGAGCTGCTGTCGTTGGATCGAAAATGGGATCGGGACGAGTCGTGCGTGGAGGACAGCCTCCCCAAGATCTCCGAGATGGGGCTGCTCAGCCTGTCCCTGCCGGAGCAGTACGGCGGATTGGGCTGCTCTTTCCGCCTTTACGCGGCCATTGTCCATGAGCTGGCCCGGTATTCCCCCTCCACCGCGGTGGCCGTGTGCGTCCACAACATGGTGTGCAAGATTCTTAACTCGCTGGCGCCGGAGGGATTCCGAAAAGAGTATCTCGGCAAGATGGACGATCCGGCGAATTTCGCCGCGTTTTGTTTATCGGAAGCTGGAGCCGGCAGCGACGCCGGGGGCACGCGAGCCACGGCCGTCGCCATCGATGGCGGATACAAAATCTCCGGCGAGAAAATGTGGATCACCAATGGCCTCGCTGCCCGGTGGTTTCTCACCTTGGCGAGGCTCGAGGGGCTCAAGCCGGGGGCGGACTTGTGCGCGTTTCTGGTCGATGGCAGCGCGGCCGGCCTGACGCGTGAGAAAATCCATGGGAAAATGGGGCTACGTGGCAGCGGCACGGCCGTCATTGCGCTGGACGGCTGTTTTGTCCCCGGCGACCACCTGCTGGGAGCGCCCGGAGAGGGCTTGCGCGTCTTCCTAACGACGCTGAACGCGGGGCGTGTGGGCATAGCGGCACAATCGACGGGCATCGGGGAAGCGTGTTTGGACGAAATGATCAGCTATGCCCGGCAGCGATCGCAATTCGGGCGGCTCATTGGCTCGTTTCAGGCGATTCGAGAAATGGTGGCCCAGAGCAGCGTGGATCTGGAAGCGGCGAAGGCGCTGACGTGGCGTGCGGCGACGTTGGTGGATTGCGGCGACGTCCATCGCGGAGCGGCGTCCATGGCCAAGCTGGCCGCCAGCGAAGCGGCGAATCGAATCGCCTATCGAGCGGTTCAAGTCCACGGCGGGGCCGGCTACGTG
>CAZYXP010000132.1:0-10757 GCA_964651325.1 uncultured Phycisphaeraceae bacterium
CAACCTTCGCTGCAACCTTCGCTGCAGGAGGTCACCAGGCTAGCGCCAGGTGCTCTGATCCGGTGGTTCCACGAACACGCCGGATTAGTCGTCGAAGACGGTTTCCCGCACGACTTCATCTATCGTCGTCAGGCCATCGTAAATCGCCAGAAGCCCCGATTCTCGCAGCGTCCTCATGCCGCGCTTGATGGCCTCGCGGCGAATCTCGGATGTTGGGGCGCCGTCCATAACCAGGGTGCGGATGGATTCTTCCATCACCATGAACTCGTAGAGGCCGACGCGACCACGATAACCTGTATTGTTGCAATAGTCGCACCCTTTTCCGTAGTGAAAAAGGCGACCCCCAATGTCTTCCGGGCGGAGGGCCAACTCCATAAGCTGATCCTCGGTCGGCTCGTATTCCGCCTTGCAGTTGACACAAACACGGCGCACCAGCCGTTGGGCCACTACCGCTTCCAGTGTGGCTGTGATTAGGAATGTGTCGATTCCCAAATCAAGCATGCGCGCAATGGCAGACGGAGCATCGTTCGTATGGAGCGTCGTGAAGACCAAGTGTCCGGTCAACGCGGCCTGAACGCTGATCTGGCCCGTTTCCAAGTCGCGAACCTCACCGACGAGGATGACATCGGGATCTTGCCGCAGAAAGCTCCGGAGCGCTCTTCCGAAAGTTAGCCCTACCTCGGGGCGAACCTGAACCTGAATCAGCCCGTCGATGTCGTATTCGACAGGATCCTCGGCCGTGAGAATCTTGACGGTGGGCTCGTTCAGCTCCTGCAACGCGGCATAGAGCGTGGTGGTCTTTCCGGATCCCGTGGGACCGGTGTTGACGAGGATGCCGTTGGGCTTGCGAATAAGCTGGTGAAAGACGGCCAGGTCATCCTCGCGTAACCCGAGTTTGCTCAGATTCAGCTGCACATTGGAGCGATCGAGCACGCGAAGCACGACGCTTTCGCCAAAAAGCGTAGGCAGGACCGCCACACGCAAATCGATGGGAACGCCCTTGAGCTGCAATTCGATGCGTCCGTCCTGGGGCAGGCGACGCTCGGCGATATCGAGATTGGCCATAACCTTGATACGCGAGGAGATGGCCAGGGCGATGTAGCGCGGCGGCGGAACCATTTCGTACAGCACACCGTCAATCCGGTAGCGCATTTTGAACTCGGTTTCGAACGGTTCAAAGTGAATATCGCTCGCTTTTTCCTTGATGGCCTGGAGCAGAACCAGATTCAGGAGCTTCTTGACGGGATTCGATTCCATCATCTCCTTGAGTTCGGCAAGGTCGATGCTGTCGCCGCGGCCTTCGAAGCGGGCGAGATCCTCGTCGTCGCTCAACTCGTCGATGAGATTGGTGATGGACTCCTGCTCGCCCTCGGGATAATAACGATCCAACGCCGTCTGCAGCTCCGCCGCTTTGCAGAGAAATCCCTTGATTTCGCAACCTAGGAGGGTTTTCAAGTCGTCAGTGGCGATGAAGTTGTCCGGGTTGTCCAGCGCGATGGAGAGGACGTTTGCGATCGGATCGTTCTCAAATGGCACAACGCGGTACGTGTTGGCCATTTGCGCCGTCATCATGCCCGTGACTTCGGGCGGGATGTCGAGCTTGCTGAGCCCCACGGGTTCCATGCCCGATTGGGCGGCGAGGGCAAAATTCAGCTCGTCCTCGTCGATATGCCCGAGCTCAACGAGGATTTTGCCGATCGGGCCGCGCTGCTGCTTCTGAATATCAAGCGCTTCATGTACCTGGGCGCGGCGAATCTTACCCATCTTGATGAGGATACGCCCGAGCTGGCGGCCGCGAAGCTGGTCGATCGAGGGCATTTTGCGGCCGCGACCGGTGGGCGTAGCAGCGCTCATGAATTGCCTCCTCCGCTTGCCGATGCGGACGCGTCCGCCCCTTCGGTGTCGAGCCCTCGGCGATGGGAATCGATCTTGTCTTGCATCGATCCGGGATGGCGTGAACGATCGACGCAGTCCTCGGGCGTGACGACGCCACTCTCATAGAGCGACCAGAGATGCTCATCGAGCAACTGCATGCCGTATTTTTTTCCCGTCTGGATGGCGGAGTCAATACGAAACGTCTTGTTTTCGCGAATAAGGTTGGAAATAGCGGGCGTGCTCACCATGAATTCGTAGGCCGCCACCATGCCCTTGGGCTGGCGGGGCAGCAGGGCTTGGGATAGCGTCGCGATCAGGTTGGTGGAAAGTTGCACGCGGATCTGTTCCTGCTGCTGGGTCGGAAACGCATCCACAATACGGTTGATCGTGCCCTGGCATCCGGTGGTGTGCAACGTGCTGAAGACCAAGTGACCAGTTTCGGCGGCCCGAATCGCCGATTCCATCGTCTCGAGGTCACGAAGCTCGCCGACGAGAATCACGTCAGGATCCTGCCGGAGGACGCGGCGCAACGATTCGGAAAAGTTGGGGACGTCGACGCCGATCTCACGCTGATTGACCACCGACTTTTTGTGGGTGTGGTAGTACTCGATCGGATCTTCCATCGTCACGATGTGGCGATCGAGGTTCGTGTTGATGTAATCGAGCATGGTGGCCAACGTGGTCGTCTTGCCAGAGCCGGTCGGTCCGGTCACCAGAAACATGCCTTGTGGTCTTCGGCATAGCGCACGACAGACATCGGGCAATCCGATCTGCTCAAACGTCAGCAGTGTGGCGGGAATGAGCCGCAACACCTGGGCAATGTTGCCCTTCTGCTTGAAAATGGCAACGCGAAAGCGCGCGCCGTCACCAAAGGCGAATCCGAAGTCCGTTCCGCCTTCTTCCTGCAGTTCCTGTTGGTTGCGCTCCGGCGTGATCGCCTTCATCAGCGCGGTGGTATCTTCCGGCGTAAGCGTTTTTGTTTCCAAAGAACGCAAGTGTCCATGCAAACGGATAACGGGCGGTCGGCCGACGGTCAGATGCAAATCCGAGGCGCCAGTCTTGATGACCGTTTCCAAGAGGCGGTCTATATGTAGGGTACCCATACGGTTATGCCTTTACACTCTATCCTGCGAACCGGTCGCAACCGGCTGCTCTATCAGTCGCCCAGCGACGGGTGTCTCCTGTAGGCCAGCCCGGGCGGCTAGCCAAAAGCCAACCGGGGCGGCCGGGCGGCTATGCCCCCTAATCCACCACGCCTTCGGCTTGGGATACGCGAAGCAAGTCTTCGGGGGTGGTGACCCCTTCAAGAATCTTACCCCGCCCATCTTCGACCAGCGTGCGCATGCCCGCAGCCCGGGCGGCCGCGCGCAACTCGGACGCCGTCGATTTCTTGAACGCCAGATCTCGCAACTCGCTATTCATCACCACCATCTCGAAAATACCGCGTCTTCCGCGATATCCGCTGCCGCCACACCTCTGACAGCCGGCGCCACGATAGACGGACCCCCCTTCAAGCTCCTCGTCGGTGAAGCCCAGCATGCGAAGTTGCCGCATGTTTGGCTTGGGGTCTACCTCTTTGCACTCGGGGCAGATGACCCGAATCAGCCGCTGCGCCATGATCGCCTGAATTGCACTGGCCACGAGAAACGGCTTGATACCCATGTCGATCAATCGCGTAATCGCGGAAGGGGCATCGTTGGTGTGCAACGTGCTGAACACGAGGTGGCCGGTCAGTGCCGCTTGGATCGCGACGTCGCCGACCTCGCGGTCGCGAATCTCGCCGACCAGAATGATGTTCGGCGCCTGGCGAAGCATCGCCCGAAGAATCTTGGAAAACGAGAGCCCGATCTCCTCGCGCACCTGGCACTGGTTCATGCCCGAAAAGTTGTATTCCACCGGATCCTCGGCGGTGATGATCTTCACGTCCGGTCGATTCAGCTCCTGCAGGGCCGAGTAAAGCGTGGTGGTTTTCCCAGAACCCGTCGGACCGGTCACCAAGAAAATGCCCGTCGGCTTGCGAATGATGTTCTGGAATCGCTTGTTGTCGTCGGTGGAAAAACCGAGCGCTTCAATGCCGACCTGGGCGGATTCTGGGCGGAGAATTCGCATGACCACGCTTTCCCCGTGGTAGCTTGGCAGGGCGCTCACGCGAAAGTCAATACCGCCGCCGCCGATCTTGAGTTTGATTCTTCCGTCCTGCGGCACGCGCTTTTCCGCGATATCCAGCCCCGCCATGATCTTCAGCCGCGTCGTCACCGCCCCTTGCATGTTCTTGGGAATATCGTCCCGAACGTGACACACGCCATCGACGCGATAACGCACTCGAATGCGGTCCGCCATGGGTTCGATGTGGATGTCGCTCGCCCGCCCATGCACGGCCTCGGTGATGATCAGGTTGACCAGGCGAACGATGGGCGCATCCGCATCGTCAGCGTCGTCCACGGTATCGCCGGTTATCCCATCCTCGTCCGGGGCATCCTGGTCGATGCTGGCCATGGTCTGGGAGAGCATGTCACTATCTGGATTGACGAATTGCTCGACGAACCGCTTGACCTTGGATTGCGGCGCAAGGGTGGGGACGATTTCACGATTTAGCCGAAATCGAAGTAGGTCCAGCGTCTCCAAATCTAGCGGATCGGTGATGATGACCTTGAGCCGGTCGCCCTCTTCGCCGAGCGGCAAGACAAGATAATCCTCGATGAGCTTGCCAGGCATCAGATCGAGCACTTCCCGGTTGACGGGCTGTTTGTCCAGATCGATGTATTCGAGCCCGAACTGGGTCGCCAAGGCCTTGGTGACGTCGTCCTCGGTGCACAGCTCCATCTCAACAACGGCCTCGCCGATCCGCTTGCCGTGCTCAAGGGCGTAGCCAAGGGCTTCTGTGACGCCTTCGTCCGTCAGAACGCCCCATCCGACAAGAATCTCACCTAGTTTTTTCCGCGTTGTCGGCATAGATTCCGATTCTACCGCTTCTTAGGATCGGCCACGACCCGTGGCCACGGCTCCGCGCCGTACGCCGCTGCTTACGCGGCAGGCAGGGTAACAGGCATGAACCAGTCGCAAGAGTCTAGCGGGCATCGGGCAAGGGTTCAACAACGCACGAAAAGGCGGATTTCAAGGGTGTCGATGGGACCACCGCCCTGCCGCACAGCCGCCCTCGGCTGTGTGCCCCGCACCAGAGCCGCGGACGCCAGCCCTCGGACCATCCGCGGCAGTGTCGGACCATCCGTGGCATTCGGACCGTCCGCGGCAGAATGTCACCAGGCTTGCGCCAACTGCTCCGAAACGGTCTTGCCGCCCATTTCCATCACGGGCTAGGCGCCCGCCCTTGCCCCACCGCGCCCGGACGACGTATCATGCTCGCCAACCGACGCCCGCGCGAGATCACGACTCCGTGCTCGGCGAGGGTCGCATCGACCAAGGACATCGACGTGCGCAAGGTACTGGGCGATACCGCCCTTCGAAAGCTCGTGGTTCTGGCCATCTCACTATTGCTGATCCATCAGGCGGGGGCGTTGCTTTGGGCCTTATTCGGCGCGATGGGCGGCATTGCCTCCGCGGCGGTGGTCGCCTGCGTGTCCCTCGTGTGCGGCCGCCTCGCACGAATCGGCGCGGGGAACACGGCTTGGCTGCTTGGGCCTACGATCTTGTTCACCGTCATCCCCCTCGCCATCAAAATCTGGCGTTTCGCAACGGACGATCAAGGCTGGTTCGACAAAACCATGGATTTAGTCCCTTTTTTGGTTGGCTTCCTGATTCCAGTCTTGCTACTAGCGCTCGTCTACGCGGAACTACGCAGCCGGGAACGCAAACCGGTAAAAAACGAAGGTGATGGCGTGGCACCGAAATAAAGGGTGGCTTTCATCGTCCGAATCAGTTACCATGACCGCGTCCGTGGATCACACGGACACAGATCCGGCTCATATCGGCTGGATCGGGCTGGGGTTGTGCGGGACCGATCAATTTCTTCGGAAAATGAGAATTAGGAGTGACACCATGCGCGTTGCATGCGGCAAGTTGGCTTTGCAGTTTGGCTTGGTTTTGGGCGGTCTCTTAGCTCCAGCGGTGGTCGGTGCGGCCGATGCTACGCCCGATAACAGCGGTTTGCATTATGTGAAGCTCTCGGCGGCCTCGTTCGCTCAGTCGGGACCGTTGGCGCTTCAGCCGGTTTCCATATCGGACTACGACCGGTTTGTCTGGATTGAACTGAATGCCAGCGACCTGGCCCGTTTGCAGGCTTCCGGTATTGCCTTCCAAGAACGAACGGACGCATTCGTCCTCCGGCTGGGCGGGCTGGCATTTGATCCACGGGTGGCGGCTCCAAACCTGCCGGACGGATGGGGCGCCGTGCGATCCGATGAACCTGATTTACATTTGATTCAATTCGCGGGTCCGATGCGAGCATCGTGGCTCGCCGACTTGCAGGCCACGGGCCTTCAACCGGTGCAGTATGTCTATCCCCACACCTACATCGTATGGGGGCCGAAAACAGCGCGCGACGCCGCGGCTTTGGCTCCGGCGGTTCGCTGGAGCGGCGCGTTTGCCCCGGCCTACCGCGTCTTGCCGCGATGGCGTCACCTGCCCAGCGAGCAACACCAATTCGATGTGTTGATGGTTCGCGGCGCAGACACCGACGCGGTCGTAGCGGCGCTTCGCGCGATGGGCGGTCAATTGCTCGGCCGCAAAGTGCTCAACAGCACCTTCGAGATTGCTACGCTGACGATGAACGGCGCATCCCTGCAAGCCGCGGCGCGAGTACCGGGCGTCTATAGCATTCAATTGGAGCCGACCGACGGCGGGCTGCGCACCGAGATGGCCGGCCAGGTCAACGTCAACAACGTAGACGCCAGCAACGTCGCGTTTCCAGGTTATTGGACCTGGCTCGGCGCCGTAGGGTTCAGCGGTGTGGGCGTAACCATCGCCAACGTCGACGGCGGTGTTCAGCACACACATCCGGACTTGGTCAACCGAATCGTTCCTTGCACCGGGCAAACTTGCGGGGGCAGCGCCACCAGCGCACACGGCACGCACACCGCGGGCATCATGGCCGGCGACGGCAGTTCAGGCGTGTTGGACAGCTTCGGGTTTCTGCGAGGGCTCGGGGTCGCGCCCGGCGCGAATCTGGTCGAACAGGTCTACAGCCCCTGGTTCAATCAGGCCGGCGGCATGCTCTTGATCATGACCGATTCGTACAACAACGGGGCATCGCTGTCGGGCAACAGTTGGGGGCCGGCCGGTTCGCCGCTCGGGTATGACAACGACACCATGCAGGTCGATATCGGGGTGCGCGACGCGGACCCCAACGCGGCCGGCAATCAGCCGTTCAGCTTTGTGCTTTCCATCATGAACGGCAACGGCGGCACCAGCACGCAAGGCACGCCGGACGAGGCCAAGAACCTCTTCGCCATCGGCTCGACGAAAATGCAAACGTCCGGCGGCACGCAGATTCTTCAGATCGACGACGTCTCCTCCAATTCGGCCCACGGCCCCTGTTTGGACGGACGGACCTTGCCGCACATGGTGGCCCCCGGCTGCTCCGTGGATTCCAGCGTCAGCGGAAGCGGCCACGGTCTGATGTGTGGCACGAGCATGGCATCACCGCAGGTCAGCGGCGCCGTCGCAATGTTCATCGAATACTATCGCGGGCTGCCGGACTTCGTGGCCGATCCCAGCCCCGCCATGATCAAAGCGGCGTTCACGGCGGTGGCTCACGACCTGGCCGGCCACCTCGACGCGGACAATCAAACGCTCGGACATCCGTTCGACAACAAGCAGGGTTGGGGGCGGATGGATCTGGAGGCGGTCGTCGATCCGGCGGTTGCCGTGCGTTACTTCGATGAGCCAGTGATCCTCGGCAGCACGGGCGAGGAATGGGTGACCAACGTGTCTCCCTTGGATCCCGGTCAGCCGATGCGGTTGATGCTGGTCTGGACCGATGCGGTCGGCCACGGTTTGGGCGGCCCCACACCAGCGTGGAACAACGATCTGGATCTGGTCGTCGAGGCGGGCGGAAATACCTATTTGGGCAATCAAATCGGCGCCAACGGTTGGTCGAGCGTCGGCGGCACGGCCGATTTTCGCAACAACACGGAAGGCGTCTTCCTGGGGCCGACCGCCCCACCCGCGGCGACGGTTCGCGTGGTTGCCGCCGATATCAACTCGGACGGGATTCCGAACAACGCCGACGCCACCGATCAGGATTTCGCCCTTGTGTGCTACAACTGCGCTTTCGAGGCGGGCTTCCTGCTGACCGCGACACCCGGAGACATTACGCTCTGCGCTCCTGGTGACGCGGTGTATGACGTCACAGTGGGTCAGATTATGGGGTTCGTCGAGCCGGTCACCCTCAGCGTCGCCGGCCAGCCGGCGGGCACAACGGCTACATTCAGCGCGAACCCCGTCACGCCGGAAGGTGCCAGCTTGATGACCATCAGCAACACCGCCGCGGCGCCGGGTGGAACGGTGGCCATGACGATTACGGGAACGTCTGCGTCCATGACGCGCGATGCGTCGGTTGGCCTGACGATCCACACGGCCGTGGCCGGTCAACCCACGCCCCTGCTCCCGACCGACGGAGCCCTCGCCGTGTCTTTGCGGCCTGACTTTTCCTGGAGCGCCGCGACCCAAGCGGTCGAATATGAGTTTGAACTTGCGGCTGATGCGGGCTTCGGAGTCCTCATCGAGAGCGTCAGCGGGTTGACGGAACCGAATTACGCAGCCGCGACGATCCTGGATCCGCTGAGTACCTACTTCTGGCGCGTCCGGGCGAACAACGCGTGCGGCGTGGGTAGCGACTCGGCAACGTTTGAGTTTACGACGCGCGACGGCTTGCCGATTCTCCTGGTGGATGATGACGACAACGTCCCCAATGTGTTGACCACCTACACCAACACGCTGGATGCTCTGGGCGAGCAATACGAGATTTGGGACACCAACAACAGTGACAACGAGCCGGACGCGGCCACCCTGGCGCAATATACCACCGTCATTTGGTTTACCGGCGATGAGTTTGGCGGAGCAAGCGGTCCCGGGTCGGCCGGTGAGGCGGCGTTGGGCACCTACCTAGACGGCGGAGGCTGCCTGTTCCTCAGCAGTCAGGATTATTTCTTCGACCGCGGACTGACCGGGTTCATGTCCAATTACCTCGGCGTGGCATCCGCATCGAGCGATGTCTCGCAGGCTTCGGTCACGGGATCGGGATCTGTGTTCGGCGGCCTGGGGTCGTTCGCGTTGTCCTACCCGTTTACGAACTGGAGCGACCGGGTCACGCCCGGCCCCTCCGCGGAACTGGCCTTTTCCGGCACGGCGGGGGATGCCGCGGTCAACAAGGAAACCAACGAGTACCGGACGACCTTTTGGGGTTTCCCCTTTGAAGCGCTCGGCGCCGCCGACCGGGAGGTACTCATGGCCACCGTATTGGATTGGTGCACGACTCCCCTCTTCCTGGATTGCAACGCCAACGGCATCGGCGACGATCAGGACATCGCATCCGGAACCAGCACCGACTGCAACACCAACACTATTCCCGATGAATGCGACTTGACCAGCGGAGCCAGCCAGGATTGCAACGCCAATGCCGCCCCCGACGAATGCGACATTGCCAGCGCCATCAGCGCCGATTGCAACACCAACACCGTTCCCGATGAATGCGACATCTCGGGGGGCACCTCTCCGGACGACAACGCCAACGGCGCGCCGGACGAGTGCGAGCTGGGCACGCCCGTCGCGGTGGTGTTGGGGGCTCGGTATCTGGCTGTGACACCGCAGCCGTCGGACCTCACGCTGCCGGTAGCGCTTCAGTTCGAGGGCATCTCGCCCGAGTTCGATTTGTCCTGCGTATCACTCTACGTGCAAAACGACGGAACGCTTGCGGCTGTGCCCGCGTACCAACTGCCCGTGGATTGGGGCACGGTAACCGTATCCGGCGAGGCCGTGATCCCGGGCGCCACGTATACCGTACGGTGCGAGACTCAGAGCGGAGTTGTCTCGGTGCAGGCCATCGCCGCAACCGGACTGTGGGGCGACGTGGACAAGAACGGCACGGTCAATTTCGCCGACGTCTTGCTGCTGGTTGAAGGTTTTCAAGGCAATTTCTCACACGCGGCCATGGAGGCGAGCGATCTTGAACCCTGCACACCCAACGGCGTTGTGAATTTCGTCGACATCCAAACAGGCGTCGCGGCGTTCCAGGGAGCGGGCTACGCGGGGATGAATTGCGCCGCGGTGTGTCCGTAACCGCTGTTCGCGGACGAGTGGAAGTCGGTCCATGCCGTGCGTGCGCGGATCATCGACTCGCCCACGTCCCAAGGGTATGGGCCGCCCGTTGGCATGATGGATCATCGGGTGAGCCACGGCGGTGCGCCGCTTGGTTGGGTCTGCGGGCGAATCAGAAGGCGTGCGCGCCCGGGAAGTTTATCCGGACACTTTTTCTTCGCCGAAGCGCCGGATCTTGGCGTCGGTAATGAGCATGTCAATCGGTCGATCGAGCGGCCCTACAGGAATCGAAGGCACAACCTGCTCCTCCATCGCCATAGCACAGGCGACCCCTTTGAAATCGGGGTGGGCGAGGAAGCGATCGTAAAAGCCGCGACCGCGACCGAGTCGCTGACCAAATTCGTCGAATCCCAGACCGGGGACGAGCAGCAGATCGATCATCTCAATGGGGAACGGAATGCCGGAGGTGGGTTCTCTGACACCCATGTTTGTGATGGCGAGATCCTCGGTGAGCGAGCGAATTTCGGTGGGAATCATCCGTCTTTGATTCCAACTGATACTTGGGGCGAGCACGCGCTTTCGGTTCTGCCACCCTCGAAGCACGATCGGCGTCGTGTCAATCTCATCGGGCAGCGAGAGAAAGACCATGATGACTTCCGCGCGCACGT
>CAZYXP010000133.1:0-10710 GCA_964651325.1 uncultured Phycisphaeraceae bacterium
CGGCGACGCGTTGCCATCGAAAACGCGTTGCCATCGAAGACGCATTGCCATCGAAACAGCGTTGCCAACCAAACACGGGTCCGCCGCCTCAAGTTGCCGCCCCGTTGTTCGCAGAGCTTTGAGGTTGGCCGTGTTTGTGGGGGATTCTCACTGGGTAAGAGAGGCTCGCATTCATTCGAAGCGCTGCCGACGCCCCTTGGTGCTTCCATCCGTGTACAACAGCCCGGCGCTCGTGTGAGTGCTCTGCGGCGCATCAGCTAAACCAACCCTGGACAATGCCGCGACCTTACAATCTTGTTACTTCGCGTTTAGGGATTTCGGGAACAATAGGCTGCGATTTGTCGTTGGTAGGGGTAGAATATGCGCGATACGTTGGCGGGTCTTTGTAGGCCGCCGAATCCGATGGGAAGAAACACGATTTTAGGAGATGCAGAATGAAGAGTCGTTTATTCGTAGTCGCCCTGATTGGTGCGGTCGTGACGATTGGCAGTCTAAGCGTGAATGCGGTCGCTCAGAACAAGTTCGGGGTCCAGCCACAGCCGGAGGGCGTGGCGATGTGCCCGGTCATGAACGAGCCGGTGAGCTACTTCGTTAGCACGCCAACAGCGGACGGACCCGTCTATTTCTGTTGCAAGGGCTGCATCAAGAAGTTCAAGAAGAACACATCAAAATATGCTGCCAAGGTCGAACGGCAGCGTGCCGTGCTCGCAAAGTTGCCCAAAATTCAGGTGTCCTGCCCGGTGTCCGGAGAAGTTGTGGACTCGGCGGTGACCGTAGACCACAATGGAGAGAAGGTGGCGTTTTGCTGCACGAAGTGCAAGGACAAGTTTCAATCCTACCCCAGTCGGTTCAAGGCCAAACTGGCTGCCAGCTACACCTATCAAACCAAATGCCCGATCATGGGCGAAGAGATTGACCCCGAGGCGTTTACAGAGTTTAACACGGGCGAGAAGGTGTACTACTGCTGTCCGAAATGTGCCGACAAACTCATTGCGGACCCGGCCAAATACAACGACAAACTCGTAGAGCAGGGCGTCCACATCGACTGGGAGAAGGCCAAGCCCGTAGAGGGCAAGTAGTTTTTCGTCCCGGCGAAGAGGCTATTGTTGAATCCGCGGGTTAGGCAGATGGGTGCGAGGAATCGCCGCATTCCAACGCCCGGCCCAAGGGCCCGCCTGCGATGGATTGCACGTGACCGACGATGGCGCGGGCGCGTTCGAAAGAGCGCCCCGCGCCTTTTTTTTGTGGGGTCGGGTAGCGTCCGCAGCCTGGCATCCGGACGGTGTGGGGACCGGACAAACGGAAATGGCGGTTCTGTTTTTCTCAAGGCTTGACCGCGGGGCGGGGGCGGCTAGGACATTTGGCGCATGGCTGTGCGGACCAACAACGCCAGTTGACCGCAGATGAAATCGCGAAACGTTTTCGGATTCAAGCGACGAAGGCTAAGCAGCGGTCCGCTGGCGATCTGGGCTCCGGTGTCGGGCGTGTGGTGGGTCAAGTGAAAGGCGATCGCCTCGGTCGTCACGGTACCCAGCAGGTCGGTTCGGTAGCCGCTGATGCTGAAGGCGATCTTGAGTTCACGGCCGCCTTGAAGTAGATTGGACGCATCCATCTCCAACGCAACTTTGGACTTGGCGTATTTTTCGGATAGCTCAACAAAGATCGGGATGTACTCAGCCAGCATGGATTCGCGGAGCTTCTCGATCGGGTCTGCCTTGGGCGGCTGCTGATCCGGATCGCTGCGGGCCTTCTTTTCTTCAAGCTGATCGAGGAGCAAGTCCAGATCCTGTTCCGGCGGGGGTTGCTTCCGCGATGCCGGTGCAACGCGACGGACGAGTTGGGCGTATTCGGTTTTTTGCGGTTCTTTGGCCAACTCGGAGGGCTCCCGTTCCGAGGCATCGCGTACGATCCGCCTCGTTTCTTGTGTGGGCATGCTAATGCCCCACTTTCTCAATGATTATCTTCGGGGATCGGCACGAGGCGCTTGAGCCATGTCACGAGGAACTTGAGCGTCCGATACATGACAACCCACCGGGTGACGGCCTCGGAAAGCCCGGTTGCTTGGGCCCATCGCACCTGGTACAGGCTTTAAGTGTCAGTGACTAAACAACGGAGCCCAACCTGGCCGTAGAAGGGCGAGGACAACTGGAGGTGCACGCAGCCCCATGATGTGAAGCTCGCGCTGGAGCCTGCATTCTCGATGGCTGCATCCCAATCCGGCGATCCCCGTTTCAGCAATCAAACGATCGGCGCGGCCACAATCAGGCGATTCGGCAACACCGACCTATAACGATTGCCCCAGTTCCGGCGCCCGAGGGGACGCGAGCATGAAAAGCCATGCACCCCAATCTGATAGTGCCGAGAACGGACGCCCCTCGTTGACACTGCATGCAAGCGACCCTACGATCTATCGAGTCGAAATGTGCATTTTACCTATCGGGCGTTGCGCGGTTTTGCGACCCTTCAGGTTGGACGGGCTACGGATGCCTTGAGGGGTTCTTATTGTGCCCACGTTGCATGTGCTACAAGGTCCGGACAAAGGACGCACGTATGAAACGCCCGATGAGGCTACGCGCATCGGGCGCCATACCGATCAAATCCAACTTTCCGATGACAGCACGTCGCGCCACCATGCGGAATTGCGCCCCGAAAACGGCGGGTGGGTGCTTGTTGACCTGAATAGTTCCAACGGGACGTTCCTCAACGGCCAGCGCATCGTCAATCCGGCGCCCATCAAACACGGGGATCAGATCAAGGTCGGATCCAGCCTGCTGGTGTTCAGCGGCGATGAGGACCCCGGCGGATTTGGGGGCCAGACGATTCGTGATCTGGTGGACCTCGACATGAGTGGGGCTGCGGGCGGTTCTTCGATTCTCGCGGCGATCAACGGGTCGGAAGACAGCGTGATTCTCCAGCCGCCCGAAACGGCTGATGCCGTGGCGGCGTGGAACGTCGTTTATCGTGTGGCCGAAATGGTCGGCGCGGTGCATTCCATCGAGCCCTTCCTGGAACGTGTGGCCGACATTTTGTTCGACAATTTGATCGTGGATCATCTCGTGCTGTTGATGGCCGAGTCTGCAGACGACCAGACGCTCAAACCGACGGTCGTGCGTTTTCGCTCTAGAGATCGCAAACGCCAACGTCCGAAAATCTTCACGTCCGAAACGATCATCAAGCACGTGATGGACACAAAGGAGGGGCTCCTTTGTGCGAACGCGATGACCGACGCCCGATTCGGGAGCGAGAATCCACAGGACAGCATTCATCGGCTCGGATTGCGTAGCACGATTTGTGTGCCGGTGGTTGTCCACGATTCCGTGCAGGGGGTGTTTCATCTGGATTGCTCGATGTCCAACCATACGTATTCCCAAGAACAGCTTCGTCTGGTGGTCGCGATTGGACGCTTGGCGGGCATGGCGATTGAAAACATGAGGCTCCTGGAGTCCCGCATGCGGCATGAGCGGCTTGCCGCTGCCGGGGAGACCGTCGCCTACCTTTCGCATCATATCCGCAACATCCTCCAAGGCATGCAGGGCGGTGCGGAGGTTTTGGAGTTGGGCCTACAAAGGGATTCGCTCGAGTCCGCGCGGACGGGGTGGGGTATGGTTCATCGGAACCTCGATCGCATTTACCAACTGACACTCAACATGCTGACGTTCAGCAAGGATCGGCAAGCGCGCATCGAGACCGTTCAGCTCAATCGTATTGTTGAGGACGTGATCACGCTTGCCCAGTCCAAGGCGGACGAAAAAGGTGTCATGATTCTGGCAGAGTTGGACGATCTGCCCGCCATTCCCTTGGATCCGGACGGCATCCATCAGGTGGCCCACAACATCCTTCTCAACGCGATACAGGCGTGCCCTGAGCCGGGCGGCCGCGTAAACCTGCGGACCACCTTTGATCCAACCGGCAGCGTCGTGCTTCTATCCATCAGCGACAATGGGCCCGGCATCCCCGATCAAGCCAGGGAGTCTATTTTTCACGCATTTCATTCAGCCAAAGGACACGCGGGAACCGGATTGGGCTTGGCGGCCGCCAAGAAGATCATCAAGGAACTTCAGGGCTCCATTCAAGTCAAGAGTACGATCGACGAGGGGAGCGTGTTTGAAGTAACCCTCCGGACCACCCATGAGAAACTCGCCGATAGCGGCAAGACGCACGGCCCGATGCCCGAATAACCTGCTGTAGCGTCAGTCCTTAAGGGCAACGGACGCTCATTCGGCAGGCGCGTGCATGCCGGGGCCACGGCCTGATACGTCCGAATCTCCCTTAGATAGAACAGTGCATGAGCATCCGGCGTCCGATACGCCTTCATGGCTGGGTCCAAGTGCGCCGTTTGCGTCCGGATCGTCGGCGCAAACGAGAAGGCCCGCGTTGGCCCTACCGATACAAAACGATAGTGAGCTGTGACGTCCGGTGCCTTGGCCGGGCGTCTGTTCGATTCAAGCATGCGGTGTTCGGGAGTGGGGGAGTTCGGTAATGCGTCCTCAGATTGATAACATTCTACTTATTGAGCCCGACGGTGCGCGACAGGCACTGTGGCTTATGGCGCTGCTCGACGCGTTTCCCGCGGCCAACGTCGAACCGGTCGCGACAAGCGCCGAGGTTCAGCGTGCCGTGGAGTCCGTCCGCGTTGAAGCGGGGGGGACGCCATTCGATTGCGTGCTGTTGCGCGACGACCTTCCGGGAACAGCCTCTGGGGACACGGCACGTCGGCTGCGGGCGATGGGAGTCTGTTGTCCGGTAATTGTGTTGTCTGACGCTGAAGAAGTAGCCGATTCCCCGGCCGGCGGGCCGCGCCGCGAGACCGGTTGTCTTTCGCGGCATCATGTCCTAGATGGTCGTGTCCTTGAATCGCGGATCGTACGGGCGGTCACCAACGCCCCCAAGATCGCGAGCAAGGTCGATAGGATCAATCAACGCGCCACGCGGGCGAGTGCGCGGGCGTACATCGACCCGCTAACGGGCCTGGCCGACCGTGGCGCTTTGCGACGGTACTTGAGTGCCGCCGGCGAGGATTGGGTCGATCGAGCACCTTGGGCGTTTATGACCGTAGACGCGAGCGATCTGGGAACGATCAACCATCGGCATGGTTTTGCGGCGGGCGACAAGATGCTGCGCGTCATCGCCGGGCATCTTCAGAGATTGAGTGAGGCCGGCGATTTCGTGAGCCGCCACCGCAGCGGTGAATTCCTCATCATCAAGCCCGTCGAAGGACTTGGGGCGGCTATGCGATGGGCCGAAACCTTTCAAGATCAGCTCAGCGGGACACCGATTTCAATTTCGAGCGGTTGCTTGCCTGTCCGCGCATCGATCGGCGCGGTTTTGGCATTCGGACCCTCCACCTCGGTGCGTGCGATTCATCGATCTCGGCAGGCGGCGCACTGTGCCAAACGATGCAGCGGCAGCCGGATCGCCACTTGGTCCATGGTCCAGTTTGAGCGGACTGCTCCGCCCAGCGCCGAGGCCATACCGGAGAGGTTCGAGCGGAGCCTTCAGGGCTTTCTCAGCACGTGGCAGGGACGAATCGGGCCGACAAAAAGCATTCATCTAACTACCCATGCCGAGTTCGTTAGCTCCATGGCGGTTCGACTTGGCAAGGCGTTGGGGTTGCAGTCGGAGGACATCCGGCGTCTGCGCCTGGCAGGACTTTGTCATGACCTTGGAAAGTTTTTGGTTCCCGAGCAGGTTCTTTGCAAGAGCGAGCGGCTCACGGAGGAAGAACGAGGTTTGCTTTGTCGCCACGCCCCCGACGGTGCCGACATGGCCCGCCTGCTCGGCGCTGACGCCCGGACGACCGAACTTGTCCGCTACCATCATGCCCGTTTTGATGGCGCGGGCGGCGCCGATCGCATCGAGAACGTACCCTTGGGAGCGCATATCCTTTGCGTTGCCGATGCGTTTGTCACGATGACCTCGCATCGACCCTACAAGCGAACCCGAACGTTTGCCGATGCGTTGCGCGAGCTTCAAAGTGAAAGCGGCCGACAATTCGCCCCTGCGGTTGTTGACGCCTTGCCCGTGGCGTTACTCGCCGAACCACGCGAAGCATCAATTCCCGGATCCTGCTAGCACAGCGATTCCAACAGATCGAACGTAGCCACAGCGTGTCCGTTGGGGAGTGGAGAGGCGTGCGCACGCCAAGCCGCTTTCTGGCAACGTTGTTTACGCACTGCAGAGTCGCGTTCACACGAGTTGCCGTTGAAGTGCCTGTCGAAAAACTTGACTGGAGGTGCTGTGTGGCGACGTGGCTGGTGCGCTCTTTAACATGTAGGCGCGTACTCGTAGCCTGACCGTCATGGTATTGGCAGTGGTCCACATGGGGGCTGACGGGTGGGGGCTGACGGGCGCGGCCCGGATTCAGGAATGACCATGCGACTCTAGATCACTCCTCTGCGGCAACGAAAAGCACTGTCGTGGCGGTCGGGCGGCCCGATCGCCAAAGGGTTATCGCGGCTGCCAATAAATCAGACTCGCCGCGCCCAAGAAAACGCAACTTCGGGCGCGCTCGGCGCCGCCATTCTCGGAAGGTCTCATACCATTTCGTCCACGTTTGAGCTTGGTTTATCCATTGCAGAACGCCGTGAAACTCGCCGAATACCTTGCACGGGTGAGCAGGGCACACGGCCGGACGCGTGTTCCGGCAGGATGGGTCGAAGGCCCGGCAGCCACGAGAATCAAGGAGGGAGTCGTTTGAATTCTGAATCGCAATCGGGGATAGACGGCATGGCATTTCGGAAACCTGGCGCATCGTTGAGTTGCGGGGACGTGAGGCGTTCATTGCCACTGATGGACCAGGCCCGCGCGGAACCGCCTCCTGAATTCGAAGAGATCGAATGGCACATCGATGGCCAACTCGGTGCAACGACCGGTGTGCTCGTGGGGCAAACCCGCCGGGGCATGACGATGGTCACCGAACATCAGTCAGGGTGCTGTGAGGGCAACGTGCTCATTCCTTCCGACCAGTTCCAATGGCGGGGATGGCGCAGGCCCGTGCAAATAAAGCGGATCGTCCAGCTTTCAGATGCGATCGACTTGATTGCCGCGGACTACATTACGGCTAAAGCCGCGCGTCAGGCTCCCTACGACGATGAGTCACCGACGATCCCCTGAGCGGACGAGGCGCGTTCGCCGAGGGGCGTTCGCTTCATTGAAGGTATGTGTAGCGGGGGTCGCGTTAGCTGGAAGCCGTCGCACCAGGTGATCGTGGGCCAGGGCGCTTCCGCCGATAGCGGTCCAGAGCCTTGGCCAGAGACGATCCACCGCGAAGCCCTCGACGCCCATCCACCATGGCCTGACTGACCGTTCTCCACGTCTCACCATCGACTCCCTCAATGGGGCCGGAACGCTCGCCAGGCCATTTCCCGTTTACTTTGTGGTACCGATCCGCCCATTTGAGGATCTGCTTCACCGTCAGCTTAGGTGGATATTGCCGGTGGCGCGCCTTGCGATGCTTCTCGAGAAACTTGGGCAACGATGAACCGCCTGGCAATCCGCGAACCCCCACGATCAATGCGGTATCGATGCGCTTCCAGGTTTCGCCTCGCGCACCGACGATCGATCCACTGTGCTGATGCGGCCAGGTGCCCAGGCGTTTGTGGTGGGCATCGACCCATTGCAGAATCTGCTTGAAGGTAAGGCGGCCAAGGTCGGCGCGGTTGCGCACGCCGCGGCGCTGCCCGAGCAGCTTCGCGAGCGAGCTATCTCCCGGCAATCCTCGAATGCCCAAGTAGAGCGCTCGATTAACGCCCATCCAGTCGATCCAATTGACTCTGGGGATGGCGCCGCTGCGGATTCTCGGCCACTCGCCCGTGCGTTTGTGATGCTGGTCCGCCCATTGGAGGATTTGTTTGAGCGTCAGGCGTTGCGCCTTTTTCGGATTGGGCACGTTGCGGTACTTGCCGAGTACTTGCGGGATGGTCAGGCCCGCCGGCAAGCCCCGGCCTCCGTGCTGAAGGGCGCCCTGCACGGCCACCCATGTGTCACCATCCGAATTCGGGATTGTTCCAGATCGGACGGTGGGCCATTTTCCAGTCCGGGCGTGGTGCTCGTCGGCCCATTGCACGATTTGACGCATGGTCAGGCGCGGGCGATCCGATTGGATGCGCACGCCGCGGTGTTTCGCGAGTAGCCGCGAAAGCGACGTGTCGCCGGGGAGCCCTCGGGTTCCCTTGGCGAGCGCATATCGGACCATGGCCCAGGTCTCGGTTTGGTCTGCGGCGACAATGCCCTCGGTCGTCAGGGGCCAACGCCCGGTTCGCTGATGATATTCGTCGGCCCACTGGAGTATCTGCCGGATGGTTAGCTGCCGCTCGCGATCAATGCCGCGGTGTTGTTTCAATCGCTGATGCAGTGACGAGCCCGCACGGAGCCCGCGCAGGCCCTGATACAAGCATTGGTCGATCGATGCCCAGGACTCTCCCGGCGCTTCCTGCACGCTTCCAGACGTGCTCTTCGGCCAGTTGCCGGTGCGCCGATGGTGCAGATCCGCCCAGCGGAGAATCCCCTTGACGGTGAGCCGCGGTCGGTTGGCGGGGTTGATGTGGCCGCGGCGCCGAACGAGCAGCTCGGTAAGCGAATCGCCGCCCGCCAACCCGCGGCCTCCTTCCTTGAGATGCCGGTCCACCGTGCTCCAGAAGTCGCCGCCGCTCTCGGGAATCTTGCCGGACGTGGATCCGGGCCAGCGTCCGTTCTTCTTGTGAAACTCATCCGCCCATCCCAGAATCTGCTTGAGGGTCAGGTTGGATCGCTTGCGTCGGCGTTGTACGTCGCGCTGTTCCGCCAGGAGTTGGTCCAGCGAGGAGCCGCCGGTTAGGCCTCGATCGCCTTTCCTCAGGCACTTGTCGATTTCGGTCCAGCCTTCCCCGGCGACGCCGTGGACGTTGAGCAGGCTAGCCTTTGGCCAACGCTCGGTGCGCTCGTGATGTTGATCCGCCCAACGAAGAATCTTGCGGATCGTGAGCGTCGCCCGTTCGTTGATCTTGCGGTGCTCCCACAAGAAGGCCTCTAACGAGGAACCTCCGGGCCAGCCGAACCCGCCCCGGCTTAGGAGATCATCAATCAACGACCATTTTTCAAAGCGCCGGCCGTGGATGGTGCCGCTTCTGCGGTGCGGCCATTGCCCCGTCCGGCGATGGTGGGCGTCGGCCCACTTGAGGATTTGAACACGCGTGAGTCTGAGCTGACCGGGCATCGTTATGGGCACCTCAAGCAATTCCAGCCGACCAGCCATGGCCGGTTCTGCCGATCGTGTGGGGCCAGGGCCGCGTGGGCTGAATTCCGCGGCCGGGCTATTTTTTCTTGCCTTGCTTGGCGACCTTGGCCCAGGTGTCGCGAAGTGTGACGGTCCGGTTAAACACAGGCCTTCCGGGTTGGGCATCTTCGGTATCGACGCAAAAATATCCGAGCCGCTCAAACTGAAACCGATCGCCCGATGTTGCGGTCTTCAGCGAGGGTTCCACCTTAGCGTCGGGAATGACTTTCACGGACTCGGGATTTAGCGCGGCGCGAAAGTCCTGCCCCTCACCCACATCCTTGGGGTCGGGTTGGGCGAATAGGTGATCGTACAATCGCACCTCGGCCGACAGCGCGTGCGCGGCCGAAACCCAGTGCAATGTGCCCTTGACCTTGCGCCCGTCAGGAGCATCGCCGCCGCGGGTGGCCGGGTCATAGGTGCAATGGACTTCGACGATCTGGCCCGCGGCATCCTTGATGACGCCCGTGCATGTGATGAAATAAGCGTAACGCAGACGGACCTCCCGGCCCGGCGCCAGGCGAAAGAACTTTCGCGGTGGATCCTCGAGGAAATCAGCGCGCTCGATGTATAGCTCGCGGGAAAAGGGCACGTTGCGCGTGCCGGCCGACGCGTCCTCGGGATTGTTGATCGCGTCGAGTTCTTCTTCGTTGCCTTCGGGGTAATTGGTCAGCACAATCTTGAGCGGATCGAGCACGGCCATCACGCGGGGGGCGCGCTTGTTGAGATCTTCGCGGATGGTGTGTTCGAGCACGGCGATGTCGATCGTGCTGTTGAACTTGGCGACGCCGATGCGCTCGCAAAAGGTTCGGATGGCCTCCGGCGTGTAGCCGCGGCGGCGCAATCCGGAAAGCGTGGGCATGCGCGGATCGTCCCAACCGCAAACGAGCCCTTCCTGGACGAGCGTCAGGAGATTCCGCTTGCTCATGATGGTGTGGGTCAGCTCCAGGCGGGCAAACTCGATCTGTTGGGGATGGTAGGCGTCGAGCCCATCTAGGAACCAATCGTACAACGGCCGATGATTTTCAAACTCGAGCGTGCAGACGGAATGAGTGATGCGTTCGATTGAATCCTCGAGCCCGTGCGCCCAGTCGTACATGGGATAGAGGCACCAGTCGTCGCCCGTGCGATGATGGGTGGCCGTTTGAATGCGATACATGACCGGATCGCGCAGGTTCAGATTGGGCGAGCTCATGTCGATCTTGGCACGCAGCACCTTCGAGCCATCCGGATACGCGCCGCGCTTCATGCCCTCGAAGAGTTCTACGTTTTCTTCGACCGTGCGGTTGCGATGCGGGCTTTCCCGACCGGGGGTCGTCAGCGTGCCGCGGAAGGTACGCATCTCTTCGGCGTTCAGGTCGCAAACGTAGGCCTTGCCCGCCTTGATCAATTTGACGGCGCCATCGTACATTTCTTGAAAATAGCTCGACGCGAAGAAGAGGCGATCGGCCCAGTCG
>CAZYXP010000134.1:0-10695 GCA_964651325.1 uncultured Phycisphaeraceae bacterium
ACGGACACGTGTGACCACACTGCCAGCGACGCCCTTTGTGATAACGGTTTGTTCTGCGATGGCAACGAAACCTGCGATTCGCTGCTCGATTGCCAAATCGGCGCGCCTATCAACTGCGATGACGGCGTCGGCTGCACGGTTGACCTTTGCGACGAGATTGCGGACGCCTGCGCCCATACTCCGGTCGATATTCTTTGCGATGACGGCCTGTTTTGTGACGGCATTGAAACCTGCGATGCCGTGCTCGATTGCCAGGGCGGCACGCCAATCAACTGTGACGATGTAGTTGGCTGCACGGTCGACCTATGCGACGAAGTCGCCGACACCTGCACGCATACGCCCGTCGATACGCTCTGTGATGACGGGCTATTCTGCGATGGTGTTGAAATCTGTCATCAGACGCTGGATTGCCAGTTCGGCGCGCCGATTGATTGTGATGACGGACTCCCGTGTACGATCGACACCTGTAACGAATTCACCGACGCGTGCGACAACGTGAGCAGCGATGCGCTTTGCGACGATGGCCTGTTCTGCAGCGGCGTTGAGACGTGCGTGGGCGGCGTGTGCCAGGCAGGGGCACCGATCGATTGCGATGATGGTTTGCCTTGCACGGTCGATGCTTGTGACGATGTTTTGAATGCCTGCGTCCACGTGTCAGACGATCTCTTGTGCGATGATGGCCTATTCTGCAACGGTGCGGAAACGTGTCTTGGCGGCGTTTGTCAGATCGGGCTCGATCCCTGCCCGTTCCAGCCCTGCGACGAACTCGCAGACGCCTGCGTTTTGCTCTTGGGGCAGGGGCTGATTCTCTCGCGAGATCCGGATTTCTCGACCGATGACCGCGTCTTCCTTCCAACCGACACGATGTATGTACTCATCTGGAGCGACCAGGTTGATCACACCTCCGTCGGGTCGGTGTCTTGGGTGATGACCTCGGGGGGCAGCAATGCCTCGCAACCGCTGATCAATCTGGGCAACGGGAGCTATATGTCCGTTTTTGACCTGGCCGCCTTACCGGCCGGTGCTGCGTCTTGGAGATGGAGTGCCAGAATCGAAGACGCGAGCGGATCGAGATTCCGGCCGAGTGCAAGCGTTGATGTGCTGCCCTGACCAGGCGTGTCCGAGCCATCCACAAGGGCAAGCCACATCGAGCGGATGATTGGATTCGCTGACGGCGCTCTATCCACGCTGGGGCAATGCAATCGGCTGGTGGGTAAGCATCGGGCTGCAGATAGCCCGAACGTCGTGGCGCCTCGACGAACGGACCCCATCGGGAACAGGAGCTCCCGCCGATAATGATCCCGATTGTGGCGCGCACCCACTTGAAGCCGCCAGATCCGGATCGCGAGACTCCCGCGTCGCGAAGGAGCAGATCAACCGACAAGGGCCTAGCGACGCATCCGCCGCGACAAACTGCACACACTGCGAGAAAAGGCGCGCGACGCCACCACAATCCACTGGCGACAAAGTACGTCAACGCTACAGCTGAGAACCCAAGCTCTGGTTCCGTTAGAAATTCACCGCCACATCGCAATCAGCGGCAAGCATGCGCGCTTTCGACATGGGGATAAACGGGTCGTTGCAAATCTTGGTCACGAACAACGCCTCGGTCCCCTTGATCTCAAGCAGGGGGGATCGCCCCGGCTTGACGCCGTCTTCGGGGATGCGAAGCAGATGTCCGCTCCAATTGCAAATGTAGCAACCGGGGTGGTCGATGGACTCAAACGGAACTTGAGTGCCAAACCCTGTGTTGCTTGCGTACTCGATTTCCCTGGAATTTACTTGCGTGGTCATAATTGGACCTCCTTGCCGGAATCGCCAGACGTGTCTGAAGGAAACGCGAATGAAATGAAAGGGGTCAACATTGGACTCTCACCCTTTAGCCACTCATGTCTACAACATGGTGGGCGATAGTCAAGGGAAATCCAATGAAAATTCGGCTTTTTTTCGGACGCGTGCCCATCTGCGTCCGGCACCGTGCCGGTGCGGGCGGTGGGCGACTCGATGCCGTCGTCGTGCGCCTACGGACTGGGGACTATTGCGCCGTACGGGGTTCGTTCTGATGGCTTGTCATCACCGTCCGTGGAATGGCCGCCCTTGGCTAAATGTTGGGTGGGCGTCGTCGCGCTGCGAGCCGGCCGCTATCGGCCTGAGGGTTGCCTAGGCTTGACGGGAGGCCGTCGTGTCTCAGGTGATTCGCAGCGGGTCCGGGCTCGGCTGGAATCGGTCGAGAATCCCCAGATTCTTGTACGATTATGGACGTCGTGGTGGTTGTGGCGCTCTGGACAAGGGGCGGTGCGATGCCTATAATCGGCGTCTGATGCCGGGATATTCGGGCGGATTTGCTCGGTCTTGGCTGTGTAATTGGGGCGAGAAATGCGGCCCACCGGGGGTTGCAATTGGGTTGTTGAGTGCCATATCGGGGTGGATTCCGCCGGGGGTGGCGTTGAATATTGCTCAAACGAACGCATAGTGCTGTGCTTGGAGCCCGTTTCTCCCCTCGAGAGTAGGCCTGTTTCCGGTCCCTCGTTGCTGTCCTCGGTCTTTCTTTCTCTCAAAAGAAAGGTTGAGTAACGCGGCAGGATTCGCTAGACTGGGGAGCCTGGATACGTGGGGAAGCAACGAGTTGACGAATATTCTTGAATAATGGCGAAATAAGGGGACTAGGACAATGAAGCGTACCGCTACGCAAGTTTTGATTCTAAGCATGATTGTTGGGCTTTCGGCCCAGGCGGCAATGGCCGTGCCTGTGGTGTTCACCATGAACGTCGTAGAGATCAACGGTTCGACTGTCGGGCTTCCTTCGACCAACGTGACGGTCAACCCGGGCGACGACCTGGTGATTGAAGCGTTTATTGAGGGCTGGGCGCCGAATACGCTCGGAACGTACCAATTCGCCTTGGACACGCCGAGCTTGGCCAGCGGAGGTGGAAGCCCGCTTGCGCTCACTGAAATCCCCTGCGCAAGCGATGGTGATTGTCCCGCGAGTGGTTCGTGTGACCTTGGAACCGGCGTTTGTGAATGCCTCGAATCCGTTTTCGTTGACACCAGCCTCGCTCGCGGCGATTTCGTGTTCTTTAACCGGGCGGTTATTGCGGTCGCCAATTGCTTCACGGAGGAGATTGCGGCCGGGGCGGTTGTGATCGGGTCCGGGCAGCCCGACGATGGCGCCGTCCATTATGCCGGTACGGTTCTCTTGACCGTGCCGGACGATGCTTGCGACGTGTATACGCTAGCATTCGCCACGGGTGCCCTGTCGACGTTTGCCTTCGATGCCGCAGGTCCCCTTTCCAGCGTTGCGACCGCGGAGATCACGATGTCGGTTAACGCGGCTTGCCCCACCGGATGCGAGGTAATCGGGTCGTCGTTCCCGCCGGATTGTGAGGTCGACGCGCGTCAGCCCCATCCGCTCAACGACGCCAACACGCCGCTTGGGTTCGATTCGTTTGAGGTCACGTTTGTGGACCAATGCGATCCGACTTCGTTGGGGATCAGCGATTTCGCAACCGAAGAAGTGCCATTCAGCATTTTCCCGCCCCCGCCCCAGGTTGTCGGCGTTACGGCGCTCAATGCTGACACGGTTCGGGTTGACCTGAACCGGCCGATCACCGCGGGCAAGTGGACCTGCATCAAACTGGCCTCGGATCCGACGCAAAAAACCTGCGTGGGTTACTTGCCTGCCGATGTCAACGGCGACCTGACCGCCACCCCGGCGGACATCTTGGCTGTGATCGACTCGCTCAACGGCGTTGTGCCGCGCCCCGTTTTTGCGACGGATGCGGATCGCAGTGGCGTTGCCGGCCCTGAGGACATTCTCCGGGTTATCGACATGCTCAATGGTGCCGCGGCCCTGGACGTTTGGATTGACGCTCAGTTGCAGGCCTGCCCGTAGGCTTCGTAGGCTCTCGCTCGATTGATTTGGCCATGGCTTGCCGGATCGAGTTTGAGTTGCTGAAAAAACAAGTGGCGTAGTTGCGATTCCACGCGGCTACGCCATTTTTCTTATGCGCAGGTCGAAATTCGTAGCGCGATACGGCTTGGTCGCTCACGGATTCCGCATCGGGCGCGTGCGTTCCAAACGGAATCTGATTGACGGATTTGGGGGAGCGGTTTACGATCCGAATCGTGTTGAGGCATGTCCGGTTGATAATCAGCGCTGCTTGAAAGCAAGCGCGTTGCGAAAGGATACGCGATTATGATGATCTCAGAGGCGATGAACGCCAAGCTAAACGAGCAGGTCGCCGTCGAATTCGACGCGGCGCAGCAATACCTCGCGATGGCCTGCTCGTTCGATACGATGGGCTACAGAATTCTCGCAAAGCGCTTCTTCGAGCAATACGAAGAGGAGCGGACGCACGCGATGAAAATCATCAATTACATGCACAGCGTTGGTGGATGCGTGACGCTTCGGGCCGTTGGCGTACCCCAATCCGAGTTCAAGTCGGTTGAGTCGGTCATCAAGTTGGCCCTTGACGGAGAAGAGCGGATCACGGCCTTGATCAACGATCTGGTTACGCTGGCGGTGTCCGAGAACGACCATGCTACGCAAAGCATGCTTTCGTGGTTCGTCGATGAGCAGGTCGAAGAGGTCTCGAGCATGAGAGATTTGCTTCAGCTTGTGAAACTGGCCAACGGCAACATTTTGCAGGTGGAAAACCGCGTGCGTCACGACATGATGGCCGGGCAGGCGTAGAAAGCCAAGTCCACCATGGCGGGTCGATTACACAATATGTTTGAGGATGTGAGCCGCCTGGAAGCGACGCCTGAGGCCGTGTTTTTTGATCGACGAAGGGTCTTGAAGGGGCTTGGGTTCATCGGGCTCGGTGGCGCGAGCTTGCTGGGGGTTGGCGCCGCAGCGCGTACGCTTCATGCGGCGGATGTTGATCCGCTGCTTGCCGCTTCTTTGCGGCCGACAGATCATTTCGGGCAGTTTCCATGCGAACGCAGCGGCAAGTTCACGCTTGATCGTGCAATCACGCGCGAGACCGAGGCCGCTCAGTACAACAACTTCTACGAATTTGGGATCGACAAGTCTGTGTGCTGGCGCGAGGCACAGAAGCTTTCGACGAAGCCATGGACGCTCGAGGTGGCGGGCCTTGTCGAGCGGCCGAAGACGTTAGACGTCGCGGAACTGATGCGCCGGATGCCGTGCGAGGAACGCTTGTACCGATTCCGCTGTGTCGAGCGGTGGGCGATGGCCGTGCCGTGGTCGGGCTTTCCCCTTAAATCGTTGATGGCTTTGGTTCGCCCGTTGTCCAGCGCCAAGTTCGTTCGATTTGTCAGCTTCCTGAGGCCCGATGAGGCCGTCGGGCAAAAACCGGGTAGCCCTTGGAAGTGGCCCTATTACGAGGGGCTGACGATCAAGGAGGCGGCGTGTGAGCTGGCGTTTGTCGCTACGGGGCTTTATGGCCATGCGCTGCCCAAGCAGCACGGCGCGCCATTGCGTATGGTGATTCCCTGGAAATATGGATACAAAGGGGCGAAGTCGATCGTGAAGATCGAATTCGTCAAGGACCGCCCGCGCACGTTTTGGAATGACGCCAATCCGCGGGAATACGGCTTCTATTCAAATGTCAATCCCGGCAAGCCGCACCCGCGATGGTCTCAGGAATTCGAGACCATGATCGGCACCGGAGAGCGACGCAAGACGCAGATGTACAACGGATACGGGGCGTTGGTGGGTGGTCTTTACAAGGGGGATGAGGACTAAGGTGGCGTTGTTGCGACTTGATGGTTTATCCCGTGTAGCACAGCGGCCCTCAGCTGTGTGTCCGGGCAACCGCCCAGCCGAGGGCGGCTAGGCTACAGATAGTGCCACGACGATTGACGGCTCGAATCGAGCAAGGAGCGGTTATGACCGAAGCGCTACCGGTTGATTTGCGGAGCGATACCGTCACGAAACCTTCGCAGGCGATGCGCCAAGCTATGGCCGAGGCTGAGGTCGGCGACGACGTCCTTGGCGATGATCCGACCGTCCTGCGCCTGCAAGCGCAGGTGGCCAAGCTGCTGGGCAAGGAGGCGGCGCTTTACGTGCCGTCTGGGTCGATGGGGAACCAGACGGCCATTCGCGCCCAAACGGAGCCTGGAGACGAGATCATCGCGCATGAAGAAAGCCATATCTATCATTACGAGGGTGGCGCGCCCTCCGGGTTGTCCGGCTGTTCGCTGCGCCTTTTGGGTGGCAGTCGGGGCCGGTTCACGGCCGACGACGTTTGGGCGGCGATTCGCCCGGCGGAATCTCATTTTGCGCGAACCCGGCTGATTGTGATTGAGAATACGCAAAACCGGGGTGGGGGATCCATCTGGTCACTTACCGCGATCAAGGAGATTCATGAGGTCGCGTCCGAGCATGGATTGCGGATGCATCTGGACGGAGCCCGGTTGCTGAATGCCTGCGTGGCCACGGGGATCGAACCGAGGGACTACGCGGAACATTTTGACACGGTTTCGATCTGCTTTTCAAAGGGCTTGGGCGCGCCGGTCGGATCCGCCGTGGCCGGGGACGCCCCTACGATCCGTCGGGTTCACCGTTTCCGCAAGATGTTCGGCGGGGGCATGCGTCAGGCCGGAATCATCGCGGCGGGCGCCTTGTACGCGCTGGATCACAACATCGAGCGTCTGGTGGAAGATCACGTCAACGCAAAGCGGCTGGCGCTGGCGATAGGGAAAATGCCTGGTCTTTCTATCGATGCCGAAACGATCGACACGAACATCCTCTACTTTGATGTCGATTCGGATCGCGGCACCGCTCAGGAGTTTGTGCAAGCCCTGCGGAGTGAGGGCGTATGGATGCTCGCTACAGGGGCGCAGCGCGTTCGTGCGGTCACCCATTTGGATGTTTCGGAGTCCGGCATCGACCGCGCGATCGACGTGATGGAGCAGCTTGCTGGGATGGGCTGCTGACGCTTTTCCGTAGAATTTAGCTTTGTGAATATTCGCTCCGAACCTGAGCCGCGGGCTTCAGCCCGTGCGGCCGTCGGTACGCGCCAAGACCGGGCATGGACACAGCGGAGGCTCGCTGCGGTACACGGGATATCCATCGAGTCCGCGGTAACCCCGACTCGCTTTCTCGATCGCTATCGGGCGAGCATTCTTTGGACGCTTGGATCGGAGGCCGGGTAGCCGGGTACGAGTTGGGCGTCGCGTGGATCGGTAGGGCGCTCGGTTCCGTCGTAGCGCCGAATGTTGCCGGCAAGCCAGATGTTGTCTCGCGTTTTGCCGAAGAAGGGCGATGTGATCCATTGCACGCTGCCATCGAGCGCCAAGACGCTCTGTCCGCTGCTGCGATGGGCCCGCGAGTTGGCCTGGTTCGGGTCCACGGACGCATCGAATCGCCCGGAGCGAAAAAGCGGATTTCGATCGCCCGCATAGGCGAGCGACGTCGTGGGACGCAGGTTCGGTTTCCCTCCTGCCAAGTTGAGCGAATCGTAGCTGATGTTCTTCATTCGCGCGAAGTCGCGTTGAGTCGCGAGTTCAGCTACCGGCATCGGCGCACCATTCGGGGCGGAGGGGCAAACAAAGCGCTCCGGGCTTGGGCCGAAGTTGTACTTAGCAAGCAGGAAGATGTGGCGGCTGTTAGAGGCGTAGGGACGGTCCGATCGACCGGCCGCGGGCAGCCAGGTCGTTTCGCCCTGTGCGCCCGCGTAAGGCAACGCGCCGGCGAAGCTGGCTTGGTACAGCTTGGAACCCTGAAAAATCGAACCTAGATTGGTCGCGCATCGGCTTTTCTTCGAACGATCGCGCAGCTCTGAAAGGCTCGGCACGAAAATGCCCGCCAGCAAAGCGATTGAAGCCACCACGGCCAGAAGCTCTTTCACGGGAAACCGCAGGCGACCAAAGGGGTGAGTGGGGGATCGATCTGCCGGATCGGGGGGGATCGCTTCGGACGGCGCCGCGCCGCGCTGAATGCGACTCAGCGTTTTCTCGATGAGGTTTTCCGGCATCGCGGGGACGGTCCAATAGTCCAACGGCCGCAAAGACCGGCCGACCGCGTCACTAAGGCGACCAAGCTCGGGGTCCGAATCGAGCATGGCCTCGATCTCCTTGCGATCCGCATCGGCTATCTGATCGAGGTGCAGATCGATCAAGAGCTTCTCAACGCGATGGCGATCAAGCTCGTTGGGTTTCGGTTCTTCCATGCCTGATTTCTTCTTACCTAGCTGGCCCATGCACTATTCGGACCAAGTGTTCGGTTCGACCGATTCTTCTGCCGCAGCGCTGTATAGGGCCGCGAACTGGCCCACCGCCGCGTGGAGGCGGCTTTTCACCGTTCCCAGCGGGAGGCCAAGCACCTCGGCAATGTCCCGATACGGCATTCGGTGGTAGTACGACAAAACGAGCACCGCACGCAGCTTCGGCGCGAGCGATTCGACCACGTTCTTGACGGCTTTGCGTTTTTCTTCGAGCGACAGTCCTTGATCCGCGGGTTCGTCGTTGCCAGAGAAAAGACTCAGGAAACGCTGCCCGGATTCATCACCCTCTTTGACGCAGGCATCAAACGGCAATTCGCGTTTTCGATTCCGCCGCCGGAGATAGTCACGGGCCTTGTTTGCGGTAATCGTAAACAGCCACGGTTTGAGCCTTCGCTTTGGATCGAATTGGGCCGCCGACGTGTGCATCTGCAACAGCGACTCCTGGACAACGTCTTCCGCGGCCACCGAATTCCCCGTAAATCTGATGGCGAACAGGTACAGCTCTCGCGCATGGCGTCGAACGAGCAGCTCGAAGCTGCCCTCGTCGCCACCTACGTAATCGGCAAGCAGCTTTTCATCCGAAGGTGCACTCATCGTTTCCATTGTATCCATACGCTTGGGATTTGGCGCGGTTCAACCAAGATTGGAACTGTGGGGCAGAACCTCTCCAGGGCGCGGCGGGAACATCCGATAATCAGGCGGCCACGGCTTCAGATGTGGGTCTATCGTGGTGCGGCGCTGCCGTTGTGGGGTTGCATGGTGAGGCTACCTGCATCATTTGCGCGTCAGACGCGCATTTGGCCGGGTCCGGTTTTCCGTGGTGAATCCGGCTGTGGGAGGCCAGATTGCGGGACACGAAAATGTGGCACACCCGCCCTCGGGTGTGATTCCCGGGCGGTAGCTTCGGGCTCGTCCCCCCCCAGCCGAGGGCGGCTGGGCTACACGAATCCGCCGGGGGCGGCTGGGCTACCGCTGGTCGCTTGATGAGCCCGAGTTATCGCTGGATTGCGACGCTGGTTCTACGGCGATGGCCGCAAAAACGCCGCTCACCACGCCGTCGAGGATCGTGCTGATGCCCGTCTCGATCGCGGGAAGCGCGCTGTCGCGAAAAGCAACACCCTTGACGGGAATGCAGCCGCCGAGGGATGGAATGGCCGCAAGCGTCACGATCGATAGCGCGAATCGGGTGGGCGTCTTGTGTGCAGCGGGGCGCATGGGTGGCTCCTTGTTTGGTTGTTGCGTCTTGGCTTCATGGGCGCTACTTCGCAGAGCCCGGTTTCGTATCGGTCGAATGCTTGGAGCGTGATTACAGCGGATCGCCGCGGTGGAGGTTCAACCGAGCTGAACTAGGGACGCGTGGGCAGGAATTGCGCTAACTTGGGTTGATGTCGATCTTATTTCGAACGCGGCCTTGCTCGTGAGTCGAACGGCCGCGACGAGCAGGAAGACCAGAAAAGCGACCTTGATGGCCCGAATCGGGAGCCGGTGCGTCAGACGACTTCCGAACAGGCTTCCTACGATCGCCGTTGGAATCAAGACGGCCGCAAGCAGGAAGGGGCTCGTTGGGCCTGTGTGGTCGGCGGCGTAGGCGATGTTCTTGGCGAGCGCTCCGACAGTGGCCGTCGCTACGATGACGGCTGAGGAATTGGCAATGGCCGTGCGCATCGGCATGCCTAAGAAACGCCGCTGTAAGGGGACGGCCACGGCGCCGCCCCCGACGCCCATCAGGCCCGCGACCAGGCCCGTAGGTGCGGCAACGATCGCGGCAAACGACCATCCGCGAGGGTGCGTCTTCGCGTTGCCCTCTTGCTTCAAAAGTGCGGTCGAGCTGCCCGGAAAGAATGGCAGTTTGGGGGCCGCTCTTCGCACGAGGCGATACAACTCGTAGCCGACCAGTGCCAAGAGCATGAGCCCGAACATCCCGCGCAGGTACGGCTCGCCTCGATCCCCCGCAAAAACGGGCAGCTCGCTGAGCAAGACGCCGCCGATGACCGCCAAGGCCGCGATTGGGAACATGCGCGAGACGGTCGCCCATTCTATAGCGCCGGCCTTTCGATGTTGGTATACGGCCGGGGCGGCCACGAATACGTTGACGATCATCGCGGCGGCCTGGTAGAGATGCTGATTGGGGCCGAGCACTTCGCTCATGGCCGGAATCATGATGAGGCTTCCGCCGATGCCCAACATGCCGCCGAACGAGCCGGCGACCAGACCGATCATCATGAGTTGAACGACTAGCATGGTATTGCCCGCAATGAGTGTCCTTGCTTTCTGCGTATTATTCCGAGCCGCATGCTTTAGCTTGCGCGGCCACCGTTGATCGCCCATCATACGAACCGGCACCGTCTAAGCACAACCGGGGCACCATCGCGTCCGGTGCGCCGCGCGGGCTGAAGCCCGCGGCTCAGCGCGTAGGACATCGGGCATGCCGCATCTTGCGCTCTAAGGGTGGATCAAACGATGAGCATGGCGTCGCCGTAGCTGAAGAAACGATATTGCGCGT
>CAZYXP010000135.1:0-10594 GCA_964651325.1 uncultured Phycisphaeraceae bacterium
CCGAAATGCCCGCTACCGGCTGGCGAATGGGCACGCCGGCGTCCATGAGCGCCAGACATCCGCCGCACACCGAGGCCATCGAACTGGAGCCGTTGGACTCCATAATCTCGGACACGAGGCGAATGGTGTAGGGGAACTTGTCGGGCGTTGGGAGCACGTATTCCAGGGCTTTTTCCGCCAGGTTGCCATGCCCGATTTCGCGGCGGCTCGTGGATCCCACACGCCTGACTTCCCCGGTACAGATGGGGGGAAAGTTGTAGTGGAGCATGAATTTCTTGCTGTATTCCTCGCCGAGCCCATCGACGATCTGTTCGTCGCGCCCCGTTCCAAGCGTAATCACGCATAGCGCTTGCGTTTCGCCCCGCTGGAAAATGGCCGAGCCGTGAACCCGCGGCAGCACGCCGACTTCACTCTCGATCGGCCTAAGGTCGAGCATACTCCGGCCATCCGACCGGCGGCCGTCGTTGACGACCATGTCGGCGATGATTTCGCCTTCAATCTTGTCGATCAGATCGCGGACCGTGTTCCATCCGGGCTCGACTTGGGTGCCGTCGTCGTTCGTGTACGCCTCCTTGGCCGACTTGTAGACGTCTGAGACGGCCGCGTAGCGATCCTGTTTGCCGGAAACCTGGCGGGCTTCGCGGAGCGTGCTTCCGTATTTCTTCCGGAGCGTCTCCATCAACTCGTCGGTCGATTCTGGCGGCGTCCATTCCACCGGAACGCCCGCCTTCTTGACCAGCTCGTCGATCATCTCGCAGATTTCGATGATGGCTTTGTGGCCGAAGGCCACGGCGCCGGTGACCACGTCGTCGGCAAGCTCAGCCGCACCGACTTCGATCATGTTGATCGCATCGTGATGCCCGGCGAGCACCATCTCCATGGTGGAATACTCCAACTGGTCGTGCGTGGGGTTGAGCACGTACTCTTCATCGACATAGCCCACGCGGCAGGCCGCCAGTGGCCCATCAAAGGGAAGCTTGGATATGCCCAGCGCCGCCGCGGCGCCGACCATGGCCAAAATATCCGGATCGTTCTCACCATCGACCGCCAGCGCCATCACCTGGATGAGCACCTCATCCTTGAACGACTCCGGGAAGAGCGGTCGGCAGGGCCGATCGATCATCCTCATCGTGAGGATTTCCTTCTGCGTGGGCCTGGCTTCGCGCTTGAAAAAACCGCCGGGGAACTTGCCCGCAGCGTACGTTTTCTCTCTATAATCCACGGTCATGGGGAAGAAATCGATGCCCGGCCGAGGGGATCCGGTGACCACGGCCGCCATGACCACCGTTTCGCCGTACGTCACAAAGACGCTTCCGGCTGCCTGCTTCGCGATTCGACCTGTTTCCAGTTTTAGCGTTCGACCGCCAATGGTCCGTTCTACTGCGTGTTGTCCTAATGCCATTTGATTTACCGCCTACTAACACCGACACTGTTTCGCCGCGTCTACGCGCGGCCACTACCTACACTTAACTTGTTCAATGGGAATTCAACACGGCGCAAGCATCCGTCGAAAAGGATCTGCCGCATTGATGGATTAGCTGTTCGTACGAATTCGATGAGCTTGAACCTCGGAGTGGTCCGAACGCGTCTTCGCAGCGTTAGCGCCTCGGCCAACGAGAAAACAACGCGTTATTTTCGCAACCCGAGACTGGCGATCAGGTTCTTGTATCGATCCCGATCTTTGTTGGTCAGATAACGGAGCAAGCTCGTGCGCTTTCCGACCATCTTGAGCAACCCGCGTCGGGCGGAATGATCCTTTTTGTTGATCTTAAGGTGCTCGGTCAACTCCAGGATGTGGGACGTCAAAATCGCCACCTGAACCTCAGGAGAGCCCGTGTCCGTTTCGTGCGTGCGATGCTTCTTGATCACCTCAGACTTAGCTAATAATGTATTACTCGGCATTTTCCTTCACCATGACTCGCCCCCCATAAGCTACTAAGCCATTGCAGGGGAGGCACTTACGATCCGATCTCTCAACTTTCAACACCTTCGAATTCGGAACTCTACCCCGGAATGACCTCGACTGCAAGCGAAATCGGCCGCCGAATGAGAACCGCAAAACACGCCCCCAACCGACGCCCAACGGAACCGAGTCGGCTATAACCTGCGGCGACGCAAGCTCGTCGGGCCGGCCGGCGCGGACGCCGCGATAAACGCCTTGTTGTCCTTGTGCTTCTGCAGCTCGTCGAGCAGCATTTGCATGGATCGAATCGGATCCCGGTCGATCATTTTTCGACGGATCATGTGAGAAACCTCGAGCGCTTCGGGGCTCAAGAGCAATTCCTCTTTTCGGGTTCCCGACGGGTTCAGGTCAATGGCAGGCCACATGCGGCGATCCGCCATCTGGCGGGAGAGCATGATCTCCATGTTTCCCGTCCCTTTGAACTCGTTGAAGATCACGTCGTCCATGCGGCTTCCGGTTTCGATCAAAGCGGAGGCGACGATGGTGAGGCTTCCTCCGGCTTCCAAGTTGCGTGCGGCGCCGAAAATCGATTTGGGTTCGGTCAACGCCCGAATGTCCAACCCGCCGGACATGATTCGCCCGCCGCCACGGATCGATGAATTGAAGGCCCGACCCAAGCGAGTCAAAGAATCGAGCAGCACGAACACGTCGCGACCGGATTCCACAAGCCGTTTCGCCTTCGCGATGACCAGCCGCGCCAAGCGCACATGCGTGTCGATGTCCTTGTCGTTGCTGCTTGCGACGACCTCCGCGTCTACTTTGCGACGCATGTCCGTCACTTCCTCTGGGCGCTCATCTATGAGCAAGACAATCACGTGGACGTCGGGATAATTGGCGGTTACGGCCTGGGCCATCTGCTGCAACAAGATGGTCTTTCCGGTGCGCGGCGGGGCTACGATCAGGCCTCGTTGACCGAATCCGATGGGGGTCAGCAAGTCAACGACGCGCATGGTCGTCGGACCGCCGTCGGTCTCAAAGCGGACTTGGCGTTCGGGATCAATGGCGATCCCATCTTCAAATGGTTTGGTTTCGAGATAGTCGGCGACGCAGGCACCGTTGATCGATTCAATCTCAGATAGCTCCGGGGGCATGTTCCTTTTCTTGCGAGGTGTTTCCGGCAGCGCCCCCGTGATGGCCTCACCGCCCCGCAACCCGGCCGATATGCAAAGCTGTCGCGGAACAACCACGTCGCCGTTTCGCGCGGCATAGTGATTCTCCGGACTGCGCAACGCGCCACCGCCGCCTTTGTGCGAAACCTCAAATATTCCTTCTACCTGCTTTTCTTCCGTCATTGCCTGCCAATCCAGTTTCACAGTCACGAGAGTCGGACTCTTTGGGAGGCGCGAGACGCCTCAATCCAACCGCGCGACATCGTCATAATCTTATTCAGGATAATTGTTTATGGCCGCCGGAGCAAGATGAGCCTCCGGTCCAAGGCACGCGGTCCTGCTCGATTCCACCGCGTTCGTTACACCATGATACCCGAAGTTGGCCTCCTGTGCATGAGAAAACTTTTTGCCGCTTTCCGCCGGATTCGTCCAAATTGGTGTTGACATTCGTTGCCGCGTATGACATTGTTTCGCCCCGGTTCGAGGGCGGGGCCGTTTGCTGGCTCCGGCGTGGTGATGTGGTGTCTGCGTCTGGCGGGTATTTTTGACCTGGCCTCCGATGCAAGGGTGATTGACAAAAGGCTAATGTTGAGCCATTTGTTCTCCCGATAAGGGCCTACATGATTTCGGCTCGCTGGCGCGGAGCTGAAGAGTTGGGATCGGTGAATCGGAGCGTTGCCCCGGTTTCCGCCCGTAGAGCGATTCGAGAAGAAACAAGACGAAGGGTTTTTGTCTGACGGCAGTGTCGCGATAATCCCGAACGCGTTCGCCAATCGGCGGGTAGAATTGCCTATCCTGTCAAAACGGCGGACAGCCGTGGCGCGGTGGTAACGGGAAACGATCAAGGCGTAAGAACACTGATTAACTATAGTTGTTGGATCGTGGAATGGGTTCCGCGTTCCTATTGGTTCGATGAATAGCCGGGTTGTATCCGGCTGGGTTTTGACGATTGTGTTCGGCTTGATTTTTCCGCCGGATTCGGTCGCAAACCGTTTTGTCAGAAGGAGATCTCTGATGCGCAAAAAGAAGCTTGCCTTCCTTACGATGGTAGCTGGTTGTATGTTTGGTGGCGGTTGCCTCTTCGGTGGCGGCAACATCCCGTGGTCGACGGTTCTTTGGGGCTCCGCCCTAGACGTAGGCCTGCAGTTCGTGACCGACAACGATGCGGTCTTCGACCTGTTCGAGGACGGCAACGTCACCGCTGCCCCGGCCAACTAGAGCCGCGCAAGCAAGTATCCAAGGGGTTGCTAGCGACTCTTCGGGTACGATGTTCCGCGATGGCGGGCGTCTGAGTTTCGGCTCGGACTTCGCGATGGGACGGAACGAACGAATTAGAAAAAGGGCATGGTCGCGGTCTTTGGCTGCGGTCATGCCCTTTTCTATGCGCCTTGCGGCCTTGCGGCCTTGCGGAACCCTGCGGCCGCATGGACGCTACCCGATCAACTCCGCACGAAAGTGAGATACCGAGTCTGGCTAAAGTTCCAGCACCCTGCCGATCTCGGGACGACTCGCGTTCCCCCCCAGCGCAATCCCGCCGATCGAGGGGTCGTGGGGAAACGCCAGGAAAATGTGCTCACCAAAGCATCGTTCGAAGATCGCCCGTTTCTCCTCGATCGTCCGCATGGGTTCCACATCATACGCCATGACCCAACCGAGCCCCAGATGAGCCGACGTCGGCACAATATCCCCCGCAAACAGTAGATGCGCATCATCACCTTCAAAGATCGGGTGCAGTTGATTCGGGGTGTGGCCGTGCGACACGAACCAGGCAAGCCCATCCATACCGGCCTCACAGCCATCGCCTTCGACGAAACGCAGCCGATCGGTTTCACGAAGCAGTGAGAAATCTTCCCGAAGAAAAGACGGGCGGTCCTTCTTGTGCGGGGCGTGAGCGTGATCCAAATGGCTCTTGTGAATCCAGTAGCGCGCCTGGGGATACCGCAATTGTGTGGGGCCGCCAGGTTCATCGACCCAATCTGTCAGCCCCCCATTGTGGTCGAAATGGAGATGCGAGATGACCACATCGGTCACATCATGCTCGGTGAAACCGGCCTCCGCGAGCGCGACGGGGATCGCATTGAGATCGACTTGAATGCCGTAGCGATCGGCCTTGTCTTCGCTCCACTTGCTGCCGCAACCGGTATCGACCAGCATGATTCGACCGCGCTGTCGATCGATCGCCAGCAATGTCCTCGTTGCGAGCAGGATCCTATTCTGGCTGTCCACATCGACTCGCGGTGCCCACAAAACCTTGGGCACCACACCGAACATCGCCCCGCCATCGAGGCGAATCGTACCGTTGACCACAGAGCGAATTTCCCAATGTCCTATCCTGAGCATGGCGGAGAGTTTATCATGAAACGTAGGGCCGTGCCTGCCGGAGCCCGCACGCCGACCCCGGTATAGGCCCCTGACATTCGCGCTTGGCCGGGTACACCGATGCAGAGCCGCGGGCGCCAGCCTGCGGACCCATCGCGGCGAATGTGACCAGGCATGCGCCTGGTGCTCTGAATGGTGTCCGCCGCGGATTGATAGGTTTGCGAATTCGACGTTTTCTGGTCCGAGCACCGCGCGAAGTGATTCAACGTGACTTCAGCCATGCCAACCCAAGCCATTAGCCCGGACTCCCCCTCGCCAACCCTTTCTGGTGCGTGGGACCGCTTCACCTTCTCAGTGCTACGCCTGGGGGTTTTGGCCATTCTCAAAGTGGCCACGCTACGAGGCCTGTACGTGGGCGCGCGCGCGTTTGGGACATTGGAATGGTCTATAAACTATAAACGACGCCGCAGATTCTATCGTGCGCTGGAGAAAATCCGAGGGAGCAAGCCGACGATCTACGAGAAGCTGCGACTTTCTCGTGCGTTCTTCATGCACGCCAGGTGCGACAAAACTCTTTACCTGATCTTTGACGCGTTACCGAAGGAACAGGTGGTCGGCCTGCTGACCATAGAGCCAAGGGAAACGCTGGACAATGCTCTGGCCCATGGGCGTGGGGCTTGCATGGCCATGTCTCACCAGGGAGCGCAGCACGTAGTCGGCATGCTGCTTGCGCTGCAAGGCTACCAGGCCGCCGGCGTTCGAGACCAAAAGGAGGGGGGAATCCGAAAATACGTCCAGGAACGCCTCGACCGCCGCTATCCCGAGTTCGCCCGCCTGAAGGTCATGTTCTCAAGCGCGTTTCCGCGGGAAATCTACCGCTGCTTCCAAAAAGGCTACATCATCGGCAGCTCATGGGACGCCCTCCGAATCCGATCCCAGCAGCAAAAAACCATGGACGTGCCCATGTTTGGCGAATCCAGGCCCATTCTGACGGGACCGCTTCGGATCGCCATCCGATGCGGCACGCCCGTCTTGCAGGCTTTCTTCGTCGCCGAACCGGGGTTTCGCTATCGTCTGAGAATCGTCGAGACTCTCGTGGAGGCCGGCCAGCCCAAGGACGAGGCCGAAATTCATGACATCGTCCAACGTTACGCGGCCAACGTGGAGTCCTTCCTGGGGCAATATCCGGCGCTGATTTCCAGGATTTAGCGTTATCGCGAAGTGCGATTCGATCCGAAACGGTCACGGACTCGATGGAACAGCAGTCGGACTGAATCCTTGACTGGCGTCGGGAGATTGGTACCCTGTCCAACCTGTGAAAAACAGGATCAGGGGACGTAGCTCAGTTTGGGAGAGCGTCGCGTTCGCAATGCGAAGGTCGAGGGTTCGAGTCCCTTCGTCTCCAATCGCCGGAAATCACGCCAACGCCATCGGATCGGTGGGGTTCTCAAGCCGAACGCAACCTTTTCACTCGGTAGTACGAAGCGTCGCATGTTGGGGCAACGTGCGATGCGAAAGCACCAAGACGCTGCCCACGCTCAAGAGCAAGAGCGTCATGGCGATCAAACCCCAAGTCGAAACGGCCGGGACGGACGCCGAATCCAACGCGACCACGAAGCAGCCATTGGTAACGTCGGACAGCAATATCCTAGTCTCACCCAAAATGGGATAGATGCCCCAATTGCCTAGACCCGCATCGGAGGTGTCGTAGCTGGCCACGAACTGCAGTGCGCCTGTTGTCGGATCGATGTCGAAAACCTGCATTCCCTTCGCGTACCATGAGTTGTAGAGGCGATTACCGACCATGACTTGGTTGTGTACGCTGAACGCCTCTGCTTGGGGAAAGGTGAGACTATCCCTGAGGGTGAACGAAAGCGAGCCCCCGTTGTCGGTCATCTCGAAGACCTGAATTCCGCCTCCGGTACGCTCCTCTCCGGTCACGACGAATTTCCCGTCGGCCGTAGGCCACATCGAGTGCGTCGATTGACCCCCGACGGAACCCAGCAACGGCGGCATCGTATTGGCGACGTCGCTTACATCGTACACCCAGAGTCCACTGCTCCACGCCGCGGCGTAAAGCCGCCCATTAGCCACGGTCACATCATGCACAAAGTTGGTTCCCACGCCGCTAATCACCCATTTCGCTGTGGTAATCGGCCCGGCCGGTGGATTGTCCGGATCGAATGCGGTCAAATCAACGATGGCAATGGAAGTCCCGCTGGGGATATACAGAAACCCGCCTTCGTAGAAGAGATTGTGGACGGTTTGAAACCCCGGCACGGTGACGGTTCCCACCAGATGCCGGTTGGCCGGATCGCGCACATCGTAAATAGCGACGCCATCGTTCGGGTCGGCTTCCAATCCGATAAACAGCAGCCCGTCGCCGACCTTGATGTCTTGCGGCGACGCGAAGTTATTGGGAGGCGGAAGGAAGAGCGTTTCGTCTAAAACCGGATTGGCCGGGTCGCTGATATCCAACACATGGACTTGGGCGGCGTTCCCATCCGACAGGGGCCAGTTCGAAATGTAGGCGAAGTTGCCGTCGCCCCAGATATCGGAATAGGCCCCAACGTACTCGTTCCATTGCCCGACCAGCGTCGCGTTGACCGGTGGATCCAATGCCAAAGCCCGATCGAGAGGCGCGACGCACGACACGACCACTACGACCAACCCCCACATGCCCGACTTGAACGTTGATGGTTTCGACATGCTGCCCCCCAAAGTTGATTTTTATCGGAATTCGATGCGTGCCGGGTTCGTCCGGCACATCCTGCAGTCTACCTAGTATAGCGAAAAGCGGGCAAAAAGCGGACACAATTCCGCTCGTTTGAAGAATTTGTCGGGGTTCCATGATTGTCAGCGCAGATGCGGGAGCGCAGAAAGGGGCCTCCCAATCGCCGCGCGGGCCGTCGAATCTTTGTTGAATTCGATGTTCCCGCTGCTTAAGATACCTAGCGGTTGTGCTTTTGGGCCTCGAAACCACCGAACGAAGCCGAACAGCGAGATCGGGGGCGTTCGCTGCTGCTCTCTATGGGGTCTATCGAAAACGTCGTAGTTTCTTGCGGAAAAATGAGAGCGATGCGTCAATCCAGCGCCCACCATCCAGAATCGCTTCGGCAAATCATCGCCGCCAAGAGGGGCGCCAAGCTCCGCGCGGTGATCTTGTCGATCGGGATGCTACTCGTTGCGTGCGGGTGCGATTCGCGCGTGGATACGGCGCAGACAATCGGAAGCAGCGGGGATATCACCAAACCGAGATTCGACGAACCGGCTACTTGCGGCTCCTGCCATCCCACGCATTACGCAGAGTGGCAAGGCTCGATCATGCATTACGCGGCCATGAGCCCGGTGTTTAATGCATTCGAACTCACCATCCGCAAGATCAACGACGGACTTGTCGCACCCAACGGCGCCGCACCCAACCTTTGCGTCGGCTGTCATTCGCCGACCGGCGTGTTTGAAAACGAATTGCCCGATTTTGTCGATGCGGCAAGCGCCGTACCCGTCCGGGACCGACTCACAGCGGTGAATCGAGAGGGAATCAGTTGCGACTTCTGCCACTCGGTGACCGGGCCCGATCTCGAAAAGAGCTTGCTGGGGGACGGAATCGCAAACACGTCGGTCCTGTTCGGGCCGAGCGAAACCAAGGTCGGCCCGATTGCGGACCCGGTGGCCAGCGGCTACCACGCGTCGGCCGAAACCGACTACATCAACACGTCCGACTTCTGCGGTGCTTGCCACGACGTGCGCCTGCCCTTTGCAGATGTCGTTACCGGAGAACCATTCCAGCGATTGGAAAACCTCTTCACCGAATGGCAAACCGGCCCGTACAACTCGACGGACAATCCGTACGGCCGCGTGGTACGCTGTCAGGATTGCCACATGTCGCTCTATCCGCTGGCCGAACCGGGCACGTTTCCCAGCACCCAATTGGCAGTCGGAGCCGACATGCCCATTCGACCCCACGCGATTCACGCCTTCACGGCCGTGTCGGTTCCCTTCATGGACGTCCCGCAATTCCCCAAAGTCGATACGTACGAAACGGATCAATGGGGATTCCCCATGGGCCAGGCGCAGCGCCGACGGCAGATGCTGCGCGCCGCCTGCACGCTGACCTTGGAGGGCACGCCCACGAACCTGACCCGCGAATCGCCGGTGATCCCCATACGGGCCGTCGTCACCAACATCGGAGCCGGGCACCGCGTTCCCTCGGGCTTCTCACAAGAGCGCCAGGTCTGGATCGAGCTGATCGTCCGCGACGACGCCGGATTGATCTACGAAAGCGGCTACCTGCGAGACAAACCTCACGTGGAGACGGGCGAAATGCAGCCCGACGGCCTGTTGGACGACGAAGACATCGACGATCGCCATTTCACCATCGACATCGAAACGCTCGACTCGAAGTACGAACCCGGCCCCGATCACGATCAGCGACCGGCCGTGAACCTGGGCATCAAGAATTTTCAAAACGCGTTCATCCGCATCGCCGCCGATGGCACGCGCGACTTGGTGATCAACCCGCTGCTCGCGAGCACCGTGGACAACAGCCGCTCGCTACCCATCCTTACGCCCGTCGAAGTACGCTACGACGTACCAGTGCCACAGCGTGGCATTGTCGGAGACCTCCGCGTATCCGCGCGACTGCGCTACCGAGCGTTTCCGCCGGAGTTTTTGCGCCTGCTCGCCATCCGCGAGCCTCAGCTCGTTTCGGAAGAAACGGTGGACCGCAACGTCATCGTTGATATGGCCGAGGCGCAGGCCACGATCAGCGTGCGTTGAATCCGCGAAAGACTCCTGCCGCGCCAAAGCTGTTTGATGGGTATCCCGTGTAGCACAGCGGCTCTCCGCTGCACTACCAAGGCCCGATTTCTTCTCGCCGCGCGCGAATGCTCGTGGGGCGCGATGTAATTCCCTGCGCGATTTTTGGTTGCCGCCAAAGACCGCGCTGTAGACGCTTCGTGTATCCTGCGTCGCGACCCGCAGCCTGAAGGCCTGCACCACTCAGCCTGCGCCGCTGCGCCACTCAGTCAGCAACGCTGCACCACTCAGCCTGCAACGCTGCACCATCTCAGCCTGAAGGGCTGTTCTATAGTAGCCGGTGGCAAGCGCAGCGCCGCCACCGGTTGACGACCCGCCAACACCACGACCCTGAAAGCGGTCGTCTTGGACGTTGCTCGTGTCGCTTCACGCTCAAGTATGCGGG
>CAZYXP010000136.1:0-10516 GCA_964651325.1 uncultured Phycisphaeraceae bacterium
ATCAGCGCGACACAGATGGCGACCACGACTCTGGCCGAGATACGTTCGACCACCTCGCGGTCACCGGCTGCGATCGTGCCGTAGAAATCGATGAACACGGCGTCAATTTGTGGCTTACTCATAGGGCGTCTAGACCTCGGAATGTCAACAAAGACAAATGGAGCTTAGAAACGATAGTGCCCTTTTAACCTTCCGGCGGCAGCGAGCCAAGCCGAGGGGTGGGTCGTGGGTCAATTGCTTTTAACACGTTTAGCCCCTACAAGACGGGCTGTGCGCATAGATGACTGCCTCTTAGCTTTAGGAGTTACCCCTTGACCGTTGCCTACAACAAGCGGACCCACCGTTGCGGCGTCCTGCGGGCCGAAAACGTCGGCGAAACCGTGATTCTTTCCGGATGGGTGAACAGTACGCGCGACCACGGCGGGCTGACGTTCGTCGATCTTCGCGATCACACCGGCCGCACGCAGTTGCGGTTTGATCCCGAGAGCAACGTTGCGGCCCACAAGATCGCCCGAGCCCTTCACAACGAAGACGTCGTCGCGATCACCGGCAAGGTGCTCAGCCGCGGGGAATGGGTGAACGAGAAAATTCCCACCGGCGAGATCGAGGTCGAGGTCTTGGAGATCGACGTACTGGGTCGATGCGATCCGTTGCCGTTCCAAGTCAACGAAGATTTCGACGCGGGAGAGGACATGCGCCTCAAGTATCGGTTTCTCGACCTGCGCCGCGATGAAACGCAAGACATTTTCCGCATGCGCCATCGCATTGCCCATGCGATTCGCGATTACTTCAACAACGAAGGCTTCATCGAGATTGAAACGCCCTTCTTGACCAAGTCCACGCCGGAGGGCGCTCGGGATTATCTCGTGCCGTCTCGCGTACGGCCGGGGTCGTTTTATGCCCTGCCTCAATCGCCTCAGATTTTCAAGCAGCTTTTCATGATCGCAGGCTTTGATCGCTACGCGCAGATCGTCCGTTGCTTCCGGGATGAGGATCTGCGCGCCGACCGCCAACCCGAATTCACCCAACTCGATATGGAGATGGCGTTCGTGCAGCGCGAAGAGGTCATGGAAATGGTCGAGGGGTGCGTCAAGCGCATTTTCAAAGACGCCCTGGGGATTGACATCACGGTGCCCTTCCCGCGCATGCAGGAACGCGAGGCGATGGAACGCTTCGGGGTCGATCGGCCCGATACGCGGTTCGGCTTGGAGCTTCAAGACGTGACCGATCTGATGCGCGAGATTGATTTCAAGGTTTTCCGCGGCCCGGTCGATGCCGGCGGCGTGGTAAAGTGCCTGGTGGCCAAGGGCGCGGCCGATACGCTGACGCGGAAGATTACGGACGGGCTGACCGAAGAACTCAAGGGCATCGGTGCCGGCGGCCTGCCGCTGACCAAGGTTGTTTCAGGTGACGACGGTTTGGCGTTTGCCACCGGGGTGGCCAAGTTTCTCCAGCCGGTTTGCAAGAGCGTGTGCGAGCAGGTGGGCGCCGATGTTGGCGATGTAATCTTCTTCATGCCGGGCACGTTTGCCGATTCTTGCAAGTATCTTCACTATGCGCGAACTCAACTGGGCAAGTGGCTCGATCTCATCCCAAAGGATCGGTGGGATGTGCTTTGGGTGGTTGATTTTCCGCTGGTTGTGTGGGACGAGGAGGAGCAGCGATATTTCAGCGCCCACCATCCCTTCACGGCCCCCTTCGACGAGGACATCCCCAAGCTGGATACCGACCCGGCCAGCGTCCGGGCCAAGGCCTACGACCTGGTGCTCAACGGCACCGAAATGGCCGGCGGCAGCATTCGTATTCACCAGCAGGAAGTGCAGCAGAAAGTATTCAGCATGCTCGGCATCGGCCCGGAAGAGGCTCAGGCCAAGTTTGAGTTCCTACTCGACGCCCTGCGCTTCGGCGCCCCACCACACGGTGGGATCGCGTTCGGCCTGGATCGCTGGGTGATGATGCTCTCGAAATCCGAGAGCCTGCGCGATGTCATCGCCTACCCCAAAACGCAAAGGGCCGTCTGCCCGCTAACCCAAGCCCCCGGCGAGATCGACAAAAAGCAACTCGACGAGCTGTTCCTGTCGATCAAGCCCCTGCCGAAGAAGTAGGCGCGTAGGGGAAGAAGAAGCGGCAGCGACGCGACAGGCCGCCTCCGAGCCCCGCCTATGGGTCTTTCCCGCGAAACGGGCTCGCGATCGGTGGGAGGGAGTTCGCGAAGATGCAATCCAAATCAATCACGAGCGGCCTGTTCGCGGCGTGCGCACATCTGCTTGGCGGCGGGGTGTCAGCTTCGGGCCAATCCATCGTAACCGAAATCATGGACGCGAGCGGCGACGGATTTGTCGAGCTCAAGGAATTCGCCCAGATGTCGTGGTGCCTGACCGGCCCGGACTCCGCGCCTGGCAACCGCGGTGAAGAGCCGAACGAGCCGATCGTCTCCCACCCCGGCTGCGCAATCCAAGACCTCGACGCCGACGGCGACATTGATCTTCTCGACCTCGCCCTATTCGCAAACGACTTTACCGGCGCCCCGTAGCCGAATTCCCATTGCCGCGCTCAGCGCGCGGCAACAACACGCCCCAGCGTGGATCATCGTCTCCACCACGTCTGATGGACTTGGGCCGCAGGGACCATTCCAGGCGGTCTGGAGCAAGATATTTCTTACTCGTGACAGGCCATTGTCCTGGTCGTGTGAAAACGGTATATTGAAGGCCACTGGTTTCTATTGGCGGGGAGTATCGCCATGAAAATGCATCCACATCGCGGGCGTGCCACGTTGATTCTGATAGCTGTCATGGGGTGGCTTTGTTCGGTTGCGGGCGCCGTGACGTACGACGACTTCCCCCCAGAGCTGCAACTGATACTCGATGAACGCATCGCCGAGCTTAATGCCAAAGGAGGGATATGCAGCGCCGGGCGCGTGGTCTTCGGCGACGGGGTTCCTATCTCTAGTGCCGAGGACGCTCAGGTCAATTTGCACCACGGGATTGATGCACCCCATCGCATGTATGCGGACGGATGGTTCATCATGCATAGGACGTACTCCTCGTTTTACGCGGGCGAAAACCGTGGCTTCGTCGTGCGCGCGTTTGGCTATGACCCGATCGATGCCGAGCTAACGGTATTGGATGGCCAGATTACCTATTTGGACTTCGTGCTGTCTCCCACGCCGATCGACCTGCTGGCATCGGTCGAAGGCATCGTGACCGACGAGAATGATCTACCGTTTCCCGGCGCCCCAGTCGTTATCAACTTCCCCTTTTCCAACTTTGGCGGTAGCAGTACAAACGGGTACTCCTATCCACGCATGGAGACCGTTTCCGCGTCGAACGGCGAATACGCCTTCCAGGGATTATCCACTACGGCGCACTGGTTGATCTCCAGTGCGCCTGATTACGCGTTTCATCTCGCGGTCTTTACGCCGCCGCCAGGCGGCATCGCAATCGAGAACCGACGTCTCTACCCGAAACGCAGAATCACACTCACGTATGTGCATCAAACCGATGGGTCACGCAGCTTTGCCGGAGGTGCTCTGCAGACTGGTACGATAAACTGGCTGGTAGGCAGCGGCGGCGTCGACTTTTCCGAAGGGGTGGTGGAAGGATATGAGCAGAACGATTTGCGCGACCTTGAAATGCGGCAGGATCAAGATGTGCTTATGTTCCGCATCTTCTATTCCACCGGGCACAACGGCTTCTATGACGCTGGAGCGATCGACTTCGATGGGTTACTGGAAGCGGCCGAGAGCGGCTATTCGGTTTCCCCCCGCCCCTGCCTTGTCGGCCACGTTTACGTGGTACGCACTTACGAAGAGGACCAATATGTCAAGCTATTGGTGATGACCGACGAGTCGTCGTTTCGGACCGTCACGGCAGGGAACCCGGCTCCGATCGTCTTTGCGGGATACGGATTGACTGTCGACTTCAGCTTTGTCAGCGGCGCGTCGCAACTGTTCGTTGAAAAGCATTTCGCCCCGCCGCCCGTGGTCGGCGACGACGCACTGCCTTTCTATCTTGAATTGACTGGAATGGCTGGAGCGACGTTCTTGGCGGATTTGACGCTCACTTATGATGAGTCCGACGTGATCGACCGGCGTTTGGTGGAGGAGAATCTGACGCTTTTGAGGTCTCTGGATGGCGGCTTCACCTGGTTCGAGCTCGAAACGACGCTTGATACTCAGGCCGACACGTTGACCACCGAAGGACTGGCGACCTTCGGCTGGCTTGCGATCGCGGACTTGAGCGAGCGCCAGCCGGGCGACATGGATCGAGACGCAGACATCGACCTGGAAGACATGCGCCTCTTCCAAATCTGTTATACGGGATCGGCGGCCGCACAGGCCGACCCGGCCTGCGTCGCCGGCATGCTCGACGCTGACGGTGATATCGATCTGGCCGATTTCGGCCTCTTTTCCGGTTGTATGGCGGGTCCGGATGCGCTTGCTGATCCGGTTTGCGCGGATTGAAGCGACCCGATCCGATGCCGGGCGCCCCTTGTGGATCATCGTCTTCCCTATGTCCGAAGGACATGGGCCGCCCCCTCATATGGGCTACGCCGCTTGTGGCATGCGTCTGCCTGACGGCTGATAGCTGATTGCTATCCTCCCCTCCTCGTCACCCCCCTACGGGCAGCGTTAGCACGGGCGCGGCGGATTTTACGTCTCCGGCTTGCAGGGAGGCGAGCTGATGGAGCAAGGCAAAGGTCGATTTCGAGCTTTGGTCGTCGTCGGCGATGTAGAACCATGATCCGCGGTAGCGCACCGCGACGGCGGCCCCGAGCGGTCGGCTTGGGCTGTGGTGAACGATGAAAATGTCGTTGAGCAGCGAGCCCCAATCGAACGGATGGCCGCGGTCGTCTACCGTATCGGTTACCCGGCCGGCCGCGATGTGCTCCGGCGGCACCTGAACCGCGTTGCAGAGGTAGTACAAGACGCCCAAGACCGATCGTGTATCTACGGAAATGTCGTTCAGACGCTCGTTGGATTGCGTCGGATCGTAGTCGCCGACCAGCATATCACGCAGATCGTACGCCGTGCGGTTCTCGTCGAGGTGCAGCAGGTCGCGTAGTTGGGCCGTCTCGGCAGAGTCGCCGGCCGGTTGAGCAAAACGCATGATCAGCGCACGCTCGTGCTTGACCAGGACCGCCATGCCATCGGGGTCGACCGCGCGAAACTCCGTGCCCAGTTTGGCCGCGGCCAGGGCGTCACCGCCGCTTATTTTTTCGGGCTTCATCGGGCTGCCGATGGTTTCGACACGATCTCCATATTCGAATTCCAGGAGGTGATTCCGGGCGAGTTCTTGCATCAGATCGACGGCCGCGAGGAACTTCTTGAATCGCGGCGACCGAGCCGGTGTCGGCCCGGAAGCCAACGGCGCGTTCTTTAGGCCATTCATCCGCTCCACGGCGAGCCGGAGCACGCGATCGCTTCGCCAGCCTGATTCCGTAAGTAAAGCGATACTTGCCACGTCGATCGAACTGAGCATGCGTTTGAGGAAATCTTCGCCGCCGAGAATGGTGTAGGTGATCGTCGGGCGCTCCGCATAGCCGAGACTACCGGATAGGCCGAGCTGGCCGGGATTCATCGCCCCGCCTTGCCCGACGTTTTCCCTCAAGGTGCCGCTGATGTCGCCGGAGGAATCGAAGACGAACTGGGTCGAAATACTGGTGACATCCAGCCACACCGGCGTGTCGCGATACCGCAGCCGCACAAGGTTGAGCAGCATTTGCTCATCGTTGATCTTGCGCACGGCGTCGCCGTAGGCCGCATGACCGATTCTCAGCGCCGTCGGGCCGAGCTGGCAACCGGTTGCCGCGCAAACAAGCGCGACCAGACTTAGGGACAGTGCAATGCGTTTCATGGGTGATTCCAAGAATGACGAGGCGAGCAACCTTTGCATGAGGGGCAAGGCGAGCCGAGCCATCTAAGGTTTTACGACTCCAACATAGCCGCGAGTGCGGGCTCTTTGATGACTTGATCGGTGGGCACCATGGTGATGACGTCCCACGGGCAGACCTGCGCGCAGAGCTTGCAGCCGATGCAAACGGGAAGATCGATCGTGCACACGCCCATGGCGTAGCCGGGATGCCCTGGGTCGGCGATCTTGTCGATGCAATCCACCGGGCAGACCGTCACGCACGCATCGCAGCCGGTGCACAAATCCTCATCGAGGATGGCGAGCTGCTTTGGAAGTCGTTTTTTCTTGGCCATGTGTTTGCCGCGCCGGAACTCTGCGTTTCGGAAAACGCCGACTAGAAACTGACGCTGCGGTATGCAGGAAGGCGTTTCGCCACTGAACCCGCTAGTCGTCGATCATCAATGCCCGTGATCGCGGCGGATTCTACCTTCGATGCGCGTGTTTGACAAACCGGGGCCGCTCTTAGGTTTGCGGGGGCAATGCTTCAGCCGATCGAGGTCGGTGTCCCGCATTGGATCGTGGCGAAGAATGCCGTTGCCGTTGGCTCGCTCTGGTCGCTTGTGGAGGATCTCGTTACCTGCAGGCATTCTCTCAAGCAGCTCATCTAGGCTGACCACGTTTACCCCCTTCGCTTGAAGCACGCGAAACGAAAGGTCGGCGGCGACTTGATCCCAATAGCCGCATGCGTCTCGCACGACGGTAATTGGTTTTTCTCGCGCGACGAACCCTAGCGCAACGGACCGGATCGCCTCTTCCGCCACATTGCCAAAAAGCAGGAACTCCCCTACCGGAAGTTGTGATAGAAAGCGATCCGCTTTGGGATTGGCGAGAAGATCCTCGCCCCGCTGCCGAAAGATCACCTGTTGGAATGAGCGAAAAAGGTCTAACGGTGCAGACAGCGTGTTATCGACTTGAACCGACATGCGTTTGGAAAGCATGGTGAAACTTAGTTTGTCCTGGCCGATCGTACCATCGACACAGTGCTTGCTCTTGCCCCCCTTGGGGAGCTCGCATTGACGGTGCGAATCTACAGACGAGACCATCGGCGTTCTGGACGCCAGCGCCCATGCGACGATTCTCTCCAGTTTCGGCATAAGCGCTTCCAAATTGGTGACGCAGCAGGCACCGTCGTCCGCGCAGAAGTCAAACTGGGTATTCAAGTCGATGGCAACACATGGATAGGCGTTGCCGTTGTTCACTCCGGGCATCGCAACTTCCCCCTCGGCTTCAGATCTGTCGCATATCAGCGGCGGAATTCCACCCTCAATGTGGCCGCTGCGCGTAAATGTGTGGTCAGCCCCCAAGACGGCGAGATGCTTCCTTCCAACCATCGACCACCCCGCGGATCGCCAAGGCGAAATCCGCCTGTGCTTCGGTACGCCTCACAAGACAGATGGCAAGGGCAAACTTGATTGCCAGAATGCGACGCCCCGCGAATGGGGGACGCCACGGCTACCGATGCCGTCCATCACATGAGGATTGTCGAAACACGTAAGTAGTTTAGTCACCCTACCGTAAGGAGGCGAGCCCGGATCAAGAAATACTTTAGTTTCTTTTGCAGTAAGTGGTTACGGGCATGAACGCCTGTGAGATGTTTGCGGCGATGCGCCAAAGGCCTGCTTTGGAGTTCGTCAGAGATGAAGAGCGATGGCTGACAGGAATGCGAACAAGTGGCAGTCTGAGTCCTAAAGCCGGAGTGTAGCCCATCTCACGGCCGGCCGCTCCCATGGATTTGCAGAGATTCCGGGCGGAACAGGTTTCGGGACGGCCAACCCTGGCTCGCCGAGCGGACTCGGAATCACCCATCAACGAATTCCGCGGCCGGCTCTCAATCCGCGCGCTGGCGTTCACGGTGCGCGGCCAACACCGTGCCCGCGGTCCGCGCCGCGATGTTATGGGCGTCCCCGGGAATCGAGTCGCGCCTGCGGAATCTGCGCGGCAGCCCGGCAAAGGTTGCTCGTTTGCGAGGTGTCGCCGGCATTCGATTTGGGTCGATATCACAAGTGATTTTCGGACATTCAGAGCTGTAGTTGGTAACTGTTTTGGTTGTGAACCGATGCCGATGACACCGGAATTGGAGAGCCATTGTGTTTGAGCGAAGCGCGTTTCAAACAGTCGCGCCCCGTCCAATGGCCACGTTCAGTTTCTTCAAAGAGGTGTAGTCCATTGATTCCAACTAAAGCACGTTTGTTGATTGCGGCTCTGCTCATTGTCGGCGGAACGGCCTGTGATATGGCATCGCGCAAGGCTGACTACGGCATGTTGCGACATGAGCGCCCACGGGCGCCGGGGCAACCCAACGCGATGCTGGCGGCTGCACGAGCCCGGCGGGTCAATCTGTTCGGCGAAATTCTGGACGGTCCGAGTTCGATGTATCACTCGCGCTCGGCCGTCTCGCTGCAGCAGCACACATTTACGGGTATCGGTGATGATAACGACCCGGATATGGATTCTACTGGCAAACGTGTCGTCTTCTCATCGACCCGCCACAACGAGCATCCGAATCTTTACATCAAGTCGGTCGACGGACTGGCGGTCACTTTGTTGACCGGAGATCCGGCATCGGACATTCAGCCCACGTGGAGTCCTGATGACCGGAAGGTGGCCTTTTCCAGCAATCGAAGCGGGAATTGGGATATATGGGTTGTTGGGATTGAAGGCGGTCAGCCGGTTCAGGTGACATCAGGGCCGGCCGAGGACGTGCATCCGAGCTGGTCGCCCGACGGCACGAAACTGGTGTATTGCAGCCTGCCGCCCCAAGGGGGGCAGTGGGAATTGTGGACCGCGGATTCGATCAAGGGCGGCTCCAAACAGTTTATCGGACATGGCTTGTTTCCAGACTGGTCGCCGGTCGGTTCAACCATCGCATTCCAACGTGCTCGGGAGCGCGGAAGCCGCTGGTTTAGCATTTGGACGATGGAAATCGTGGACGGGGAACCGAAGTATCCGACCGAAGTTGCCGCCAACTGGCAGCACTCCATGATCCTGCCCGCGTGGAGTCCGGATGGCACTCGTTTGGCCTATGCAAGCACGGCCGGTGCTGAGGTGGATGCGCCAGACACCGCCACCGTTTCCGGACACTTTGATATTTGGGTAGTCAATGCGGATGGGAGCGGACGAATTCGCCTGACAGATGGCTACGCCAGCAGCTACGCCCCCGTGTTTGCTGCAAACGGGCGCGTTTACTTCACATCCAATCGAATTGGTCAAGAAAACGTCTGGTCGCAAGTGCCGGTGTCGCCGGGGCTTTGGGAACCGGGACCGACGGCCGTGACCAGGAAGAGTCCGGAAACGAATGTGAACGGGAGAGCGGTACGACCTACGGCCGCGATGAACATTCTGGACATTGAGTAGGTAGAAAAATGTGGCCCATGTCCTGGAATCGACCGTTTCGATCCAAAGAGTGGCCTCAAAGTAGACGATGAGACGTGTGATTCGGTCGTAGGTGTCACTGGCTCTCTTACGCTGAATCCGGCACGGAAGCCGAACCGAAGGAAGGCAAAGGATGGCCAAGAGTACGACTCTAGGAGCTTGGATGCTCCTGATCGTCAGTTTGTTGAGTCCGGTAATCGGATGCGTGGTTCGTCATCCGGTTGCGCCGGTTGGAATCGGCAATGACCGATTCGGACCGTTGGTGATCGCGGTTGCGCCAGCCATCAATCAAAGTGGCTCGGCGGATTTTGATCACAATCGATTCGCAGACCTGATGGCTAGCGAATTGAGCTTTGCTGAGGGTGTTTCGACGGTTCCCGTCAGCCGTGTTTTGGCCGTTCTTGCGGCGCGCGGCGAGAACGGTGTGGACTCCCCGGAGCAAGCCCTCGAGGTGTTACGCGTGTTGGGCGCGGATGCGATTCTGGTTTTCTCGGTAGCAGAATATGACCCCTACGACCCGCCAAGCATCTCAATCACCGGCCAACTGTACGGAACGTCCTCTGGCCAAAGCCACGGCGCGTCGGATCCTGTTGCGCTCTCGCGCAGCGCCTCGCTGGCGCGTGCCCCGCGTGGAATTGTGCAGCGGGGTTTGCTCGCCCAAACCCAAAACGTGTTCGACGCGTCGCACGGTTACACCGTGGATGCCATCAAAACGTTTGCCGCTGCGCGTCTGGGGGGGGCGAGCCCCTACGGCTGGCGGAAATTCGTGGTCAGCCAGCAGAACTTCATAAGGTTCTGCTGTTACTCGACGATAAGTCAACTACTGGGTTGGCCCAAAGATTCTGAACTCGCGGTAGGAGACCCGCGAGCGGAAGGGATGCCATGAATGAGATTCGGCAACTATCTCTGGTAAAGGGTGAAGAGCGGTTTGTGTTCCGCTACCCGCCGGGACAGGAGGGCGAAGTCATCGACGCGTTTGCTTCGTTGGCTGCGGACCCGACGAGTGCGTTTGACTGGTTCGACGCTGCTGTCCTGAGTTACCAGATGGGCCGACGGCTAGAGACGGAGCTCGATCAGATCGCCACGTAGTTTGCGGGTTTTTGTTTCCTCCCCCCGCGGAGGACGGTGAACAAGTGACTGGGGTGTTTGAAGTCGCCGAAGTGTAAAGCGATCATGAGTGAGCAATCGATCATTGACGAGTTTCTGAACTACCTCCGGTTTGAGCGGCACTT
>CAZYXP010000137.1:0-8264 GCA_964651325.1 uncultured Phycisphaeraceae bacterium
ACGTTGCGCTGTACTGTTAGATTCTGCCAGCTCGGTCAGACCTGAATCACCGCCCAGAATATCCTTTGTCAATGTAAAGCCTGCAGTCCCGCTGGAACGCGACGCTGCTGGGCCGGGCAGGGACGGCTCAACCCGCATGGCCGGGTCGGATTTGATCCTCCCTCATCGCATGTAGGATATTTCGGGCTCTGCGAATAAAGGGGGGTTTTGCTTCTCAAGCCGCTTTCGGGAGGTCGCGAAGGCCGAGTTCGGCTCCTGTCTATCTAGCTTGGGGAGGGTTTCCCCAACAACACCAATGCCTCCTTCAATAGACCCCCGAGCTCGATTCGCTGCTTTTCGGTGTACACCTTGAATTGCTCGTCGATCGATTTGGCTTCTTCAAGTCTTCTCCGAGCCTGATCGGGGTCACTGCGTTTCAAATGCACTTTGCCTAGGTGGAGGAGGGTGCTGGCCCTAGTCGCTGGGATTTCGGCGGCCGCCATGAGGCACCGTTCAAGATCGCGTTGCGCGTCCGCGTACCGGCCCGCCCGAAGAAGCAGGGCGCCGCGCGTATCAAGCAGGTGAGGATCGTCCGGATAGCGGGCCACGCCACGATCGGCAAGCTCGATGGCTTCATCCATTTCGCCGAGTTGCATGCCCAAGATCCAGGCCAGGTCGTTTAGCGCCTCGTAATGGCTAGGCTCCTTGGCGAGGATTTGCCTGTACGCGGCCACGGCATCCTGGGAATCGCCGCGTTGGAACGCTATGCGCGCGAGGGCCAATTGTCCTGGGCTATACGCGTTGTCTTCGACCGGAACGATTGCGTACCAGCGCGCGGCTTGTCCAATGAATTCAGGTTTTCCCGTTGCCTCCAAGAGCGACCCGGCAACCACAAGAACGGAATATTCGCCGGGATGGTCGGCAAGACGTTGCTCGACGTCTTTGACCAAGTCGTCGAAACGCTCGGACGCCGCAAGCCCCGCAAGCTTCTCTACGAAGACATCCGTTCGATCGGGCCCGAGCTTAATTGCCTCCCCCAGATGCCGCGAGGCTGAGTCCAGGTCGCCAGTCAGGCGGCACATTTTCGCCAAAGCCAAGCGTGTCGCGACGAGTCCGCGTCCGGCATCTGATTCTTGAAACTCCTTTAAGCTCTCGATGGCCTGATGACGCTCACCCGATCCATACATGAGTTGAGATTTCAGCAGCTGCGCTTGCTCGTTCCCCGGTTCGAGCCGGACCGCCTCTTCGATGAGCGTGCGCGACAGGTCGGTGTCGCCGGATCGCAGTGCGACCGTGGCAAGCACGAGTGTTGGACCGGCGCTCTGAGGCCGCTTCTCCCGCGCGCGGATCGCCATCTCACGCGCGATACGTAGGTTTCCCTGCTCGAGCTGTAGCTCCGCCTGCGTCAATCCGAGGGCGAAGTCATCCGGGTTTGCGGCAAAGGCACGTGTCAGGAGTTCATCTGCGGCCTCGCTATCGCCTCGCCGGCTTGCTATTGCGATCAGCTTCAAATGAGCGGACGTATTGCGCGGAGCGAGGGATACCACCTTCTTGAGAACCTCATCGGCTTGCGCGATTGATTCTCCTGTCCCTTGACCCAAGAGCGCAGTGGCATGAACGTACAAGAGATCCGCATCCTCCGGATTCACAGCCAGCATGCCATCAAGCATTTCTTGGCCGCGCAACCTTTCGTCCGCATCGCCGCTGGCGACAAGCGCTTTGACCAAGAGCCGCTTGATTTCAACATCGCCGGGATGCCGTTGAAGACCATCCTTCCAAGCGATGATCGCCTGCTCTCGGCGGCCATAGGTATGACGAAAAATGCCAAGCATCCGGAACCCGGCGGCGGAGGACTCCGGAAACGACGTAAGGTGCGTGAAGTCCTGGTCGGCTTCGTCTAGACGCCCCGTCTCGGCGAAGTAACGAGCGCGGGCAAGGTAGGCCACAAAATCCTTACGACGATCGACTTCGTCGCTGAGGATTTTCTCTGCCTCTTCGGGGCCGCGCTCCAAATGGATGATACGAGCCCGCGTCGTGGCGGCCTCCAGCAGGTCTGGCGAGATCGCTTGCGCCTCTTCCAGCAGCGCCAGGGCTTGGTCCGCGTCTTGAAGCGTTCCGTAGACCACTTGTGCGAGCTTGACGCGGGACTCGGCATCCTGCGGATCTGCTGCCACGCGTCGCTGCAGCTCCTCGAGGGCGAGTCCATACTCGCCTTGTCGCGCTGCACTGGCAACACGGAAATTGGTTAAGGTTGGTGATTCCGCTTGAATGCGCTGAAGGAGGGCGTCGGAGTCCGCGAACCTCGCATTGCGCACAAGGAGCGCCACGAGTCGTTCGGCCACGGCTCCGGCGCGGAGATCATTGTCCAACACGCGCTCGTAAATCGCTTCGGCGCCGGCGTCGTTCCCAAGACGTTCGAACATGCTGCCAAGTAAGATGGCCGGCATCTGCCAACGCGAATCGACGGCGATACATCGCGCGAGCATCGCTTCCACGTCCGCCGCCTTGTCCTCCCAATCCTCGGCCTGCAACCACAACCTCGCCTGCTCAACCGGCCAGCGTGTTCCGCCTTCACCCTCGATCGCGCGCATCTCGTCCACCAGCCGTTGAGCTTCGCCTGGGTTGTCGCGCACCTCGGGTAGCGTAATCAGGACGCGTCGAAGTTCGACGTTTTGGTCATGCTCGACCGCAAGACGGCGAAGAAGGGAGACGCCGGCTGGTCGCTGTTCGTGTTGCATCTTGAGCTGCGCGAGAAACACTTGTACCTTGAGTTTGTCGTGGTCATCCAACTCGGGAATTGCTTCATCCAGAGCGGCCACGGCCTCCTCGTACTGCTTGTCCTCAATCAGCAGCTGCGCAAGAATGATGTGCGGGTCGGCAACCTTGGCGTGACGATGGCAGGCCTCCCGACAAGTTGCCATGGCCTTTTCTGGCGCACCGTTTCTTGCGAATTGCTCGACAAGACGCAACCTCGGCAGCAACGCGTCAGGTGTTGCGTCGATGGCGGCCTCCAGGATCCGAATCGCCTCATCCGGGCGGCCCGTCAGTGCAGACACCCTCGCGCGAAGGAGGTCGAATTGGCTCTTGCGATCTTGTGGCACTTGCAGCGATTCCAGCTCCTCGGCCAAAGACTTCAGCGGCGCGGCATTACCGGTATCCCGCTCGATCAGCCGCAGTTCGGCGTCGATGCGAACCAGCGTGGCCTGCACGTTGTTGGGCATAAGCCGCTCGGCGTTTTGCGCGGCCAGCAAGTACTCCTTCAAGTCCTGGCCGTTGCGACATGCGTCCGCATACTGGAGGATCGCGGTTGCATCACCCGGGACGCTCTTCAAATACTCCTTGTACTGGCGCTCGGCTTGGCGCCACTGACGCGTGGAAACAAACGATGCGGCCAGCAGTTTCCGGGCACGCAGATGCCTTGGGCTCGATGTCAGCACTCTCTCCAGGCGATTGATCGCCTCGTAATTGTTGCCCGCCGCAGTTTCCACCAGCGATTCCAAGAACATCAGATTGTCGGCGACAGCGTTTGAGGAGGTGCTGACCGCCTCTACCTGTTCTCGGTAGTCCGCAAGGCAGCTTCGGGCCGCATCCAGGTTGCCCGAGGCGATCAAGAGCTCCGCTGCAAGTGGAAGAAACGCGGTCCGCCTACGTCCCTCTGCCAACTCGGCCAAGCCTTGTTCGGCCACGTCGCCGGCGCGTTGCTTGTCTCCCTGCCGCAATGCCAAAAGACCGTCGAGCGAGAACAGCGCCAGCATCATGTCGGGCGGATAAATGTCGTGAGCTTCCAATTCCGCCTCGTCCAATTCCTTGAGGGCCTTGGCATGAACACCCGCGCGGTCGTACTCCCCAAGTGCCAGCCATTCCTCGGCCAATGCCAGGCGCAGGTTGGGATCCGTCAAGCGCTTCGATTCCGCATCTTCCAGGTCTGATGTGGCCGTACCGCGGTCGCCCGGCACAAGCCGAAAGTAGCGAGCCCGCAAGACCTTGGCTTCAGCAGAATCAGGATTGGCGGCAACGGCTTGATCCAGCCACTTGAGCGCCGTTTCTTCCGCAGAAGAAGTTCCCTCTTGCAACGCCTCATTGCTGAGCAGCGCGTAAGCCCGAACTTGATCCGGGTGGTTCCCGATGAGACGTTTTAAAACGTCCGCGGCTTCCTGACTCTTCCGCTGAGCGACCAGCACGCTGCCCAGAGTGAGGGCCGCGTCCTTGTCCAACGGTTCAACCTCGAGCCTTTGCTGGCAGACATAAGCGGCTTCATTGAAGTCCCGGACCTCGAGGTAGAGTTCCGCGAGCGCTTCGCAAATCGCGTCGTCTCCGGGCCTTTGCCGGAGGAGCCGCCGATACGCTTTTATCGCCCAATTGGTGTTTCGGGGCGACCGCGGACGAACCTCCAGATTGGCATTCGCAAACTGCTCGAGAACCTCAAGATCCTCGGGCCGCTTTTCAAGATAGATCTTCAATTGTTCGCATGCGACGGCCAGGTCTCCGACGTTGATGGCGGCTCGCCCTGCAGCAAGCGCCTTATCGGCGGCGGCCTGCCGACGCATTCGAAGCGCAACCACGCCCATGACCGCCAACAATGCCGACACAATCAGAAGGGTAGCCAACACACTGACGTTGACTCGTGCCATTTTTCTTTCAATTCGCATGGTATGTTTCGCTCAGCCCCCACCCACGTTTTTGGTTAGCCCTCACTATCGCCGACAAAGAGCATGCGTGGCGACGGCACGGCAGCTCGGCTTGGACCATCACCGGGATGTTCCATGAAGGTGCTGCCGCACGCCGACGACCTGCTACGGTTGCGCTTGGATTCCACATGCGCCACGTTACTCCAACCGCATCCAAACCCGAGACGCGTGTGCGGTCCAAATTCAAATCGCGAATGGCCGTGAGTACCAACCCCAAGCTCGGCCACGGCCCGAGAATGTCCGATCGCAATTCACGCCTTTTCGATCGACGGCACGTCATCGGTAATCACCAACAGGTCAAAAAAAAGTAGCTCCGCATAAAGAAGGGCGAGCGCCATCGGCATCATCAACAAGCCGGCGAAGTCGTGGAAGAATCGCTCCGCCGCTTCGTTGCCGTAGCTCATGAACACGAGCGACGTGGCCGTGAGACGGATCAAGTTGCAGACAACGGCCACCGGAATACTCGAAAGCAAAAGGGCCGTCTTTTGCCATCGCGGTCGGCGCACGATCAGCGCCATCACGCAAGTCACCACCATGAATGCCGTAAGCAATCGAAGACCGCTGCATGCTTCCGCCACCGCAACGGGCGTACTGCCCTCTAGAATCAAGACGTTGCCTTCGCGTACCACCACAACGCCGAGCAGTTCAAGGACGACAGAGGCGCTCCGAGTCGCCAGATTCTGCAACGGGCCGGCAATAAACGTATGTACTTGTCCGGGAAGCGGTACCATGAGAATGAGAAGCGCCAGAAGCCAGAACACGCGGCGAAACACGTCGCGCCCGGCCACGAGCAACAACAAACCCGCCACGGTGAGCACAATGGAATACCGCTCTGCGGACTTAAAGTAGAAGAGCAGCCCGAAGATGTGTAGCGCTATCGCGCCGAGCATGATCGCGGCACCCCACAAGCATGGGCCGACCGCGCATTGCGAAAGCGATCGCCGCCGATCCCAGGCCAAGTACGCCACAGCCAGCGGTACCAACGCTCCTACTGAATAGTCGTCGTTGGTGCGCCAGTCGTAAACTAGGCTTTCGAGCACCGGCCAGTACGACCAGAGGAACATGCAACAAAGCGCTGCACAGAACGCCATGACCATCGGATGCGCGTCCCGCAGCCAGCTAAGCCGCTCGACGGCCAATTTGGGCTGACTCGTTCGCGACGCCCCGCGCCGTTTGGAATGTGTCGGTAATGTTCTTGTTGTCATTTCCACATGCGCTTTCTCGATACGCTACTTTCTTTCACAGCATGACGGGAGGATTGTTTCCTCCAGCCAAGCAACCCGACCCGTCTCGTAGGATCAATCAAGTCGATGAGATGGGAATTCCGCCCTGCATTTATGATCCCGCCGAATTGAGGCAAGAGTCTATCAGCGAGAGAATCTCCGCTTCGGACGCCAGCGCAAAGTCCATGGCGAGCGATTCACCCGACCGTGCTATGCCGCCGTCCACACCGGAAAGTTCCACTTGCGCCACATACCGAAAGTCGCCCTTCGGACGCCAGCCGGACGGGCGTAGTTCCGTGGGGCTATATCCCCGCTCGCCGTCGACGACGTAATACGTTAGCACCGTAGTGCGCTCTGTCTCGAGGTGGCTTCGGATGAAACGAAAGACCTGCACGGGGAGCGGCCTCTTCTGTTGCGTCATCAGGTCCACAACGTTGGTGTCCTCCAGCTTCCAACCGTGCGCGGGATAACACACCTCCGGATGATGTGGCACCAGGTCGGCGGCGGGTACGGCGAACGCCACATCCCTACGCCATACGGCCACAAACAGACCAACGGCTTGCAGGCCACGTTTCCGGTACACCCGACGGATGTAGTCATCAGCGTCGAGAATCCCTTCAGTGCGTGCGTCTACCGGTTGGTCAGCTCCACTCCACTCACCAACTCGATAGGGCAGGGCGTCGAGACAATGTTGGGGTATCTCCGGGATATCATCCAACACCGACACGCGCGGCGCGAGCAAGCGGTGGCCGGCGCCACTCACTCCAAGCAACAGCAGCGCCAAACTCCCCGCGATCCTATTATGCCGGTCGTTGAACCATTGTCTCATGGTCAGCCGCCCTCATTCCTGATCATGACCGATAACTCGACCGCCTCAACCATGACATGTTGCCAGCAGAATACTCCCCGTCAACTCCACCGCCCACGCATGCCCTCGTGTTTCGCCGACAGCATCATAGGGCAACATTCGCGACCCCGTATGCGCCTGACGGACCACCTCGTTTCGCGGCAGCATGCCGTACAGCCCACGAGGTCAGTGTATTAAAGCAGAAGTTCAACGGGCCTATCGCAGCCTCGCCAAATTCCGACCTGGTTTTTTCGGACCGCCCGTTAGCGACCGCAGCGAGTAGAACAGATATCAACCGGTCCACCCGATAGATAGCCCACCGATATCCTAGAGTTTGTTATGGCGGCGTAGGTGTGCGTCATCGCGTTCGATGGGCTTGTGGATATAGCCGCCGTCAACCTGGGGTGGATTTATCATGCCGACTCGTACACGTTCCCTCGCTATCCGATCCCTGTTCTTTGCGCTTGCCACGCTAGCTCTCCTGCCCCATTGCGATAGACGGTCGGTCGTGCCCACCGAGCAGGTGACGATGTCGTCCACCATCGACGTACCGCCGATCGCCGATGCCGGTGCCGGGCCCATGGCCAGGCCGGGCGAAACGGTCGTCCTTGACGGATCCGGAAGCCACGACGCAAACGGCGATCCACTTCAAATATCGTGGTCCCAGATTGCCGGTGAGCCGGTATCGCTAAGCGGCGCTGACACGCTGACGCCCCAATTCGTAGCGCCGGAACTTGCGCAAAGCTCGATTCTCTTGTTCCTCCTTGAGGTCTCAGACGGCGTCTCGGCCGCCGAGGATAGGGTGGCCGTAGGTGTTCCAGCCGTAGGGGAGGCCATCTCGACGGCAAGCCTTACGGGGGAGTTATTATGCGGATATACAGTGATCATCGATGGCGAATTCGACCAACGAGATGGGCCAAGGCCCTTGTATGTCAACCTGGAGGCAACGATCATAGGGGAGGACATTCCGGAGGATGCCCGGCTTGTGTGGAGCGCTGACGATACGGAGGACGCTGGACCGGTGAGTACCCATACCAACGCAATGCGGGTCTTCACGGCCGCCGGCGTGCATACGATCGCTCTGGCCATGACGGCGGGGGGTATCACCACCGGCTGCAGGAGTATCTACGACGGGCAACTTCAGGAAACCGTGAGGGTATCGCCCATCGTCACCGGCCGGATCCAAACGGCAGACGGCGCCGGGATTCCCGCGGTAACGGTCTCCGCAACCTCCGGCGGCACAACCGGCGTCACCAACAGCGACGGGCTCTACGAGATCAAGATTCCCATCGGCTGGTCAGGCGTGGTAACGCCGCAGCACACCGATTACGCCTTCGTTCCCACCAATCGTGCGTTCACCAACGTGACTGCCGACAAGGCCGTGGATTTCTCGACTCTCGTGGGTGACCTTCCGCCTCCCGGCGGCGACGCCTGCCCAAGCGACCCGAACAAGACCGTGCCGGGGCTATGCGGCTGCGGTGTGCCGGATATCGATTCGGACGGCAACGGCGTATTGGATTGCAACGA
>CAZYXP010000137.1:8364-10471 GCA_964651325.1 uncultured Phycisphaeraceae bacterium
TGGATTGCAACGACGGGTGTCCGAACGATCCTAACAAGTCGGCTCCCGGCGCTTGCGGCTGCGGTATCCCGGATGTCGATTCGGACGGCAACGGCGTACTAGACTGTAACGATGGGTGCCCGAATGTAGACTCGGACGGCGACGGTGTGCTGGACTGCAACGACGATTGCGCGAATGACCCCAACAAGACTACCCCTGGTGTTTGCGGCTGCGGCGTGCCCGATACGGATTCAGACGGAGACGGCATCCCCGACTGCAACGACGGTTGTGCGAATACGGATACGGACGGTGACGGCGTAGTCGACTGCAACGACGGCTGCGAAAACGACGCAAACAAGACGAGCCCCGGCCTTTGCGGTTGCGGCGTGCCCGATACGGACTCCGACGGCAACGGCACACCCGACTGCCTTGACCCCACCGCCGCTACGCTTGTGCTTGACATTCCTTCTCCGACCGCCACCAGAATGTCACCCTGCCCAGTCTTCGCCTCGCTGGACTTCGACGCATCGAGCACGGGTGACGCGACCACATGGGACCAATGCAAAATTATGTGGACCCTCTCGCGTGTCGGCGGCCTGGCCGCTTGGCCGGCCAAGTATCGTTTCGTTACGGATCCTCGCCCGGGCCTTAATGGTATCCAGCGTGATCTGGCAACCGAGGGACGCGGGTTCAACATGGGCTGGCTCCTCACCGAGGGGGAGTGGACCATTCAGTGCACGGTAACAAACCCATCGCGCCAGGTAGCATCAGTAACCTCAGCCCCCATCACGATCGCACCCAACACCAGAACGAGAGTCTACGTCAACAGTGCCACGGGCACCGACGACACCAACCCGAACCGAGGGCATTCAGCGGGCGATCCCTACGCAACATTGGGATTCGCGTTTGACCAGCACGGTTCCACGGCTGACATGGAATACGAACTGGCCGGTGGGCACGATGAACTACGAACAGTTGAAAGAATGCAGGCTTCAGCCGACAACGCTTATATCAGATGGAACGGCGTAGGCAATCGCCCCAAGATTCGCTGGGGCGTAGACGCGGGCGGCTTTGACACCATGATTGCGGTGACGGCTGGCAGTGAGCACCAAGTTTGGGAAGGCACCCAGGTCGAAAACACGTTTTCAACTCTTGACGGCGCGGGAACGAGTGTAATTGCGTTTGCTGTCGGCGGTGACTTGTGCGCATTCATAGACATTAATGCGATTGGTTCTTTCACGCCTGCGCCAGATCTAGCAGGGAATAGATTTGATCACTTCATTGTGCCGGGTGGCCCCGGCCCCACAGGACTGCTAATGCAAGACTGCGTAACTGGAGCCACAAGCGGCTACTCCCTCGTATACACTTCGGGGCGTGATTACTTTCACAATGTGGTCGTCGGGTGCAACCTCGGTAAGTCCAGTAATGAGAGTGTAATCCGAACTACTGCTCCACTTCATAAGATAAACATACTTTACAACAGTCTGACTCAAAATGAGATCAAGTCCACACTTCGACTCGTTGCAGGAACTCTGCACCATGCTTACGGGAACAAGATGACAGATGGCGATATATGGCTTGGTAGGATAAGCAAGGACTTCCAAACGGTAACAACACTCAGGATGGAGGCAAACCATATGTCCGGCACGACTTCGCTTGGCGGACCGATCGGCATAGGTGACTCTCTGCACGATGCTACGATTTGTAACAACATCCTGAAACCTGGAGTATTCTCAACAGGAAACTCTCAGCTCACTTTGACGTTTGGTAGCCCTACCGCTGGCCCCGGTCGTGGCTTGACGAATATCAAACTATACTTGAACACGATTATTCTGCCAGCTGGCGCCAAGCAAGGAGTATTTCGTGGCACCAGTAACGGAAACAATCTCAACTTCGCGGAAAACAAGCTTGTCGGAAACTTGCTCATAAGACCCGGAACGCAGGAACGTGGAATCTTTTATGATGTCTCCAACGTAGAATTCTCCTTTGTATCCGACAACGTGATGCCTGGATTCACTTTTGACTCACCATTTGGGAACCCGTTTGCTTTCCTTTGGGTCAATGGTTCGCGAAGCTTTGTCAACAATCTGACAGATTGGAATGCGCTCCCTTTCGTTGGAGCAGATAA
>CAZYXP010000138.1:0-10418 GCA_964651325.1 uncultured Phycisphaeraceae bacterium
CGGGAGGAAATCGATCGTTCATGGCGGACCTTAGCTTAATTCGCAATTTCAGCATCGTAGCCCACATCGATCACGGCAAAAGTACGCTCGCAGACCGCATTCTGGAGCATACGGGGGCTATCACGGCGCGAGAAATGCGGGCGCAATTCCTCGATGACATGGACCTCGAGCGCGAGATGGGCATCACCATCAAAGCCAATCGAGCCAGCGTGCCCTACGAATTCGAGGGGAAGACCTACATGCTCAACCTCATCGACACGCCGGGGCACGTCGATTTCCATTATGAGGTTTCGCGGGCGCTGGCCGCCTGCGAGGGTGTTTTGGTACTGGTCGATGCAACGCAGGGCGTCCAGGCTCAGACCGTCGCCAACGCCTACCTGGCGCTGGAAGCCGATCTCGAGATCATTCTCGTGATCAACAAGATTGACCTCCCCTCGGCCCACCCCGAGGACATCGCCCTGGAAACCGAGCAGATTCTCGGATTGGAGGCCGCGGAGGCGATCTTTACCAGCGCCAAGACAGGCGCCGGCCTCGATGACCTGCTCCAGGCCGTGATCAAGAAAATCCCGCCGCCCAGCGGCGACATCGACGCCCCGTTGCGGGCGCTGATCTACGACGCCAAACCCGATGTTCACCGGGGCGTCATATCGCATCTGCGAATACGAGATGGCGAAATCCGCAAGGGCGAGGGGATCGATCTTCTGGCCGTCGGACGGAAGTATCAGGTGACCGAGGTGGGCAAGTTCACGCCCAAGCCGACCCAGGTCGAATCGCTCAGCGCCGGCGAGGTCGGCTACATGGTGGCGAGCATTAAGACGCTGGCCGACGTGAGCATTGGCGATACCGTAACGCACACCAATCGCCCCACGGACAAACCGCTGCCCGGCTACGAGGCGCCGCAGCAGATGGTTTATTGCGATTTCTTTCCCGGGCTCGGCACGGGCACCGATCAGTTGCGCGAGGCCATGGAAAAGCTCTGGCTCAACGACAGCTCGTATACGTACACCACTGTGGGTTCGGACGCCCTTGGCGTGGGTTTTCGGTGCGGCTTCCTCGGCCTGTTGCACATGAAGATTATTCAGGAGCGGCTGGAACGCGAGGGCAACGTAACGGTGGTCCAGACCGCGCCGACGGTCACGTACGAGGTGTTGCTCAAACACGGCGGCAAGATTCGCATCGAATCGCCGAGCGATCTGCCCGACATGAGCAGCGTTGAGGAGGTCCGCGAGCCGATCGTCGATGTTCAGATGATCATCCCGGCCGAGAGCGTCGGGACGGTCATGCAGCTTTCCATGGACCGGCGCGGCAAGCACAAGAAAACGGAGTATCTCTCGCCGACACGCGTGATGATGACGTATGCCCTTCCGCTGGCCGAAATCATCTACGATTTCTACGACAAGCTGAAGACCTGCACGAAGGGGTACGGCACCTGCGATTACGAGATCACCGGCTACGAATCGGGCGATCTTGTGAAGCTGGATATTCTGGTCAATGGTGTCGCGGTTGATGCGCTTTCGGTCATTGTCCACCGGGATAAGGCCCAATGGCGCGGGCGGCGGCTGATCCAAAGGCTGAAGAAGGAAATCTCTCGGCACATGTTTGAGATTCCGCTGCAGGCGGCGATTGGGGCGAAGGTCATCGCCCGTGAAACGATCCGGGCCTTTCGCAAGGACGTCACGGCCAAGTGCTACGGCGGCGATGTGACGCGCAAGCGCAAGCTGCTCGAAAAGCAGAAAGCGGGCAAGAAACGCATGAAGACGGTGGGCAACGTGGAAATCCCGCAGGAAGCGTTTATGTCTATTCTCGACCCGGACGAATAGGAGGGGATTTCCGGTATGTAGCACACCCGCCCTCGGGTGTGGTTCGGGCCCTCGAGTGCGAATCCGGGCGAATTCTTCCCAGCCGAGGGCGGCTGGGCTACACCAGACTCAGCCGAGGGTCGGCTGGGCTACGCAAGGAGCTGGTTCGCGAGTTCGGGCGTTTCCGGATGGACGAATCGGTCTCGAGGAAAAAAGCATGGTATCGTCCAAACCGCACGCATCCGGAGGCTCGTCCGGGTATGTTCAGCTTCGCGTTGAATCGCAATCTACCGACGAGATGATCGGCGGGCATGAATGCTCTGGAAATGGGCCCACCGCGCCGCTGCCCATGTCGCGGGGCGAAATGCAGGCCCGCGGCTGGGATGAAGTCGATATCGTCTTCGTCTCCGGTGACGCGTACGTCGATCACCCCAGCTTTGCCACGGGCATCCTTGGCCGCGTGCTGGAAGCGTTCGGATTCCGCGTGGGCATCATTGCGCAGCCGGATTGGCACAGTTGCGACGCCTGGCGAGAATTCGGCAGGCCGCGCCTCTTCTTCGCCGTCAGCGCCGGCAACATGGATTCCATGATCAACCACTACACGGCCAATCGGAAGGTGCGCAACGACGACGCCTATTCTCCGGGCGGCCGCATCGGCATGAGGCCGGACCGGGCGACGCTGGCTTACTGCCAGCGAGCCCGCGAGGCGTACAAGGGCGTGCCGATCGTGGCGGGCGGCGTAGAGGCGAGCCTGCGACGGCTGGCCCATTACGACTACTGGAGCGACACGGTTAAGCGTTCGATCCTGATGGATGCCAAACCGGATCTGCTCGTGTTTGGCATGGGCGAATCCGCCATCGTGGAAGCGGCCAAGCGGATTGCCGGTGGCGAGTCGATCAAGGATCTTCGCGACATGCGCGGCGTCGCCTACGCCTTGGGGGCGAAGGACGCCCCGCCGGAGGGGGCTCGGGTTTCTGTCTTGCCGTCGTTTGAGGACGTAAAGAGTGATCCCAGAGCGTTTGCGGTGGCGACGCGGCGGATTCACCACGAGACCAACCCGCACAACGCCAAAACGCTGGTGCAATGGCACGATCGCCAGGCGGTGGTCTGCAACCCGCCGCGTGAACCGGAATCCGAGCGGGCGATGGACCTTTTTTACGACCTGCCCTACACACGCCGGCCGCACCCGTCGTATCGGGATCCGATTCCCGCCTATGAGGTGGTGAAGGATTCGGTCACGATCATGCGCGGTTGCTTCGGCGGCTGTACGTATTGCTCGATCACCACGCACCAGGGCCGGATCATTCAGTCGCGCAGCAAGGCTTCCATCACGAAGGAGGTCGCGCGGATTGGGCGGGACCCCGGCGCCAAGGGCATCATCAGCGATTTGGGCGGCCCGACGGCCAACATGTACAAGATGCAGTGCCGCGACGGCGCCGTTGAGGCGATTTGCCGCAGACTCTCCTGCGTGCATCCTAAGATTTGCCCGTTGCTGGAGACCGACCACGGCCCGCTCATTGACGTAATGAAAACGGCGCGGGCGCAATCGGGCATCCGCAAGGTCTTCGTCGCCAGCGGGGTGCGCATGGACCTGGCCCAGCTATCGCCTGAGTATATGGAAGAATTGGCGACGCATCACGTCGGCGGCCACCTCAAGGTCGCGCCGGAAAACACGGACAAGGCCACCCTGGGCCTGATGAAACGCCCGGGGCTGGACAATTTCCAGCGGTTTGCCGATCAGTTCACCAGCGCGTCCCAAGAGGCCGGCAAGGAGCAATATCTGGTCCCCTATTTTATTTCCGCGCATCCGGGCAACACGCTGGACGCCATGATCGAGCTGGCGCTCTTCCTGAAGGAAAATGGATATCGCCCCGATCAGGTTCAGGATTTCATTCCGGCGCCGTTCGACATTGCGGCGTGCATGTACCACACCGGGTTGGATCCGATCACCATGAAACCGGTTTACGTCGCGAAGTTTCTGCGCGATCGCAAGCTGCAACGCGCGTTGATGCAGTTTTTCAAGCCGGAGAATTATTTTGAGGTGCGTAGGGCGTTGGTGCAGGCCAAGCGCACGGACTTGATCGGCGACGGATGCCACGCGCTGATTCCGACGCACGCCCCGCGCGAGGCCATCGAGGCGCGGCGTCACCATGCACAGCGAGACGCGGCGGGCGCGGACTATTATCATGCACCGGGCCGCGATGTTGCCCCCGGAGCCGATAGTGCTTCAGCCGATCCCGGATCGGTGGGTCGGCAGGGGCGGGCAAGGCGCAAGGCCCGGTCGAAGGGGTACCGGCCCGGGCGGCGCGGGGCGCAAGGACGGTAACGGCCTCGGCGGTGGCGGCCACCGCCTCTAAGCTCGGGATGTTGAACCACCAAGGCACGAACACACTAAGGGGGATGTGGGAAGGTGCGAAGATGGGGTTTGTGAAGAGGCGGCGGAGCGCGTCCATGTCGTAGAGTGTGGGGACGCAGCCGGGGGCGGCTGTGCTACAACGCGGCGGTTCGGTGCGTTGTCTGTCGGATGACATTCAACAGCGAGGGCGGCGATGATTCAACCTTGGCACCGGCGATCCCAGCGTGAGCGTGTCGGCATCCTGGCGCTGACGCTCGCAGCCATCTCTGGCGCGATCATCGGTTGGGTGAGCTATGCCGCACCTGTGCTGCTTCCGATGACCCTCTCGAAGCGCGACCAGGCTTATGTTTGTTGTTCCGACGGGCTGTTGCGTGTCTACCACTACCAATGCAACGAGCCGATCGAGATGGAAATCTCCGACGATCGTCGTCGGATCAACCTCCGCCTCCAATCGGATAGGTCTATCTGTCAGCGCATTCAGCACGCTCCGCCCAACAGGATTTCGCAATACGCGATCATTTCGACGGTATTGCGACCGGTTCACCCTGGCGGAGGCACCGTGGTCCTTCTGAACGGCGTCCGCACGTCGGTGGCGGCTCCTGTTTCGCTGCTGCTTGCGTATCCAATTTTCGTCGTGCTCAAAGACGCCTTTCGCCGGCGCCAGCAAGTTCCCGGGCTATGTGTGCATTGCCATTATGATCTGACGGGCAACACCACGGGCATTTGCCCGGAATGTGGGAAGACGCGCGTGTGTTGGTCGTGCGGGGTCCGGCTCGGGCCATCCCCGGGCACCCACTGCCCCGAATGCGGCGCATCTGCTGAAAGGGAAACCTAGTGCCGCGTTGCCTTAGTTTGGACGACGAGGGCGGAGAGGGGAGACCGCCGCGTCCGTGCAACCGCGCGGGCTGAATCCCGCGGCTCGGTGGATGAAACGCCGCGAACCAGGCATGGCTCGCCCTTGCAAACCGTCGGTATTCAAACACAATTCGGCCATGCTGCTGACCAAGAAGGAACGACCGCTCCTCGTTGTCAATGCGGTTTTGCTTGCCGCGTTCGGCTGGATGGCGCTTGATCCGGTCAACTATGAATTCATTCTCTATGTGGCGGTGATCGCGGCGGTCGGTGGTTTGATCGTCTGGCGGCAGCGGACCGTCCGGTTCAGTCTGCCGATACTGTGGGGCCTGACGCTATGGGCGCTGCTCCACATGGCCGGCGGCAACCTGCGCGTGGCCGGCGGGTCACTCTATGATGTTGTGCTTATCCCTCTGATCGGTCCACCGTACAATGTCCTGGGCTATGATGACCTCGTCCACACGTTTGGATTCGGCGTGGCGACGCTTGTTTGCTATCATTTGCTACGTCCGCATCTTCGTGAAGAGCTGGCACACGCCCGTGTGCTTGTTTTTCTTGTCGTGTTGATGGGGTTGGGGATGGGCGCCGTCAACGAGCTGATCGAGTTCGTGGCGGTCGTGATTTTGCCCGAAACCGGCGTGGGCGGATACGAGAACACGCTCCTGGATATGGTATTTAACCTGATCGGCGCTACGATCGCGGCCGGCCTGATTTTTGGGAGAGGCGGTCGGGCGGGTTAGACCTGGGAGGATACGCGTGATCGATCATTCATGCGCCGGCCCACGAAATGGATGGGCGGTCGCGTCCGCATCGCTCGGATTCGCGGCCGTTGCTGCTTTTCTTCTGGCGGTTGCGGCCGTCATTCCCTACCAGTTCAACATTGTTTCGTACTCGGCGATTCGCTTCTCTGCGACGCACTATTGGGCGCCCACCGTTTTCTCCGTCGTCTTGGCGGTGGCGTTGTTGGGCGCGGCGTGGGCGACCGCGGCGGGTAGGGGGCGGGCCAGGCTTCGATCCGTTTGCGTGATGGTTCATCCATTGCTGTTTGCGACGCCGCTTGCGCTGGCCCCTTGCGTTGGGTATGAGCCGGCATTTTGGATGGTGTTCCTGCTTATTCTTGGCGCCGGGGTGACCGCGGTACGCGTTGGTGCGCGGATGCCGACGGGGCTCGAGCCGCTCGGCCACGGGTGGCTGGCGCCCGGTTTGCTCGCGGCCGGCGTGCTGGCGCTGACGGTGCTGCACACGGGGGTTCAGATCAACTTCTTCGACCACCTGATGCTGGGCCACGCGGACATGGGCCACTTCACCGAGGAACTCAAAAACGCCCTCGCCGGGCGCGGGCTTCGTAGCGACAGTTTTGCGAACACGCGGCTGGGCTGGCATTTTGTCCCGCTGCTGTACGTGTTGGTGCCGCTGTACGCGTTGGTGTCGTCACCGCATTTGCTGATGGTCTGTGGTGCGTTCCTTGTGCATGTTCCCGCCTTGATTGCATACGCTTGCGCCAAGAAGCTCGGTGGGTCCACGTTCGTCGCATTCGTCGTGGGTTTGGCCTGGTTGCTGATTCCCACGCAAAGCCGGTTCATCTATTCCAATACGTACGGGTTTCAGTGGATCTACGCCGCGATGCCGCTGATTTCGCTCATGCTGCTCGCCCATCTATCAGGTGCCAAGCGATGGCACGTTGTTCTGATTCTTCTAGTCTTGCTCGTCAAGGAGACCGCGGCTGCGGCGATCTTGGGATGGGGTGTTTGCCTCGTGCTGTTCACGCCACAACGAAAGCTCGGCACGGCGGTCGCCGCGGGGGCTGTCGTCTATTTCCTGCTCTGCGCGCAGGTGATCATCCCCCACTTCGCGGCGACCGAGCACTACGAACGCTTCTCACTTTTTGGGACGCTCGGCCAGACCCCGGGAGAATTGTTGCGTGGCGCGGTGCAGCAGCCAGCGCTGCTGCTCGAACGCTTGCTTCGGCCGGCGGGGTTGAACTTTCTGTTGATGCTTCTGGTGCCGCTTGGCCCGCTTTGCGTGTTCGGCTGGCGCATGGGTTTGGCGGCGGTTCCGGCTTTGGTGATGATACTGTTGCTCGACAATTCAGACTACCTGAGCATTAAATTCTGGCATTCGGCGATCGCAGTTCCGCTGCTGTTTTTCGCCTGCATCGCGCTTGTGGGCCGTTCCGGAGCTGATCGGGCTTGGTCGGGCTTGTGGGTCCGATGGCTAGCGGGGGGCGCTCCGGCAAACAGGGAATCCTTCGCGCGTGCCGTAGGGTTGTCTCTGATAACCTGCGCAGCTTGGTCCCATTTCTTCTTTGGATTCTCTCCGCTGGCGAAGTCGTATGAGGTGTACGCCACGGCGCAGGCCTTGCACACGCCCGACCCCCGCATGCAAACGGTCCGCCGCCTGCGCGAGCAAGTCCCCAAGGCCAAGACGGTGCTCGCTACCGAGCGGCTCGCGGCGCACTTCACGGACTATCGCAGGCTCTATACGGGCGGGCGGGCCATGGCGGCGGATTTCGTCATTGTCGATTTAAACGATCGATGGGATCAGACCGGTCTCGCCGACCTCGTCGAGCATTTCCGACGGAATCCCGCCTACCGCGGCTATCTTCGTGAGGGGCCGATCGTCGTCTTTGAGCGCCGCTCGGCGGTCAAACCGGAAGCCGAGCCGCCGGATCTTGCGTGGTCGCCGACCGATGCATCAAGGCGCCCCCAATGATCGCGACAGCCGATGATACCGATCCAAGGTCTTGCAGATTTCGCGCGTGACGTTCGTCGCGTAGGCGCCGGGGGGCAATTCGAACGTCAGCGCCACAAACGGCCCATGCGCGTCCGAACCTGCCGTGACGGCCGCATCCTTGAGCGGCACGCGCAGGGGGCGTCGGGCGCCGTCTAGTCTCTTGCCGTCTTGAACGCGGATTTGCGCATGAGCCAGCCCGCTTTGTTCGATGATCGTTTGCTCCAGCGCGGCCGGAGCTCCGCTCGCCTCTTTCATCTTCTTGCCGAACAACGGGCCGGTTGGAGAAATCTCGAACGCGTCGCAGCGAGGCTGTTCGAGGGCCGCGTCTTCAACGAGAAAGCAGGCTCCGTTGGCGTGCTTCCACGCGACGTCTCCATCGGTCAGCCGGTCCACCGTGGACACGCTTTCGGCCAGGTAGCCATTGAAAAGTTCGCTTTGCACGGATGAGACGTAGAGCTTGCGCAGGGAGTGGTCTACGCTACGCCACGCCTTCCGCGAGTCGCCGCCGGATTGGGCGTAGGCCCGGCAGATTCTGGCCATGCCGGCGAGCTTGCCGGGCCACGCGTCGGTGGCAGCGCTAAAATCGCCGGCGTCAAAAAGCGATCGGGCCTTGCGTACGTCCTCGCGATCCGAGGCTGCGGGCCGACCCAGCATGATCGAAATGGCCGTATTCAGATCGCCGCGCAACACTGCGCAGCCGACCGCTGCATTGTCGCCACGGACGCCGAAGCGCTGCGGGCCGAAATAGTTGGGCACGCCGCGGCGGGCGAGCACGGCCACCATCGCCTCGACATCGCCGAGACATCCCCGGTTTGCCTCGCGAATCTTGATGGCAAACCGATTGCCGGCCAGATGCCCGAGCTTGAGCTTGTTGGTGTGACGCCCGACCGTCTTGACCTGGATCCCCTCCAGCGACAAATCCGCCACGAGTTGTTCATCCACGTGTTCCAGGCTCAGCCACTGGCGCGTTAACCCGTGGGCGTCCTTGAGCCCGGCGTAGCCGATCTCATTGGGTTTGCGATCCAAGCGGTCGGCAATCCGGCGTATGGCCGCGAGGGTGGGCATGCCTCGCTTTTCAATCATGAAGTAGACGTGCGTGCCCGTGCCGCTCGCCGCATAGCGCGGAATTTCCTCGACGAGAAAATCGTCATCGAACCGCTTGATGATCCCGCCCACGCCCGGCATGTCGTTTGTCAGGTACGGCAGGTTCTCCCCGTAGTCGTGATTGCTCAATTGAGGACCCGATCGCCTGCGTTGCCCCGGCTGGGAACGTGTCGTAGATGCCATCAACCAGAGCCCAACAACCGGTTAGCCCTGGAACCAACAGGGAGTGTAACGTGTTTTGTGGCGATGCGTTACATGACGTCAGCTCACTTTTCCGCTGTTCGCTGACGGCTCAGCGTGGTTGCAGAACATCTGGTACTACAAAGCGATTGTGGCTCTTTGCTGTTGCGGGCGGACAAGAAAAGCGGGCATCCAGCGGCTTGGGGGGGGGCAACGTCGGACAGCGAGCCGGACTTGAGGCTGGAGACGGCATGGTCGGCATAGAAAAACGATTGCGATGGTGTAGCTCGGGGGGCTGTCTGGCGGACTGAATCGGTGGCGAGCGCTTCCAGATTTCGTCGGGGTTGCTAGGGTGCAACGGCCCCACCGCTACTGGTTAGCGCGGCGTCTTGAGTCCGATTGGACAGGCTACCGCGTGGCGTTCGGGCGACACGTGACCCACATCCAGAAATCGTGCCCCAAACCGACTTCGACAGATTCTGGCATGAGGCCGTGACGACGAAGGCGTTTTCGCCATTGTCTCGGATGAAATACCACGCCTCCAAACCGTACGGCCTTGCCTTCTTCCCAGACCCAACAGCGCGAGCTCTTGTAACGCGCGCGGCCGAGAATCGGCCGGACGAGATCCTTCAAGGATTCCGTGAACGGTTTGTGGGCGTCGCGCCAGTTCTGAATGCGGCAATAGCCGCCGGGCTTGAGCACACGCCGAATCTCGCGGAGGTAGGCATCTACGATGTCGAATCTCGTCAAGTGTTGAAACATCAGGTGCGAATAAACGAAGTCGACGCTCGCGTCGGCCACACCGGGGAGGTTGCACCCATTGCCCAGGCGTGTCTCTGCGTTGGGGACATCCTTCAAATAGGATTTCGACCACTCGATCATGTTGGCGCTGATGTCGATGCCGATGGCCGTTTCACATCTCTGGGCGATCGGTTTCAGCAACCGGCCCACGCCACAGCCAATCTCGAGGCACGTCCAATTGCGCTGGATCGGGATTCCGCTAAGCAGGTGAGGCATGGCCGCCTCGGTCTCCGCTTCCCACAATTCGCGACATTCGTCCTCGTTGGTCGTTGCATCTAGTTCGGCGGAACTGCAAATCCGCCGATACTTGGCTTCAAACTCGGAGCCGGCATCCCAGAACTGGAGGGTTGCCTTAACCCACGCTTCATGTTGAAGGGTATCCATGTTGGTCGCCCAAAAAAGAGGTGTCGGCCGGCGCCCTGTGCGTCCCATAAGCCGCTGTCCGTGCCTATGGATCGACGAGTGCGTGTGCTGGCTTGATCGGTATTTGTGCTTCTTTGGGAATCATCACAAATGGCGGTTGATGGCGCCTTCTCTTCGCCATATGTCCCTTTGGAGCGGAATCCGATCGGCGTCGAGCGGAAATCCAGCGT
>CAZYXP010000139.1:0-10281 GCA_964651325.1 uncultured Phycisphaeraceae bacterium
GGTCAGTTGGCGGCGATCTAGCCGGGTTGCCGTTTGGTTTGCTTGATGATCAAGCGTAACCAATTCATGTTCGGCGCAGGTACTCGCAATTTGGCGAGCCTCGTCGGGCCGGCTTTGAAATCACGCTGCGTCGTGCGGCGCAAGGAATAAGCCACTCGTGACGGTGGGCGCTGCTGTGGTGGCGTTCGCCGTTCTTTTTTTGTCCGTTGGATCGGCCTGTTCGGGCGCAGCCCCGAGCACTTGGAGGGGTCAGGTCGGATGGAGACGATTGCGATGGAATTTGGATATTGGCAAGCTACTTGCGCGATATTGGTGCCGGGCATCCTGTTGGCATCGTGGATTGACTACGCAAAGCGCAAGGTTCCGAATTGGCTCAATCTTTCGCTGATTGTAGCTGGGTTTTGCGTTCAGGCGGCGTATTTCGGATGGAGCGGCCTAGGAACGGGCGGGCTCGGCCTTCTTACCGGGTTTGGATTGTTAATTGTACCCTGGATGATGCACGGGATGGGGGCGGGCGACGTCAAGCTCATGGCGGCGATTGGCGTGTGGTTTGGCCCGTTGATGACGTTCTATTCCTTCGGGCTGGGGGCGGCGCTCGGCGGGATCGCCGCGATGATCATGATCTTGTCGTCGGGCAGGCTTCAGATGGCCTGCGCCAACATTGGAGTCATTCTTCAGAAATGCTCGAATCGTGACACGATGTTTAGTGAGTACGGTTCGGCCAAGAGCTTCGGCAGCACATCGCAGTTGCTGCCCTACGGCGTCCCGCTTACCGGCGGTACGCTGATCATCCTGGCCGCGAAAATGTACGGGTGGTGGGGGATTTAGAAAATGAAACGACGCTTGTTCAATCCAAAACGCCGGCACGGCGAGAAGCGTGCCATTGCGGCGGCCATCGTTGAGTTTGCGGTAGTGCTACCGCTTCTGTTGACGATTCTTTTTGGGATCATCGAGTACGGATGGGTGTTCATGGTCCGTCAGACCTTGCAGCACGCATCGCGGGAGGGGTGTCGTTTGGCGGTGCTTCAAACTTCCGTCGCGCCCTACACCAACGTTACGACGCGTGTTGCCGACATCATGGGTACGACCAACGCCGCCGGGTATACGCTGGCGATGAACCATGCCGTGGCCGGGGTGAGCGACACCGAGACCGTTACGGTTTCGGTTCCGTACAATGATATTTCGCTTGTCGGCGGGTTCTTCGGCACGGCGAATTACACGTTGGCTGGTACAACGAGCATGCGCAAGGAAGGGTTGGGTGGCGGATAGGTGAGGGGGGTACGTGACAACCCCTTTGACTGTGATTTCGGGCTGAAGGCCTGCTTTGATGTAGACGGGGCAAACGCAGCGTCGCCCCCGGATCGCGCCGTTTCCGCATAACCGATTCCGAGCCGCATGCTTCAGCTTGCGCGGTCATTCGTGCGAGCGCGCCGCAAGAATTAGGCGGTACGCCAGTCCTGTGCGCCGCGCGGGCTGAATCCCGCGGATCTGGGGATTGAAGGCGTTGTAGGGGGGAGGGTGGTCCTGCCGTGGCGGAGGGAGTGATTGAGTTCGGGCGCGCGGATTCAGATTTTGGAGGGACGCTCAACTTTTCGCCCTAGTTAAATGCGATCGGCCCGCGATCCTTCCGATAAGCATGTGTAGTCATCGAGTTTGGGGACGTGGGATCGATTGTGGATCGGTGTCTTGAAGGCACCCACTGAGATCACCGCGTGCTCCGTGAAATCGGAAACAACCGTAAGAGCGAGGGACCAAAGGATGAAGGGCAAGGCAATCATACCGCTCGTGCTCGGTTTGGGGATCGGGCTGGCCGCCGTAAAAGTCGGCGTCGACGCGATCAAGAGTGCCGAGGGCGCCGGTACGCCGGAGAAGACGGTGCAGATCGTACGCGCCAAAGTCGATCTCCAGTCGCACCAAACCATCGAGAAAGAAATGCTGGAGATGATCGAAATTCCAGAGAGTTCTCCGCTTGTCGCGACGAATGAGCGAATCACCTCCTTCGACGACGTCGTAGGTCGGGTTACCGCGAAGTCGGTGCCGCAAGAATCGCCGCTGATGAACTCAATGATCGCCCCCGAGGGCACGCGTCCGGGCATGGTCGGTCGCATTCCGGAGGGATTCCGGGCCGTGTCTGTCAAGATCGATGAGGTGACCGGGGTTGCGTTCCAGATCAAGCCTGGAGACTGGGTGGATGTGATTGTGGTCATGGAAGTCGATGCGCCGGGTCAACGGGCCGGCAAGAGAGAAAGCGTCGCGGAAGTGGTCTTGCAGCATGTCCAGGTCGCGGCGATCGGGCAGAATGTCAAGCCTCAGGTCGCTGGGAAACCGACTCGGGTAAAACCCGCCAAGTCGGCCACGTTGTTCGTGGCCAAAGAGGATGTTCCCAAGCTTCACCTGGCCTCAATCCGCGGAAAAATCACGCTTGCGATGCGCGGCAGCGAGGACGAGTCCTCCGGCACCTTCTCGGCCCTGCGGGCGAGTGATGCGTTCAGCGCCTTGGCGAGTGATGCCCCGGAGCCCGAATCGGAGCCGCTTCCGCGTGCGACCACGGCGCTAAGGCCCGCTCCGCGTCCCGTCCCCCGCAAGCACAGCGTGACCGTGCGGCGCGGTACGACGGGCGACACCGCGCCGACAGCGGTAGAACTGATTACATTCGAAAACTCGGATTCATCGACCGTCGTAGGGTCGAGAGGTGGGCGGTCCGGAGCCGCCAAGCGTTTTCGATCCAATGGTACCAGCGGATCCCGGCGTTCGAATGATTCTTCGGAATCGCGCGACGACGCCGAACCGTCCAACCCCGATATGATTGGCGAGTAAGGAGACTTAATACGATGTTTCAAACAGTCACGGAAGACCGCCGGAGGCAGGCCAAGCCGTTCGCTCTGGCCATGGTGATGGTCATGGCATCCGCGCCAACCATCGTTTTGGGGCAGGCGGGCTCCAACGGTAGTAAGTTCGAAGCGAAGGTCGTAGATCTTTCGGACAACACCACTCGCGTGGTCGTGCCGATGGATCGTAGCATCACCGTCGAGACGACGGTGGAGGTGACCCGGGCCGATGTCATCGCGAGTCAGTTCGCTGACGTCCAGGTTATCAGCCCGAAACGGTTGCTGTTGACGGGGCAGCGATACGGAAGTACGAGCGTTGTCCTGCAAAGCGTTGACGGGGAGCAGTTTGTCTTCAACGTCGCCGTAGAGCTCGACCTTCAGTTTCTCAACGAATCGCTAGTCGGCATCGATTCGCTTTCGAACGCCGTGGCCCGCTCCGTGAAAGGGCACATCGTGCTCTCGGGCACGGTCAGCAGCGCGGAACGAGCGAAACGCATGGTCGAACTCTCCACGTTGTTTCTGCCGGTGGGTTCGGACGGTGCGCCGTCCACGACGGTACAGAACCACCTTGAAGTGGCGGGCGAACAACAAGTCATGATCCGTTGCGTGGTGGCTGAAGTAAGTCGCAGCGCCTTGCGAGAGCTGGGCATCAATGGATTCATGCTAGGTGAGAACGTCAAGGATGTTTTTCTGGTCAACCAACTGGGCGGGATCAACCCCATCGACATTGGCGCGGCCGCCGATGCCCTGGTGACGCAGAACGTCCCGTTTCTCACGGGCACCAATGGTATTCCGCTATCGGCGACTCCGTCGCTTTCGTTGGGGTTTCCGCGTGTGCAGACGCAGTTTTTCATCAAAGCGATGGCCGACAACACGCTGCTGAGCATTCTGGCCGAGCCGAATCTCGTGGCGGTGAGTGGTGAAACCGCATCGTTCCTGGCTGGCGGCGAGTTTCCGATTCCGGTTCCTCAGGGAAACCAGCAGATAACGATCGAGTTTCGTGAATTCGGGGTTCGGTTGAACTTCACGCCTTTGGTCAAAGGCGGAGATCTGATTCGTCTTCGGATTGCTCCGGAGGTATCGGAACTTGATTTTTCGACGACGGTTCAGATTGAAGGATTTGCGGTACCTGGGCTGACGACTCGATCGACGGAAACGACCGTAGAGCTTGGCGCGGGACAAACCATCGCGATTGCGGGCCTGTTGAACGAGCGTGTTCGGGGTTTGGCGCAGCGTGTTCCCGGCATTGGTGATGTTCCCGTGCTCGGAGCCTTGTTCCGGTCCGTGAGTTACCAACGGGCGCTTACGGAGTTGGTGATACTGGTGACTCCGGAAATCGTCGCTCCGCTGGAGGCGCATCAAGCCATGCGGCTTCCCACGGACGGGCGGGGTGATCCAAACGAGACGGAGCTCTATCTGCTTGGTCTTCTGGACAGCCTGGATTCCACGCCGGGATCCGAGAAGGACGGAGCCGCCACGCGATCTTATCGACCGGCGACGTTGCTTTCGCAGCCGGAAGAGTCATCGGTACATGGGCCTTGGGGAATCGCGGAAGCGAACACGCTTCCTTAGGTTTGTGAGGAAATGGCGTCCGGGTCTCGGAAACGTGATACGAGACCCGGATCATGGTGTTGGGTGGACGGCGCCCAACACCACGGGGCATGGGGGGAATCGATGCAGGTTACCTGTACTAGGCATTGGTGCGCATTGACCGGTCACGCAGTTCGGGGCCAACCGAATCGCCGGGCGCGGCATGGTGTGCATGTCTCGCCCCGGATCGGAATCCATCCCCACACACCGTCGCAACATTCCTACCTATCGGCGCAGCGCCCTACAGGCAACGCGCGCAGATTTCTAACAGACAATGAACGAGGTTGTGCTGATCCCGCAGATCGTGCTGGCCATGGGGGCAACGCGATATCGGGCTTCGGCGAAGCGCTACGCCACGGGGTCTTGACTTGGGAACCCCCGGCCGGGACGGCGACTTGCTTGCCGTTCAAGAGCGTTTTTGTATTGCGTGGCCAACATTTCGGATTCGGAGGGAACTCGAATGAACATGCAATTCTCGGTGGGAGCTGGCGGACGACGCCGGCGAGGCGTAGTGGCCGTCCAAGTGGCGGCCTTGCTGGTCGTGTTGCTGGGTTTTGCGGCACTGACCGTGGACGTAGGCGTGATGTACAACACGAAGGCGGACATTCAGCGGACGGCGGATGCCGCATCGCTGGCGGCCGCGGCCATGTTGGCCATGCCCGACTCTGCGGACCCGCTGCAATCGGCCGTCTCAGCGGCCGTGGAGTACACCCAGTCCAACCATGTGTTCGGGCGAACGCTAACGCTGGACGGCTCGGACGTCCAATTCGGTCGCGCCTCGTTCAATGAGGCCAGTGGCTCGTTCGATTTCTTGGCGACCGACGTCTTGCCCGATGCGGTCAGAGTTCGGGTTCGACAAACCTCCGACTCGGCCAACGGGGCGTTGCCGCTCTACTTCGCCCGCGTGTTCGGGATGGCCAATGTGAATCTTGAGGCCAGCGCGGTGGCGATCATGATACCGCGTGACATCGCCGTCGTGGCGGACCTTTCGGCCTCTCACAACGATGACAGCGAACTCTATCGGCTTGGGCAGGTCGATCTGAATCTGCGCGACGTTTGGTCTGGCGTTCCGGTGAACCGGGGCGTCAACGGCGTGGGCGACGGGATCAATCCTCCGCCTCCGGGTGATGCGGCCAACCCAGCGCCGCCTCCGACGTTTGGGGCGGTCCACGCCGGTGACGGTGGTGCGGATCCCGGTACGGCGCCGACCGGCGGTCAAACGGGCCCGACGTTTGGGCAAATGTATTACTGGGGTGATACGCTCGACGCCAACTACGTCATCGAAGATGACCCGGGTTTGCTGTATCTGCCGCGGTATCAGAATTGGACCAACGCCGACCTCACGCAGATGTATCAGACGATCGGGTATTCGAACGATGAGATTAACGGCCTGTTGTCGGCTGATGGGGATGGGCACGGTCGCTCTTCGGGCCATTGGGTGAACCGGGTAGCGGTGGCCATGGGGTTGGCGCGATGGGACAGCGGCATCCCCGGCGGGCTCTGGGAAAACCTTCCTCCGGATCAGGTCCAAAACGGCAATGGCAACGGGAAGCTCGGAGGCGGCGAGATGACGTGGTTGGTGGACTATCCCTTCAATGTTTCGTCTTGGCCGGATTATATTTACAACTACATGCGTTATAGCGGCACGCGCATGGCTGCCGCTCATCCTGAGTTTCGGTATCGCTTTGGTCTTAAGACGTTCTTCAATTTTCTCATGGAACGCCGATTCCGCCACAGCGAGACGCCGGACCTGGCGACCACACCGCATCAACCGATGCGCGCGGTGCAAGATGCGGTCACGTTTATGGCCGATCATGTCACGCAATTGGGAACCAGCGATCAGTTGTCGCTGGAGGTTTATGGGACGGACGGTCGCCATGAGGTCGATTTGACGCAGGATTATTTGCAGGTGTCGGATCGTTTGAACGCGATGCAGGCGGGTCACTACAACGGATGGACGAATATGGGGGGTGGCCTGCAACGGGCGATCGAGGAACTCTCGAGTGCTCGGGCTCGACCCGCGTCCGTAAAGATGATTATTCTGCTTACGGACGGAAATGCCAATGTGGACGAAGCGGGAAACCCCGGTAATACCGCGGCGGGCGCGGCCTGGGCGTTGAATCGGGCGAACGCGGCAGCGGAGTTGGGCATCCGCATCTTCGCGGTGAGTGTTGGGTCTGGGTCTAATCAGAGCCTCATGGAAGAAATTGCCGATATAGGCCAAGGGGAGCACTTCCACGCGGAGGGTTCCGTCGAAGAATACAGTGCTCAGCTATCGGATATTTTCTGGCGGTTGGGCGGTATTCGGCCGGTGCAGTTGGTTCAATAGGTTCGTCCGTGTAGCCAAGCGCTCCGGACGGGCTGAGGTCTTTTGTTCCGAACGGGCGCGACCACACGGCCCACCGTGTGGTGCGTCCGCTTGGGCGGTAGGGCAATAAGGACGTCCATGGGGCGAGACATACGCTTTCTAGTATTTAATACTGAGGGAGACTATTCCAAGGAACTGCGCGCAAGCCTGCTGGCTTCGAAGCGGATTCGGATTGTCGCCGAGGTGGATGAGCCTGCCCTGTTGTCTCAGACGGTGGGGCAGTTTCACGTTGCCGGCGTGCTGGTGAACTTGGATCCTGAGCCGGATGTCGTGCTTCCCACGATCGCTGAGATCGCAGCGCAGCATCCCGAGGTTGCCATTCTGGCGACGTCCTCGTCAACGGACGGACCGCTGATCCTCAAAGCGATGCGGCTGGGGGCGACACAGTTTCTGCCCAAGCCCATGGAGGACGAGGCGCTCTTTGAGGCCATCGACAAAATACTCAGCCAACAGGCCGAGTCGGTGGTGGAGGGGAAGCTGATCACGGTTACGGGAGCGGCGGGCGGCGTGGGGGCTACCTTGTTCGCTACGAATCTGGCGGTTGAGTTGGCGTCGATGGCCGAGGGCGATGTGGTCGTGGTGGATTTGGACTACCGGTTTGGTCAGGTCGCGACGTTCATGGATATTGATCCAACGTTTACGCTCGCCGACTTGTGTGAATCTCCGGAACAACTGGAAGCGCAAGTGTTGGATCGGGCATTGATCAAACATGCCACAGGCGTGCGTGTGCTAAGCCGTCCGACCAGCTTGGCGGAAGCGGACACCATGACGGCGGCTTCGTGTGTCGGCTTGTTATCGACCTTGATCCGCCACGCCGAGTATGTGATCGTGGATGGTCCGAACCGGTCGGACATTCGAGCCAAATCAGTCATTGATCTTTCCGACACAAATTTGCTCGTCGTACAACTGCTCGTCCCCTGCATTCGCAACGCGATGCGTTTCCTGGGTGAGGTTCGAGACAGTGAAGGCGTGGGCGAAAAGACGGTGCTTGTTTCCAATCGCGTGGGTCGAAATTCGGCGGACGTTTCGATCGAGGACGCGACCAAGACGTTAAACATCGAAGCCTTTGCGTCCATACCGGACGATTGGCAGACGGTAAGCGGGTCCATCAATCTTGGGGAACCGTTGCAGACCTTTGCTCCAAAAAGCAAGGTAAGAACGGCCATTGAGGACATCGCGCGTCGGCTCCACCAGCCGCCAGAGGAGGACGCCGACGAAAGCCAGGCGGGTAAGCCGGGATTGATCGGGCGGATCTTTGCGCATTAGTTCGAGGGGTGTCGGCCGGACTGCGCCCGGCCATCGTGACGACGCTCGGATGCGCCGAGGCCTTGGGGAATTCAGAGGGGCATAGTCGATACCATGTTTGCAAAACGACTCTCAGGAACTGCAACGCCTGCCAAGCCGCCGAAGGCGGCTCGGGGGGGGGCTTCGCCAAAGGCCGGCGCCGGGGCATCGGCGACAGCCGCACCTGTAAAGAAGAACGCCGCGGCGAAGTCCGGTAAGAACAAAGTTTCTGATGAGAAGATCGAGCAGACCAATGCACTGAAAATGCGCCTGCACCGCAAGCTGATCGACAAACTCGATCTGACGCGGATGGTCGGCGACGAGGAGACGCTGCGCGAACAGGTGCGGGAAATCGTCGCACAGCTTACCGATCAGGAGAACACGCTGCTGAGCTTTCATGAGCGGCAGCGGCTGATCGAGGAGGTGCTCGACGAGACGTTCGGGTTGGGGCCGCTCGAGGTGATTCTATCGGACGGAACGATCAGCGATATTCTGGTCAATGGTCCCAAACAGGTGTTCGTGGAACGCGAGGGGAAACTGGTTTTGACCGAAGTGCAGTTTCGTGACAACGCCCACCTGATGCACGTGATTGACAAGATCGTCAGCGCGGTTGGTCGGCGCTGTGATGAGACCTGTCCGTTGGTTGATGCCCGACTGGCCGATGGAAGTCGTGTGAACGCGGTGATTCCGCCGCTGGCCATTGACGGGCCCAGTATGTCGATCCGGCGCTTTGGCTCGGACCCGCTGACCTGGGATGACTACATCAATTTCCAGTCTTGCACACCCGAAATGCGAGATTTTCTGCATGCTTGCGTCTATGCGCATCTGAACATTCTGGTCATCGGCGGAACGGGATCGGGCAAGACGACCCTGCTGAACAACCTTTCCAGTTTCATTCCGGAATCAGATCGAATTGTTACGATCGAAGATGCGGCGGAGCTTCAACTGCGGCAGCCGCATGTGGTTCGCCTGGAAACGCGTCCGGCCAACATTGAAGGCAAGGGGCAGATCACGATTCGCAACCTGCTGATCAATAGTTTGCGTATGCGCCCGGATCGAATCGTCGTCGGTGAGTGTCGCGGGGCGGAAACGCTGGACATGCTGCAGGCCATGAACACGGGGCATGACGGATCGCTGACGACCCTTCACGCCAACAGCACGCGCGACACCGTGGCCAGGGTGGAAACGATGGTGATGATGGCCGGATTCGATCTTCCGGTGCGGGCCATTCGCCAACAATTCGCCTCCGCGATCAACCTGATTATCAGTGCGCAGCGCCTGACCGGCGGACCGCGCAAGATCGTAAGCGTGACGGAAGTCACGGGGATGGAGGGCGAAACCATCACGATGCAGGACATCTTTGGTTTTGAGCAGAAGGGCATTAGCACCGAGGGGAAGGCTTTTGGTCAGTTTGTGGCGACCGGGATTCGACCCTCATTTATCGATCGGCTGACTTCGTGCGGATGCAAGATTGATCCGGATATGTTTACCCGCAAAGTGTTGATGACGGATACCGGTGAGTAGTCCGTTGGGTGGAGAGCTTTCTACGATGTTACCAGAGTTGCTAACGCAAGGGCTCGCGCAATCCCAGGTGGCGGTCTACATCCTTCCCGTCGTGGGGTCGATGCTCTTGGCCTACGGGATTTTTCAGGCCATTTCGGATTCGCAATCCGCCCGGAAACGGAAGATCACGGACCGGCTGCAGGGCCATCGTACGCAGACCAAGAAGGGGACCGACATAACGCGTCGCGGCGCGTTCGGCGAGAATCGGAGCTTTGCCGATAGCGTGGTCGGAAAGTTCAAGTTTATTCCCAAGCTGCAGACGGCGTTGGACCAGGCAGATATGGATTGGTCCGCCTCACAGGTCATGCTCAATCTCACCGGGGCGTCGGTCGTCTTGACGGTGGTGCTGTTCATTTTTCATGTATTTTACGCCGTGGCCGTTATGTGTGGGGCCGCCGTGCTGGTGCTTCCGCTTATTTGGATCAACTTCAAACGCGTTCGGCGGATGTCCAAGCTCGAGAATCAACTGCCGGACGTCTTTGAGATGATGGGCCAGGCGCTGCGGGCAGGCCACTCGTTGGCCGGTGCGATTCAGGTGGTCTACGAGCAATTGCCGCCTCCGATCGCGAAGGAGTTTGCGCGGGTTTACCACGAGCAGAACCTCGGCATCAAGATCGAGGAGGCGTTGGAAGCCATGGCCAATCGGGT
>CAZYXP010000140.1:0-10199 GCA_964651325.1 uncultured Phycisphaeraceae bacterium
CAGCCTGCGACCAAGACTCTCGATCTTGCCCCGAAGCCTGTCGTGTCATGTACCCGTACCATGCAGCCTGTCGTGTCACGCACCCCTACCATGCAGCCTGTCGTGTCATGCACCCCTACCATGCAGCTTGCGGCGTCATGCGCCCCAGCCATGCAGCCTGTCGCGTAATGCGCCCCTGCCATACAGCCTGTTGTGCCATGCACCGAAACAACGGAAGGGGCCGGTCCATGTCTGATGCTTCGCCGCTATTGAAAGTCGCCCATCTGTGCGTGGATTACCCGGTTCGCGCGGGATCGTGGGGCGCGGTCTCCACGTTGCGGGCGGTTGATGATGCGAGTTTTGCAATTCGTCGCGGGGAGGCGCTTGGGCTGGTCGGCGAGAGCGGATCGGGCAAGTCTACGATCGGGAAGGCGGTGGTAGGTTTGGTTCGGCCGAGCGCGGGCCTGATTGTGTACGATGGTCGCGACATCTATCAGCCTGATGGCGCTGGGCGGCGCGCTTTGTCACGCGAGATCCAAATGGTCTTCCAAGACAGCGCGGGCAGCCTGAATCCTCGGATTTCCGTGGGGCGCAGCGTGGAAGAGCCGTTGGTGATCCAACGAATGGGTTCACGCCGCACGCGGGGGCGCCAGGTGGATCAAGCGCTGGAGCGGGTCGGCTTGGCGAGCGGGTTGGCCACTCGCTTTCCGCACGAGTTATCGGGGGGGCAGCGTCAGCGAATCGGCATAGCTCGCTCGCTGATTGTGGAGCCGCAACTGCTGATTTGTGACGAAGCGACCAGCGCGCTGGATGTTTCGATTCAGGCTCAGATCATCAATCTCCTGCTGGATATTCGGGAGGATCGAGACATTGGCCTTCTGTTTATAACGCATGATCTAGGCGTGGTTCGGTGGCTCAGTGATCGGGTGGCCGTGATGCGGAAGGGGCGCATCGTGGAGCAGGGCGCGGTCGATGCGGTGTTTGCAGCGCCCGGTGAAGCGTATACACGACAATTGCTCGATGCGATTCCTGTTGCGGATCCGTCGGTGGGGCGGTTGGGTCTGTCGTTGGGGGAGCGTGGATAGCGTTCGGGTGGATTGTGCACGACCTGGGCGCCGCGCGGGCTGAAGTCCGCGGCTTGGGGGACGAAGCCCGCGGCTCGGGTGGGCGAAGGGCAAAGGTTGGGGTTCGCTTTACGGTGGAGGGGGTTCGCGGTTGGGGGCAGCGGCTTACGCGGGGAGCGGTTGGCGAGATGCCTCAATTGCATCGCCGGATTTCTTGACGCTCACTAGATAGGGTTGGGCTTCGGTTTGGCCGTTCGTATCGTCTCGGCAATGGACGCCGATCGACTGGGTGCGGGTTAGTGCCGAGAGCGTGACGAGGTAGGCGAGCGTGAGTAGGTTCTGGGTTTCCCATGCGTGGGGGGCGTCCATCGTCTTGTCGAGTGTGTAGTGGGCCCAAAAATGGAGTATGTCCTGAGTTTCTATGAGTCGGTCGGCCGACCGGATAATGCCGGCATTGCGTCCCATCACGCTTCGAAGGGAATGTTGGATGTCGGGAAGGTCCAATTCCGTTCTTTGGGATGCGGGGTTTCGGTTGATGATCCGACGCATGCGATTCGTTGCCATTTCGGCGGCCAATGCGCCCGCCCGCTGGCCGGTGCGTCGCCCAAACACGAGGCCCTCGAGCAGCGAATTGCTGGCGAGGCGGTTGGCGCCATGCACGCCGGTATGGGCGACTTCGCCACATGCGAGCAGCCCTTCAAGCACCGTTTGCCCTTCGAGGTCGACCGCCACGCCTCCGATCATGTAGTGGGCACTGGGTCGAACGGGAATCAAGTCGGAATCAATGTCAATCTCGAACGCGTCGCAGAGCCGGGCAAGATGCGGGAAGCGTTTTCGGATGTTGTCGATGTGACGCACGTCCAAGTACGCGCAGTTGGCCCTCGTTTGTCGAAGGTGGGTGTGGATGGCGCGGCTGACAATGTCTCTAGGGGCGAGTTCTCCTGCGTCGTCGAAATCCCCCATGAACCGATGGCCGGCCCGGTCCACGAGATACGCCCCCGCGCCGCGGACGGCCTCGGAAACGAGCGCCCGCCCGGCTCCGGCGACGTAGAGCGTGGTCGGATGGAATTGCATGAATTCCAGGCTGGTCAGCGCGGCTCCAGCTCGAAAAGCCGCGGCCAGACCGTCGGCCGTGGCCACTTCGGGGTTCGTCGTCTCCCGCCACAGCCGCCCACATCCTCCGGCGGCGAGAATCGTTTGCTTGGCCCAGATTAGCTGGTGGCCGTACTTGGGTTGAAACGTGATCGCTCCGAAACACACGCCGTCGTCGATCAGCACATCAATCAGGAAGCACTGCTGGAATACGCGGATGTTTTTCGTCGCTTGCAACCGCTGCGCGAGGGTTTTGGCGAGGGCCTTTCCGGTTTGGTCTCCGTCGGTGTGGACGATTCGATTGCGGCCGTGGCCCCCCTCGCGACCGAGTTCGAGGGTGTTGTCGTTGCGGTCGAAGGGCATGCCCCAGTCGGCTAACTCTTGTATACACTTGGGCGCGTCATTTACCAGCAATTCCACGGCGCGCTTGTCGCTAAGGCCGCAGCCGACGCGCAGGGTGTCGGTTAGATGATCGGTGGGGGAGTCGTCGTCGGCGATGGCCACCGCGATGCCCCCCTGTGCGAGGTTGGTGCAGGATTGGTGCAGGTCGGCCTTGGTGATCAGAGTGACCATGGCGGTTTCCGACGCCGCGATCGCCGCCCGCATGCCGGCGACGCCACTTCCGATAACCAGGACATCGGTGAGGATGTTGCCGGTTCGATTGGAATCGAAGCTGGTGAGGTATTTGCGGACCGGATAAGGCTTTGAGGCGTTCATGGTTTGGGCCATGGTACGTGCAGATTTGTTGGCGTGCAATCAGAAGGTAAATAGAGCGGTGGAGGTGGTCACGACTGCTGCATTTCAACTGCTGGGGAGTTTGAAGGCCGTTTCGGAATTCATTTTACCTGCCATCTAGCGCCTCGAAGCACGGATATGGTGAACCGCCAGAGACGATATATTACGTCAGGATGCTTGGATTGCGAATGGCTGAGTGGGCCGCTTCCTTACGGGCGCGGTTCGGATCACGGCTGGGATCTGTTGTTCAGTCGCACACCTCTGGGTGGCGTGGCCTAAGCGAGCCGCTTGGGTTGCCGATAACACGTGTAGAAAGGACCGTGGCAAGGTGGACAAGGTTTGCGCTGATTTGAAGGCGAGTATGGCGTTGCTGGCGAGCGTTTGTGCGTTTTGTTGGGGAAACGTTGTGGCCGTCGCCCGTCAAGAGGATGGTTCCGCAGACGCCGTGAAGCGCGTAGTTCACCGCTTTGATTTTGATGAGCGCGATCAGGGGAACCTTGAGCCCGAGCCTCGGTTCTGGACGCAGATTGCGTTGCCGGGCTTTCCGAGGTTTGCGACCGGGGCGTTTGACGTCGATGTGGGCCACGACGCGCCGCCTTCGTTCGGTCTTCAATGTTCGGGACGCAGCGTCGCCTATCAATACCGTGGTTCCGAAACCGTGGTCCGCCGGAACACGGATTATCGCATTGAAGGCTTCATCAAGCCTGACGGTCTGCGCGGCGCCCGCGCTTGCCTCAGTGCCCATTTTCTTGATGCATGGGGGCGTCCGATTGCCGGGACGGTTGTGCGTAGCAAGTACATCGGCGGGGTAGAGATGGGCGGGGATTGGCAGCAGGTTGAGATTCTGCTTCCGTCGGCCCCGGCACACGCCCGCACGATTGGGCTGATCGCGTGGGTGTTGCAGGAATCTGAATGGAGCACCGCGATTCAGGGGCGTCGTCATATTCAGAAATTGGATGTTCGCGGCAAAGTATGGTTCGATGATCTGACGATCTTTGCGCTTCCTCGCGCGGAGCTAACGGCCACATCGGAAGCGAACGTCATGCTTCCCGGAGAGCCTCAATCGCTTCGGGTGGTCGTGGCGGACTACGAGGACCACACGCTTCGGGCCGAGCTGTCGATTTTCGCCGCCGATGGGGGGCTTGCGGCCATCCATCGGATCCGCGCGAGCGTGGGCGCGGAGGCCGAACCGTTCGACTTCGATATGAGCGAACTGAATCCCGGCGTGTACCATGCGATACTGCGGGTGTTCAGCGGCGCGCAGGAAGTCGTCACGCGTGAGTTGACGTTTGCGCGTCTGGCCAGGGCCCACGGCGATTCGGGCTCGAACGGAAGATCGTTTGGCATCGTGGTCGATCCAAAATGCCGCAGCGACGTCGCGTCCGAAACGGAGATGATGAGCCAACTTTCCGTCCGCTCGGCGAAAATTCCGGTTTGGAGTGGGCTTGCTGCTGATGCGCCGACCCCTTCCGAGCGTCAAGCGGTGGACGTTTTCTTGCAAGCGCTCGTACGCCGCGGATTCAGCTTGACGGGCGTGTTCATCGGGCCACCGGGCCCGATCGTGCAGGGTGACGGACCGTATCCTCGACCGTTGCTCGAGTTGTTGTCGGGACCCATCGGTGCATGGCAGGATCATATGGCCGCGGTGGTTGTTCCCAATGCTGGGGTGTTCGATTTATGGCAAATCGGGGCTGACGATGCGACGCGCGGTGCCGATCCGCAAGAGCTTGAGCGTGCCGTGGAGCAGACGCGGAGCACGATGCAGCGATTTATCACGCTGCCGCGTCTGGCGCTTCCGATCGGCGCTTCCGCACCCGCCGGCGACGAGCCGGTCGTGGTCGATCATCGAACTGTGGTCATCGATCATGGTGTGGCGATCGAGTCTTTTGGGCGGATCATTCAAGACGCGCGCGAGCTCTATCCTGGAGCGCTGTCGGTGTATATGACGCCGCTTCGGGAGGCGGGGTACCGCCGCTTGGCGCGGCTTGCCCGATATGCGCAGCGGATTATCGCGGCTCGCTTTGAGGGCGCCTCGACGGTTTTTGTTCCGCAGCCTTGGTGCGTTCGCGACCGTGTTTCAGGCAGGATCGCCGAGCCGCGCGAAGATTATGTTTTACTTCGGACGATCGCGGACGTGTTGGGCGATGCCAGCCCGGGCCATCGCCTTCCCGTGGCGCCGGGGGTGGTGTGTTATTCATTCCAAGTTGGGGAAACGAGTACGCTGGTCTTGTGGGATCCCCATGCCGGCGCATCGGGGACCATGTACCCCCTTCAGTTGGGAGCTGCCGAGGAACAAGTGGACGCATGGGGCGTTTCCACGCCCTTGGTGCGAGGCGGGGATGGGCGTCATCGGATCCGCCTCTACAACACGCCCGTGTTTGTGGAAGGCGTGGAAAACTGGCTCGTGGACCTCTGGGCCTCGGTGCGGCTTGAGCCCGACAGCTTGGCCACGGGAACCGAACTCGGCAAGCACACGATCGAGATTCCCTACAAAGGGTCGCGTACACTGTCCGGATCGCTCACGCTTGCCGGACCCGAATCGTGGGAGATCAACGGGAATCGGATGCCGCTGCAGCTTTCGCCGCAGCGTGTGACTCAGCTACCCGTGTCGATTCGGTATCCGCACAACGTCGCCGCGGGGCAGCGCCAGTTAACCGCCCAGATTTCTCTTTCTCGCCCGGAGTACTTTCTGGAGGTTCCGTTGACGTTGCGGTTGGGGCTCTTGGATGTCGATGTCTTGGCGATGGCTTCGCGCAAGGGCGGGGACATCATTCTGACCCATACCGTGACGAATCGTTCTGCAAAGATGATCGATCTTCGTAGCACCGCCAATGTGCCGGGTCGCGAGAGGCAGTACCGACCGCTGACCAACGTTTCACCGGGCGACTCGCAAACCGTGGAGTTTCGTTTCTCCAGGGGGCAGGCGCTCACGGGCAAAACGGTCAATCTTTCCCTCCGCGACGTCAATGACGGGCCGAGGGTGCACAACCTTCAGTTGCTCATTCCGTAGGAATCCGAATCTCGAGCCGATCCGATCGGGGCGCTTCTCGGACAGATGGATCGGCGCCGCTGATCAGCCGCTTGACGAGCGGTTTGAGATCGACGTTGGGACGCCGGTGCGAGCCCCGATTCTTCTGAATCCGCCGTTTGCGTTTCCATGACTCTTTGCGGCCACATACAACTCCTATAGTATGAAGGCGGACTGTCGGCGTCGTATCCGCGCGGGCAGTGCGTGGGTATTGCGTTGGTGTCGCCGTGGCTTGAATTCGGGGCCGCGCGGGCTGAAGCTCGCGGCTCGGGAGGATGAGCCGGCGGCCCGGCGACCGATGGCTTGCGCGAAATCGCAGCGAACTTGGATCGAAAGCGAAGTGAAGTATGAGGATGGATAGCGTATCGGGTTGGGTTGAGTGCGGTTCGGTGGGGCCGTGCGTTTTGCGCGGGCAGTCCGAAGAACTGAATCGACGGGATCGGAGCGGCACCGTGAGGATGATCGGTCGCCGGTTCGCCACGTGGCCGGTCTTGGGGCTCTTCGCCATGGTGGGGACTTCGGCGATGGGGCAACTGCCGCCCACGCCGAAACAGCATGACCGGTCGGTTCGGGATCAGCCTAAGCTGTTCGTAGCCAATCGGATTCAGGATTTGGGAAAGGTGATCGAGGGAGACAAGGTGATCGTCCGCTGGATCCTGGAAAACCAAGGTGACGCAGACTTGGTCATCAAGGAGACTCGGGCGGGATGTGGCTGCACCGTGATCGATTTGCCCGATGATCAGCGGGTGATTCCTCCGGGTTCGCTGCTAGAATTGTCAGCCCAATTCGACAGCACCAAACGCCGCGGATCGCAGCGGAAACACATTACCGTAGAGAGCAACGACCCTGCCGAAGATCGCCTGCGACTCGAATTCACGGCCGAGGTGCAGAGCCTCTATGACGCCACGCCCAGTCAATCCTTGAATGTGCGTATGCTCCAGCGAGGTCAGACGGCGGATCGGTTCATGCAATTCTCGCCGTCGCCCGGTCGGAGCGGTCTTGAGATTCTTGGCGTCGAGCTCCCGGAATATGCCCCGCTTGGTTTCGAGGTCAAACCGTTTCGAGACGGTAGCAAGACGGGGCAGCGCGTGTATTTCACGGTTTTGGAGACGGCATCATTGGGTCGTTTGAACGTGGAAGTGTCCGTACGCGTCAACGTGGACGGTTTTGAGCGCACGCATTCCGCGACGGTTCGCGGCGAAATCGTGGCGGATTTGATCTGGCAACCGTCGCTGGTGAACCTGACGCGCAAGAAAACGGCCCGCGGACGGCGATTGACTCCGGTGATCGTTCGGGCGCCGGCCAAGACGCCGTTCGACGTGCTCGGTGCATCGGCGGGACCGCTGCTGGGTGTTACCTATAAGTCGATCGGGGCGTCTAATTCGCGCGATCGGTACGAGTTTACGATGACGGTGCGCGATGACGCCCCTTCCGGGCCGTTCGCTGCGACGTTGAACGTCGAGACGTCGTCGCTGGACCAACCGCTGTTGTCAATTCCCGTGTTCGGCCATGTGGCTCCGCTGATTTCGGTGGAACCCGCGTTGGTGGTGCTTCGGCAAGACGGTACGCCGGTCGGGACGCGACGCCGATTGAAGCTTCAGGCAGCCACGCAAGCCACGCTGAAACTCACCAAAGCGGATTGCGCGCTGGACGCGGTGCGCGTCGGGATGGATTACGAGGCGAGCTCGCGGTACAAGCATTTGCGTTTTCTCGAAATCGCGTTGGTGCAGGATCTTCCACCCGGCATCCATGAAACGGTGGTCGTAGTGACGACGTCCATCGCGGGTGCGGAGACGATTGAGGTACCGGTGCGGATCGAGGTGCCGGCGGCGGATGGTTCTTGAGCCGGCGGTCCATCGTGCATCTTTGCCTGGTGCCGTGGCATGATGCGGTTAGAATGACCACCATGAGCCGCGGTGTGGTTCGACTTGCGGTCGCGGCGAAGGGCGGGGCCGTTTTCCTCTTGTCATGGAGTGATTTGTTTTGGAATCTTCGAATGCTGATGCTGGACCCGACAGTCTGGCCCAAGATCAACTGCCCATTGGAAACTCGCCGCCGCGGCGGATCTGGTGGACCGTTGTGGCGGGCGTTGGCTGGGCGAGTTGGATCGTGGTGCTCTTTGTGATCGCGATGAGCCGGATGTAGATCACCTTGTTCTTTGCGCGGGATCGCCGGCGCGTGGGCCGGGTGGGGGCTGGTTGCAACGGTGGCCCGGCGCCGCTTCCTTACGGGCGCGGTTCGGTGTGGGCTTGCGATGAGGTGGGGGTAGGGCGGCACGGTCGGTTGCCTGGGAGAGTTGGTTGAGTACCGGTACCGCGAACCCTCAGCTCGATTCGTTTGCGCGCGACAGTGCGAAGTGTCTCGCCCGGAATCTCGATACGCTCCATCGCATGCAGCCTGAGGTGGCCGCGATGGCGGAGTCGGCCACGTTGCCATCATTCGAGCCCGCCGTCGGTCGCGACGGATCGGTCACCTTCCTTCTTCGCGGCAGTGATGGGCGCCCATCCTGGTTCGGCGGATCTTCCATGCCTCAAATCAGCGCGAGGGCGCTATTCGGTGGATTCGTAAGCGATGGCACGAGCCTGGTGTTGCCCTCTGTGCTCACCGGGAAGGATGTGTTGGTATTGCTCGATCGATTGCCGGCGCACGCCGCGGTGTTCATCATGGAAGCGTCGGGGGCTTCGGTCAATCTTGCGATGCGCCTCTACGATTTCAGCGCGTCGATGGAGGCCGGTCGACTGGTCTGGCTGATTGGTTCCGATCGATCTTCGGCCATGGTGCAATTTCTTGCTTCGCACACCGGCTATGAGCTGCCTTGTCATGTGCCCCGCGTGCCGCAATGCTCACCGCAGGAAATGGCGCTGCTGCAGCGCGAGCTTGAGGGGGCGGCGGTCGAGGTCGGCGCCGGCATCACCCAATCCGTGCGGCGTGCCTCCAAGGCGCTGGACACGTTGCCCATCTTGCCGATTGGCAAGGCCCCACGCGTGGCTGTGATCGGTGTGGATCCGAGAGAGGCGACGATCGATCGCGCGGGTGCCGTTGGAAGGGCGCTCACGGCATTGAGGTGGCGGTGGGCGGCTTGTGTTCCCGATGCTCCTGATAAGTGTCATACGCTGGCACGATTGAATCTGATAGAAGCGTTACGGCCGGATGTGGTGTTGTTCCTGGGCGGGTGTTCGGAGGCGTTTCGGGCGCTGCTTCCCGATGCGCTCCCGGTTGTCTCTTGGGCGGCTATCAGTGGGCATGTGGACGCAGAGGCGGCCGCGAGGCTTCGCCCACGCGATTTGTGGTGCGCTCAGAGCGTGGCTGATCGGGCGCGATGGATGGATCGCGGCATGCCGGAAGGGCAAGTGTGCGTGCTTGACGTTGGCGTTGATGAGGATCGCTATCGGCCGGCTGCGCGAAACGGGGGCGATCTTCTTGATGTGGCGCTTTGGATCGATCCGCCGGACGATCGACCGGCATCCAGCGGTGTTTCCCTGACGAGCCACTTATCGCTTTGGCGATCCATGCAGCAAGTCTTGGACCGGGCTTGCGACGACTATACGTATGAAAACGCTGAGTCGTATTTCTGTGAGGCAGAAGAGGATGCTCAGGTTCGCATTAACGACGAGGCCGTCCGCGCCCGGTTTCTGAAGTTGTTGCGCAACGTTATCGCGCCGGCGCGAGTCGCTTTGGCGATTGCGTCGCGTCTGGCCGCGCTTGGGATAAAGCTCGAGATCCGCGGAGCAAATTGGCCCCAAGCCGCGTCGACGCACGGAGGCCGCAGTAGAGGCGCGATTCCGACGGGCGCTGACAGATCGAGCAGGCTCGCGTCAACCCGTTTGGTCGTGCTGGGGCACTGTGTTGGCCCGAGCGTTGAGTTGGCGATGCAAGCACTTTCAGCGGGGGTGGCCGTCGCGTGCAGGGGGACCGCGGTGGACGTCTTGGCTGACAATCCCGATCGCGGAGCCTTGGTTCAGCGCATTCACTTTTACGGCACGCGGGAGGAACTGGCTGAAGTGGTGGAGGCCGTTGTCGGGTCAGGCGGGGCGGACCGCGAAAAGGCGAATGCGTTGCGATCCGGCGTGGTGGCGAATGCTTCGTATCAGGTGCGGCTCAGACAGATTCATGAATGGTTGCATGCGGCTCATGGGGGGTAGTGCGCTGGCGAGCTGACGCGATGGCAAGGTGTGGCGGAGGGTCACATGGGAGGCCGCGGTTTCGGGCGGCCGCGCGGGCTGAAGCCCGCGGCTCGGGCGTGGGGCTCGGTACTCCGGTTTTGGGGGTCGCGTGCTCGGCGGTGGCTCCCGCGCAGTTTG
>CAZYXP010000141.1:0-10146 GCA_964651325.1 uncultured Phycisphaeraceae bacterium
CGGACGCGCTGCGCGAGGCCATGGCCGATGACGCGCTTTACCGGCAGGAATTCCTTTGCGAGTTTCTCGACGGATCGATGGCGCTAATCAGCTACGAAGCGATTCGAGCGTGTGCTGAAGTGTTGTTGACACCCGCAAGCCATCCGGACGAACTGATCCACGAAACGCGGGATCTGTTCGTCGGCGTCGACATCGGACGTCTGCACGATCTGACGGTGATGTGGGTTCTGGCGCGTGAAGGGAGCGCACTTGAAACTGTGGCCATTATCGAGCTGCACGACGCGCCGTTTGGCCGACAATTCGAGCTGCTTGATTCCCTTATGAATCGCCGAGCGCTGCGTCGCTGCTGCATCGATGCGGGCGGACTTGGCATGCAACTGGCCGAGCAAGCTGTGGAGCGATTCGGTGACCACCGCGTCGAGCCCGTCACCTTCACGCCTGCCCTCAAGATGCAGCTCGCCGGTGGGCTGCGCCTCGCCGTTGGGCAGCGGCGCATCGTCATCCCCGACGACAAGGCCATCATCGCCGATTTCCACAGCGTGCAACGAACAGTAACAAGCACTGGACACTTTCGACTCACGGCGCCGCGCCGCGAAGGCAGTCACGCCGATCGATTTTGGGCGGCGGCCTTGGCGGTGCGCGCGGCGGGCCACGACGCTGGAGAGATCGCGTACCTGCCGGGAAGGCAAATGAGATTCGCTCGCGAGGGCATCTGGTAACGCGACAGCGGGTATGCACCGCCGAAGCGACCGTCAATAGGCCAAGGAGCATCAGTACGATGAGAATCAAACAGTGGATCGCCCACGCCATGCGTCCCCGATCGACGAAGCGGCCGCGAGCCGGACAGGTCGTTTTTCCGCGCCGCGAGGACACGATTCGAGACTATCCCGGCAGCGGTTTGACGCCGTCACGCTTGATGGCGCTGTTGCGGGAAGCCGACGACGGCGATCTTTCGGCGCCCATGCAACTCTTCGAGGAAATGGAGGAGAAGGACGCCCACCTTGCCGCGGTCGCCGGTACGCGACGGCTCGCGCTGACGGGTTTGGATTGGCAGGTCGTTAGCGCTGCCGAGATGACCGATGGTGTGGATCATCGAGTCGCTGGGGAGGCCGCCGAGTATTGCCGCGAGGTGTTGACCGGGCTCGAGGATTTCGACGTGACGCTCCAGCACCTCGCTCTCGCCCACGGGCGAAACATCGCCATCGCGGAAATCGTCTGGGAGATCGTCGCGGGAGGGCTCCGACCCGTTGAGATCGTCCCGGTTGATTTCACACGCATCATTTTCGACGAACTCGACCGCCCGCGCATCCTGACCGCCGATGAGCCTCGCAACGGCATCGATCTGGCTGCGAACAAGTTTATCGTACACTGCCCCCACAGCGTATCGGGGCATCCGCAGCGCGGCGGTCTCCTGCGCGTCAGCGCGATGCTCTATCTCGCCAAGAACATGGCGCTCAAGGACTGGATGATCTTCGCGGAAATCTTCGGTATGCCGGTTCGCGTCGCGCGATACGAGCCTTCCGCCACCGCGGAGGAAAAGCGCGAGTTGGTCCACATGCTCGAATCTCTGGGGACGAGCGCCGCGGGCATCTTCAGCCGCGCGGTGCAGCTGGAAATCCTCGACACCAATCGTGGCCGCAACATCTCGCCGCATCAGGAATTGATCGAATTCATCAACCGAGAAATCAGCAAGGCTTGGCTCGGCCAAACCCTCACGACCGACACGTTTGGACAACGCGGCACGTTCGCGGCCGGTCGCGTTCACGAACGGGTCCGCCAGGACATCCTTGCAGATGATCTCCGCAAAGAAGGGCGAACGATTCGGCGTGACTTGCTCGGTCCGCTCACTCGGTTGCGTTTTGGAGCCGACGCGCCGGTGCCCCATTTTCGCCGAATCGCTCGTCGCGATTTCGATCGAAAAGAGACGGTGGAAGTGGCCGATGCGGCCGTCAATCGGTTGGGGTTGCGCGTTCCGCTGAGCTGGATGCACGAATCCTTGCGCATCCCCGAAGCCGCTGCGGATGAGCGGGCCGTCAAGCAAATCGGCGATTGATCCATACGCAATCGCGCGCGTACAGCGCGCCGCGCTGGTTGTCATCGCATGGCACGATGATAAGTCGTCAAGAAAAGTGAGGCGAATATGGCAACGACAACGCAACGACGGATAGGCAAACGGTGCACGCGAACGGAATCCAACGGCGATGACCAGGAGATCAAATCGCTTCGATCGGCTCCGCTGAGTGGCGCCGCGCTGCCGACTTCCATCCTCCTAACGCCGTGGGGGTCCGTGGAATCCACAAACGGCAGTTTTGTGGTGGACGAAGAATCGGTGAGTCTGGTGACCGAGACGCTGACTTGCCACGGTGCGGATTTGCCGATTGATTATGAGCATCAAACACTCGGGGGCACGTTCGCGTCGCCCAGCGGGCAGGCACCGGCCGCGGGGTGGATCAAGCGAATCGTCGGGCAGTCGGGGGTGGGTTTGCTTGCCGACATCGAATGGACCGAACAAGCCGCCCAAATGCTTGCCGACAAGCAATACCGCTACCTCTCTCCGGTCGCGCTCATTCGCAAGTCCGATCGGAAGCTGATCGCCATTCACTCCGCCGCGCTGACCAACAAGCCGGCGATCGTCGGGATGGTGCCGATTGTCAACAGCATCGAATCGATCGATCCGGCGGACGGCACGGACGAGCTGACCGTGCTTCGGGCGGAGCTTTCCTTGCCGCCGGATGCCGAGGTCGAGGAGGTCCTACTTGTCGCAGGACGCCGGATCGCTGAGCTCAACGAAGCCGCAAGGGATCGATACGTGCAACAGCGCGTGCGGCAGGCCGTGGACACCGGAAAGCTGGTCGAGGCGCAGCGCACCTGGGCTGAAGCGCTTGTCGCCCGCGAAGAAGACTTGTTCGATCAATGGCTGAAAACCGCGCCCGTGATCGTGACCCCGGGAAGGTCAGAGCCGCCAAACGGAACCACCGACTACGCACAGCGACGGCGCACCGCCCAACGACGCGCGAGAAGCGAATACCGCCAAAGCCCGATGCTTTCGATGCTCACAAGCGAGAGCGCCTACATCGCCAACGCATCGCGCCTCGACGAGCGTCAACAACCGATTGTCGCTTGACCTCGATCCGCGATCGTCGCGGAATCCGAAAAGAATGAAATCAGGGAAAGGAACAGGACACCATGCCGCTGACAAGCAATATTGAGGTCGATCATTACATCGATCAGGAACTACGCAGTTATCAGACGGCCGCGAGCAGCCACATTTTCAAAGGCGCGCTCGTCGGATTGACCGCAAGTGGCTACGCCGCACCGCTCACCGCCGGCGATCCCTTCATCGGTATCGCCTACGAAGAAATCGACAACAGCACTGGTGGCGACGGAAGCGAATCGGTCCGAGTCTACACGCTCGGGGACTTCGGCTTGACCCTTTCGGGATCCGCGATCACCGACATCGGGCGGCCGGTGTTTGCATCGTCCGATGACACACTCGCGTTTACGGCCAGCGCCAATTCGTTCGTCGGCTTCGTTGAGGACTTCATCGCTGGGGGGGACATCATTCTTCGGATCGACCCCAGCGGGCACGCGCTCAAGACGGCGATCCACGCCGTCGAAGATCTCTCCGCGGGTTCCGACATCACGGCACGAGCAATGCACGCGTTCGATCAGGGCGCGTGGATCGTCGCCGTTCGAATCGTCAACCAGGCTGCGTCACCCGCCGGAATCAACGACGCCAACCCCTGTGTCGTCACGGTTGCCACCGGCGCCGGAACCGTCGCCGCTGAGACCTTCAACTCGACGACCCCCTTTCCGGCGGCCAACACGACCGCAGATTTCGGCGCCGTGGCCAACGCCCACGCCGCGGCCGGCGCTGTCATGACGGTGGCCGTCACCAACGGCGCGGCGGCGAATCCGGGCCCGTTCCTGGTCGAAGTGGACTATGTTTAGGATTCGCGAGCGACGAAAGGCGTGTCACGGCTAGCGGGGCAACGGCACACGAATCTAACGAGAACATCGCGGCGCACCGGCGCCTGAACAAAAAGGGAGAAACGCCATGGCGGTTATCAACACGGGCTTGCTCACGAAGGGGTTGCGAAGCGAATTCTTCGATCGATTCGACGCAACGACAACCCATTTTCAGGATTTGAGCACGCGCATTCAGTCCAATTCGGATACGGAGACCTACAAATGGCTGGGGACCGTGCCGGTGATGCGTCCCTGGGGCACGGGCCGCATCGCCCGCGGCATGAGGACGGAATCCTATTCCGTCGAGAATCTCAAGTATGAATCGACGATCGAGGTCGATCGGGATGAAATCGCCGACGACCTGACGGGCCAGATTCGGATTCGTATCGGGCTGCTCGGCGAACAGTCGGCCACGCACAAAGATTTCCTGATCGCTCAACTGTTCATCAACGGCGAGACCGCCGGATTCAACAGCTACGACGGCGTGAGCTTCTTCAATGACGCCCACGTGTCCGGCAATTCCGGACCACAGGATAACAAACTCACCAGCGTCGCCGTGGTCCCCGACACGCCTACCACCGAGGAATTCAAAACCGCTCTGATGGCAGCCATCGGCGCGATGATGAACTTCAAGGACGATCGTGGCGATCCGCTGGCGCTATCGGCGACCGGTCTGGTTTGCGTCGTCCCTACGACGATGTTTTTCACGGCCATGGAAGCCGTCAGCGCCACCGTCATCAACAACGCGTCCAACGTGCTGCAAGGCGTGGCCCGCGTCATCGCCTTCCCCTGGCTGACCGATCTGAGCAAGTGGTACTTGCTCAAGACCGACGGCGTGATCCGGCCGATCATCTTCCAAGATCGCGAACCGCTGGAATTTACCTCGCTCACCGAGGACAGTGACGAAGGGTTTCGCCGAGAGAAGTTTCTTTACGGCGTTCGGGCGCGGTACCGCATGGCCTATGGATACTGGCAGCACGCCGTGCGCGTCAACATGACGACTCCCATATAAACCGAACCGCGCCCGTAAGGAAGCGGCGGGGCGGTCCACGTTCTCGGGACAAGCGCAAGACGACGGTGAGGCGGTGCTCTAAATCGGCGAGCGCCGTCTCGCCCGCGATCGCCTCCGAGTTCCAGGCCATCCAAGCGTTCGAAGTGCCAACAGGAGACACCCATGGCCTACATCACCAATGTCGATATCGGGCAGCGCCTGGGCGCAACGACCTACGTCCAACTCGCCGACGACGACGGGGACGGCGTCGCCGATGCCGGTGTGGTCGATGAAGCGCGGGCGGCGGCGGAAGGCGAGTTGGACAGCTACCTCGCCCGACGCTACCGGCTTCCCCTCGATCTCGTCGCCCATCCTGAACTTGCGAATCTCTTGGCCTCGGTGGCGCTGGATCTGGCAACTTATCGCCTTCGATTGCGACGACCTCCGGTTTCGCAAGACGATCGGGCGCGATTCGACAGGACGATCGCATGGCTAGCGGCGGTGGCGCAAGGCCGCATTCATCTGCCGTCGGCAAACCCGCTGACATCGACCGGTGTGCAGGGAATCGTTGCGGATTCGGTCGGTGAATCGAGGCAACTATCGCATGATGAACTGTCGGACTTCTAGAGCAATAACTCTTTCGCGCAACCGCTGTTGTGCGACATCCGGGAGGCCGCGCGGACTGAAGCCCGCGGCTCAGGGTCATAGCTTGATCGACGCGTGTTCGAGGCTGCTAGACAACAAGTGAAACCGATTCAGGATCATCAGCCCCATGCCGCCAACACCGGACAGAACAACCCTCAAGAGCGCGCTCGATGCGCTGGTGACGCAAAGCAGAGCATCGCTGGCGGCCTCGCCGCCGACGCCGACCGCGCCATTCTACAGTGTGGCTGTCGGGTCGCCCCAGCCAACTTCGCATCCCAGGCCGTTTTTTTCGATTGCGATCGTCGCGGCGGAGGCGATTGGCGTGAGCGATGGTGACAAACTCATCCGCGCCACCTTGGCGCTGAGCATCGTGACAGACATCGGGCAGACCGACCCGCACACGGAGATCGTCGACAAGATCGGGGCGGTGGATGATTTCTTCGATGACAAGATCCAGGCCGGTCTGATCGAAGGCGTTCAAGGGCTTGATGGCCGCAACTGGCAGATCGACTCGTCGAGCATCACATCGGGTTCGCGGATCGCCAGTGCCACGGCCCGCGTATCGATGATCGTGAAAGTAGAGCGCAATCAGAACCGGATCCCCGCGAGCTAATCACTGATGATATGGATGCTTTCAACACGAGGTGCTTCGACTCGGCTTCGCGACACGCCGTTTACCCAGACAACTGTCCCGGGAGTTCAGAGCGTCGTCTACAAACCGGGTGTCGCGGCCATCCCGGCGACCGGCGGCGGCTCGGGATCCGGCGAACTCGGCACGTTTGTCCAAGGCCTGCATCGCGTCTCCGGATTCGTATTCTCTTACGACGGCTCGGTGTCGGAAACGCTCTTCTCCATTACCGCGCCGGTCGATTTGATCGTTTTCTACCAGACGGACGCCGAATTGCGCAGGCGGACGTTCTTGGACGTCTTGTTTGCCGGTGACGCAACCGTAGCGCTGCCCGGTGTCAACACGGGAGTTTCGGAGTTGATCGGTGTGCCGTTTCGCGTTCAGATTCCAGCGACCGCATCGCTGGACGATCACATTGTCGACGAGCAGGATGTTTAGTCATGGCCGGTCAATTTCCCCAAGCGATTCAGGCGGCTCAAACTGGGTTCGCGGCCATGGATGCGGAATACGCGCTTGCTTTGGAGCGGCAACTGCGCGTCGTCGAGGTGCTCCGGGCGACCGGCAGCGGCAACATCAATCATTCGTTCGCGCTAAGTCCTTCTTTTCGTCTTATCTTTGTGCGAGGCCATTTCGACGGCGGCTCCGGCGTTAATCCGTTATCGCTGTCACAGGTGTCGAGCGTGGCTTCGGCACACGACGTTACGCTGTTCACCTTGACCCAGGCCGGCGTCGGGAGCGACATCCATTTCCGCGTAACGGCCGAAGAGGCGAGCGAGCCGTCCGCGTGGATCTTTATGGCCGGCGATGCCGTCAAACTCAGCTGGACCAACCCCGACAGTGGGGTCATGACCTGGGGCATCGAAGTGGGTCTGGCGCTGGCTTCGTGAGGAGGCGACAACATGCCGCGATTCAATAGGACCGATGATCCGATCGCCCAGGACAACTACACGTTGGTCGCGACCGCGTCCGATGATCCTCGACACGATGCCTCTGTGTTGGGGTTTGATCCCGCCACGCTGACCGACTGGAACGGGAACGCCGATCCCGGCAACCTCGATGCCGCCGTCGATCAACTCGCAGAGCGCCTCGATGACAATGAGATCGCCCTCGCGGGGCTTACGAGCGATCACGGCGCCCTCGGAGGACTCGCCGACGACGATCACGCCCAATATCTTCTGGCCGATGGAACGCGCGCCGTGGGTGGTGACATGCTCATGACCGGCGCCGCGGAATTGCGGTATCGGGCATCCGACCAGAGGGTCTTCTCTCCGGCAACGGATGCTTTGGCCTTGGATGCCGGAACCCAGATGCAGGTGCGCATCGGCGGCGCAAGCGAAGTCTTGTTGTTTGCCAATCAACTGACCTTCAAACAACCCGGCTCAAACAATCCCACCGTGGACTGGGGCACGACGGACCAACTCGACCTGCGTCTGGGATCTACCACTTTGGTAACGCTTAAGAGTCAAGAGCTCGACGTGGCAGGTATGGTCGTGGGGACCGGAATGCGTGCCGACGGAACGCCGGCGGGTGTTGTTGGAGCCAACACGTGGACCGGCGGTAGCGCCTCGCCAGATCCCTTGGGCACCAAGGCCTCGATGAGCCAGCTTCCCTCCGGCTTTGCCACCTCGGCGAATGCGGGATGGATCACGGTCCGCGTGGGAACGACCACCGGAGTGATCCCTTACTGGAGAGCCTAGAATGAACCACAAGCAGAGCCCGCAGGGCCATTCTATCGACGCGAAGTTCCGTGATGATCTCCTCGCCTACCTAGCCATGCGCCCGTGGCAAGAAGTCAATGCGCTGATCGTCGCGCTGGTCCGCGCCAAGGAGTCGACCGCGCCAGAAGCAGAACCGCAACCGGCGGAGCATCTCAATGCGCTTGAGTGCGGGAAATCTCCCGTCGGAGAAAGTACAGCTCCTTAAACGCTCGAAGAATCACGCTCAACTTGGCTCCGGTCTGTTCGCCGGCCTCGCGCGCGTAGTGGTGCACGCCAACCTGTCCGATGGAATACCCACGCCGGGTGGCCCGGGCGAGTATCTCCGCGTCTATGAGGGCCCCTGTGGATTTCATTTCGATCTCATCGAATAGGCGCTTGGGAAAGAGCTTGAACGCGCAATCGATGTCCTTGATCCGCATTCCGAACACGAAGTTGACCAGCGTGGTCCAGGCCCAGGCGTTGGTTTTGCGCATGAGCGGGTCCTTCCGGTCGATCCGGTAGGCACTCACGATGTCGTAATGCTGCATGAGGGGAAGTAGCAGGTCGATCTCTTCGAAATCGAATTGACCGTCTCCATCGGTGTAGAATATCCATTCCTTCTCGGCTTCATGGAAGCCTCGCTGCAAGGCGCCGCCATAGCCCAAGTTGGGGTGGTTGTGCACGGCTCTGACCTGATCAATATCCCGAGCCAGGCGGTCGGCGATTTCTTCCGTACGATCCTTGCTACCGTCGTTGACGATGATGACTTCAAAGTCGTCGCTGATTTTCTCCGCCACACGCACCGCGGCCAGCGTGGTTTCTTCGACGTTTTCCTCTTCGTTGTAACACGGGAAGAAAATCGAAAGGCTCAGGGGCTTTGGGGGCTTTGCTGTGCTCAATCATGTTCTCCGACGTTGTGGCAAGTTGGGGCTAGGGCTCAGTCAACGCTTGATTCCGCCGGCAGCCCATGTAGCACAGCGGCCCTCCGCTGTGTCGGGGCAACCGTCCAGCCGAGAGCGGTTGGGTTACAAACAACTGAGTCGCCCCGAGAAACGCATCCACCATTTTCAGGACGTGTATCTGACCAAGTTGAACGAAAGAATCAAGCGTTTGTCCTATGGCGGTCTTTGGGGGTTGGTACGGATCGGATTTTCCGGGTGTCGAGCATGGCCGCATTCTTGCCCTCGGCTTTGGCATGATACAGCGCGGCATCGGCCCGGGCCATCAGTTCGGCCGGCTCGGTGGTGTTGGAATTTCCGAGTGAGGCGACGCCCGCACTGAGAGAAACCAATCCCCCGCCGTCCATGGACTGTGCATTCTGGCGAAACAACGTCACGATACGCTGCGCGACTTGAAGCGCTTCCCGGGCGGATGTCTTCGGGAGCAACAGGATGAATTCATCGCCGCCGTACCGGATGGCGCTGTCCGTCGGGCGGAGGGCGGCCGACAACAATCCGCCCATGAAACGCAGAATGGTATCGCCCGCGGCGTGTCCAAACGTATCGTTGTGGGCCTTAAAGTTGTCGATATCGACCATGACGATACACATGTCCTCACGGCGGTTGACGCAGTCTAACACGAGCGGGTCGAATTCCTCATCCAGAAAGGCCCGATTCCTAAGACCGGTCAGTGCGTCGGTGGTGGCCTGATCTTCGGCTCGGCGCAGTTGTCGGTCGGCTCCTTGTCGGTGTTCACGAATCCGGTCATCGGCAAGGCGTTGGGCCGTGCGGCGTTTGTTGTTGCACTCGATCGCGTCGCGACGGAAACCGCGCAGCGTTTCAGCGATCCGTTCGAATTCGGGCCACTGGCGCGTGTCGAAGGAGGGTATTCGCTCGGAGAGCAAATCACCGCTGCATCCGCGCGGGGCGAGCGTCCGCAACGGTCGCCCGACCTCCCGATGAAACCAACGTGCCAGCGCTTTGGATGCCAGCAGCACCATGACCAGCATCACGACGCCGGAAAAAACCGATTGACCGAGGGCGGCGATGAAGATGGACTCGACGGCAAACAGAATGATAACTTCCCTCGTCTCGTTTGAGGTGGCCGGCGGTAGCGAGGTGATGGCGCCCCAGAGGTGGCCTGAGCCGTTTGTGACACTTGTACCTGTGGAACTGACGGGCACGTCCGCTCGAAGAATTCGACGGGCGGCGCGGTCGTTGTCGCTGGTGTTGGGATAAAGCGCTTCCAAGAAGGGCACTTGCCCCTTGAACCGTGGA
>CAZYXP010000142.1:0-10073 GCA_964651325.1 uncultured Phycisphaeraceae bacterium
AGTTCAGCGCAAACAGTGACAAGACGATAGGTGCTACGCCTCATCTACATCACATGCCCACGGTGGAGTGGGAGTGATGGAGGCGGCTCCAGGCAGCCCGATAGGCGAAAAGAATCCCGCCCTCTCCGTTTTTTGGTGTTTCCGAGATTCATCTCGGCATGAGCGTGCTCGCTTCCGTGGCGGGCACTAGGATTCACAAACACGCCACGCGCCGAGTCTTCGTCTGCGCCATAGGGCTGGCGCGATCCCCGCGGCTCGTTCCTCCCATCACCGCATCGGCCAGCCGGAACGCGCAACCCACGGCAGCCCCACCACGCGCGCTACCGTCTGCCTCTCAAGAACCGATCACGGTCCCGCCGGACAGGGGCCGATCGTGGCGTCGAGCCAGGGATCAAACGCCGCGGCACCGTTGAGCAGGTCAATCAGCCGCAGAATATCTTCCGGCCCGGCCACGCCGCTGCGATCCATATCTAGCCGGTAATCGGGAATCGAAACGATGCCGTTCAAGGCGTCGATCAGCGCGAGGATGTCCGAGGGCTCGCTTACCCTATCGCCGTTGACATCCCCCGGCAGATGCCCCCAACACGCCTGTTGACCTGAAATGTCGTACGTGATGCACGTCCACTGCCCCGCGGCGATCGGTTCACTGAGGGTCAACGTGACCTGCCCCCCGCTCTGGGCCACATCGACAATAGCCGGCGCAGCGCCGGATTGGGCCTGCACGGAGAAGTCGGCCGAACTCAACACGGCCGTGCTGCATGCCAGCGAGAAGGTAAACGTATCCCATCCCTGGCGAGCGCTGGCATCACCGAGTTCGTGTGGCTGCCGGGCGTCCATGGCGCAGGAAGCGGGCATGCTGCCGCCGTAGGTGCAGATTTCCTGAGTGGTAAACGACCAGATCGGCCCCTCGATTAGCTCCTCGCCTCGCTTGGTGACCACCTTCCAGTAGTAGTCGGAATTGTCGGGCAGCGATCCCGCGAAGCATTGTTGCTGCGGCGTGTCGGCGCAGAGCAACTCCGTCGGAGGCGAAACGGCCCCGCCGTATACGTCGAAGAGCGCGTCGCACTCGCCGGTGTCCAACCAGGTGGACAGCACCGAATCAACCCAGCATTGAAAGCGGCCGGCCTGCTGAGCCGAAAATTCCCACTGACAGAACGAGGGCGCATAGCTCATGATGTTTTGTGTGCTGGTCGGGGCCCACGGTGTTTGGCTGCAGACGTCCGTGCCGGGCGGATCGGCACAATCGAAGTTCGTGGGCGTCGCCGGCGTATCGGAGCAAAAATCGCCGGTCGTATCCCCGCCCACGCCGTCCGCGCGTTCGTAGCATGCGCTACACTGGCCAAGTTCCGAGACGCCGTGATGCGTATGCCACAGGCCTACATTGTGGCCGATCTCGTGCGACAGGATGTGCGAATCGGCAAAGACATGCCCATCATTTAGCACAATACCGCCCATATTTTCCAAGGCGGCCGGCCCCCACGGAAAATATCCAAACGAGAAGCCGGTGGTCGTCACCACGAACACATTGAGCTTGAAGAGCGGCGAATCGGCGTAGGCATTCTTCATCGCCGATTCTTCATTGCTCTGAAAGTCCCGAAACGTGCTGTTGTTCAAGAACTCTGTATCGTAAGAGAAGTCCACCTCCCACTGCGCATAATCCGCGCGAAGCACCTGCACCTGATCGTCGATCTGCTGCTGGGTGACGGCGCAGTTGCTCCCGTCGTCTTCACAGAAAACGCGGAAACTCAATCGAATCGTCTTGGTCAGCGTACTTGCGGAAGGAATGAAGAAATCCCTCGTCCCCGGTGTATCACAGGTGCCATTGGTTGGACATCCGCCCGCGACGCCGCCTTGATCCGGCTGCACGGCCGCATGGTGCTCCGTGGTCGCGCAGTGCTGCCCGGCCGGGACATTTTGGGCCCAGGAGCCATCCACAATCGCCGGTGGAACCGTGCTCGATGCGGTCTGTCCGGTCCCGCCCCAGTTGAGTATCGGTGCCAGTCCCACGCCCATTTCACCGTCGATCGGATTCGGCAGCGTGGCCTCCGCCAACACGGTGGGCATGCACATTAGTCGCGCGTTGAAGGACGCGTAGATACCGGTGGTCGGCGAAAACGTCGCCGCACACGCGGAGATCGGGTGATCATAAAAATCGCTCGAAAAGCCGATCTCGGCCGGCGCGCCCACGACCCATCCAACACCATTTCGGCTAAACTCGGTCGCCAACCAAAACGACGATCGCTTGGGGAGATTCAACCCACTGATGTCGACGGTGATCAGGTGCAATCCATCGTTGGGCAGGTCTATCGTGCCCTCGGTTCCCGGCACAACCACTCCGCCGGCGCCCGGACAGGTCTCGTACAGCGCGAAATCGACAGTGAACCCCGGACCGGTCCCATCACTGCTCCCCGCCCCGCCCACGGTGAACTCAAAGGAAGCGAGGTCACAGTTGCATGACGGCAAGGTCAGCAAATCGTCGGCAATGCGCTTGTTCGCTCCGGGCGGATAAACGAGCGTCCCGCCAGTGTTGCTGTACACCACCAACGGCGTACCCGCCGCCGCGATCGCATCGCCATCCTGGCTTGCGTTGTAGAAATGTCGCTGAATCGGCATCCCAGCGGGAATTGCGGAGACCCGGTCACCAAACGACACCACGTCCGCGTCGAGCCGAGGTCGCGCCAAGTCCGAATCGGCCGCGCTGGTTCTCAACGGGGTCTCGATTAACAGGCACAACGTGATCACGGTCAAGGCGCTCATTTTTGGACGGAAGGTGCGATAAGAACGGACGTAGCGGTCTCGTTGTTGCATGGAGAATCCTCTAGTAAAAGGTCACGACCCCGGCTAGCGGCCCCAACGGGCCGTCGTCGAAAGCGTTAGTATATCCCCATCGACCTTTGTTTTCAATACGATAGGGTGCAGATCCGCGTTCGGGAAAGGCGTGCAAGACGCCGGCGAGCACATTTTCAGGGCACTCTTGGGCACCTCCGCATAAACCCGTCGATAATTCCTTCAGCGTCCCACGCATCAGCACAGGTTACATTCTGCCGCGGGCGGTTCCGGGGGATGGCGCCTCCGGCAGCGAGTCGGCCTACCCATCGATAGTCTTGTCATGCCCCCCGAGCCAGCTTCCGGGCTCACGTCCGTTTCCCCAATCTCCCAGGATGCTATCATGGAGAGCATGCGGAGCCGCGCCGGAACCTTGCCGGGACAATGAGGCCTATCGTTCGGGAGAAATGCGTCCACCAACCCCAGCTCGTGGCGTGCGAAGGCTGGGATTGGCGCCGATACCCCGATGATGGTATGGACTACTTTGTAGGGAGTTCCGACATGTCTGAGATGATGAAAAACACGTTCGCAACCGGTTTGATCAAAGCATCGGGTCTTGGCCTGTTACATTTCGGTTTGCTGGCGCCGCTGGGCTGCGCCGGGGGCGTGCCCATGGACCCGCCGGACGCGGGCCAAGTCGATATTCGCGCCGAAGCGGTCGACGCCGCGGCCGATCCCGGCAACGTTGATGCTTCTCTTGCGGACGGGGGTAGCGGCCCCGCGCCGGAGTCAAACGGGGGCGTGGTCGATGGGAACCTCGTGGCCTCCGACAGCCCATCGTCCGACCCGAGGCCCGCGGGAGGTGACCCCAATACGAATCCATCGGAAGATGCCTGTCCGCCGCAGGCCTTCGGACCCGAAGAAGAAGGCTGCACAATGACGCTGCGTACGCCGGCGAATTGCGCCGCGATACGCTTGTCGGAGGAATTCGCCTGGGAGGCCGACGCCTGCCACACGCCCTACTACCTTCAGGTCACCGGGAATCCTCCTGACGAGAACAACTACAACGAAATCTACATCGATGCCTACATCAACGCCCTGGCTTGGGCTGAACCTTTTTCTATGGAGTTTGTCGAAGGATTGAGGTCCACCGACGGCTGGTACCACTGGCGCATCTGCAACGCCTACCTCTCGGGATGCAGCGCCACGAGGGCGTTCAGGATGGAATAACGTTGAAGCGGGCGCTTGCGCCAAGTCGCGCCAGGGCCGCTGCCAGGCGGGCAGGGCTCGGCCTAGAAATGCATCCGCGATGCTGATTCGTGACCGTAGCAGCTAGACCCGCGCCCAGACCGTGCAAAAATTAGCGCCATCATCGGGAAATTGCTTGGCCAACTCTCGACAGACCCCTTGCCACCTTGGGGCGAGTCCTCCCTCGTAGAACGGTCCCATGAAGGAGTATGTCTTGCGCCAGACCAATTCCCAAGCGCCCTTCATGCGCTCTTGCATGGTCTCGAAGTCCAGTCCCCGACCGGCGGCCATTTCCTCGCGGGAGTGGGCGACGTGGAAATCCACCAAGAGTGCGACGATGTGCGCAGGCGGGCGCGTGCTGAAACATCCTTGTCCCACGGATTCTCGCGCCGCCTCGTCGGCCGGACTGCTTCTAAACCCGACCTTGGCTTTGAAGCGTTTTATGTAGTTCTCCGGGCGAAGATACTTGCCCCATTTACGCCTCCGTTGAAACTGCTCAAGCGCCTCGACGCATTGGGCCCTGCGATAGAACCGGCAGGACGGCTCGTGACCGGCGATCCACACGGCATTGGTCGCTAGGCGCGGCCCAAGCTTGCGTATGGCTTCAATGGGGTCGGGCAAATGGTGAAGCAGCGAGTTGGTGGCAAGTAGGTTGTACGGCGCCGAGTCGCCAGGAAGCTGCTCCAAGTCGTCACCAAAAGCCGCCGCGGGAAAGCGCGGTAGAATCTTAGATTCGCAACGCTCCAGCATGTCGGAACAGGGATCGTAACACGTAAGCGCAGAAATGCGTTCGCGGGGTAACGATTCGATAAGCTGCTCGGCTTCGAAGCCGGTACCGCAACCAAAGTTGAGAATTCGGAATTCCGACGCGGCACACCGATCTTGCGCCACGCTGGTCATTTCCGACCAGAACGAGGGAAGCTGCCCCCTGATTTCGACATGCTTCTCATCGTAATCCCTCGCCTCAGCGGCGTGGTATAGCTTGTTGACCCGCTCGACCAATTGATCCAGGGGACCTTGGGGGCCATAGGGCTCGAGCAGCCCGCTCATAAACTCCGCGTTGGACATTGGCGTGCACTCCTTGCAGCGAAGGATCGTCTCGACAGAGGTCAACACGCGGACTGCGTCGCCCGCGAACCGTTGGGTTAATGGTTAGCATGGCACCGCAGCGGCGGATCGACCGTTGGACATGTTAACTGTCGAAACGCGTTGGAGGAATTGATCGACATCGAGAATCAGGGCCACGGACTGGTCACCCATAACGGCCGCGCCTTGGAATCCGGGGATGGTCACAAACCCCGTCGTCTTGACCACGACCTTGGTGAACCCCTCAAGGCGATCGACGTGCAACGCGACCCGGCGTCCTTCCGCCTCCACAATAACCATGTCTCCTACGTCGGAAGTCTCGGCGCCTAAGGTGCCTGTTTTGCCGGCGACCTTGGCCTTACGAATCGACGGAAAAACGCAAATCGGCAGCAGCTCATCGCCATGCACGATGACCCTGTTATCCCCACCCATACACGTTTGAATCTGATTCGCGTGGGGCCGAATGCATTCAACGAGCTTGTCCGCCGGAACCACATAACGATGGGCACCCACCGCCACGACAAATCCGTTGAGAATCTGCGTGCTCACGGTCTTGGGAAGCTGGATACAGAACTCGCTTCCCACGCCCGCCTCGCTGGTCACGGTAATCTTGCCGCCCATCGACTCGATATTGCGTTTGACCACGTCCATGCCCACGCCTCGCCCGGACACGTCGGTCACCTTCTCGGCTGTTGATACACCCGAGGCAAACAGAATATCAACGATCTCGGCTTCGGTTGGGGAATGATTCTCGTCGAACAACCCAAGCGAAACCGCTTTTTTCGTCAGAGCGTCGTAGTCAAGCCCCTTGCCATCGTCTTTGACGGTCAAGGTGACGTGGTGCGACGTCTCAGAACCAATGATTTCAATCAGCCCGCAACGGTCCTTCCCGCTGGCTTCTCTAACGTCGGGTGATTCTATGCCATGGTCGGCCGAGTTGCGCACCATGTGGATCAGCGGCGCCTCCAACGTATCGACGATGCTCTTGTCCAAGAGGATGCGCTCCCCTTCGACCACCGTTTTGATCTCCTTGCCCGATGCGGTCGCCACGTCCCGAATCACCCTCGGCCCCCGTTGCAGAATCATCTGCATGGGCACCCGCCGGATCTCCATGATGCTGTTCTGAAGATTGGACGAAAGCTCGTCCAAGGTCGCGTTGATCCGCCGCAGTTCATCCGGACACGCATTTTGATTGATCATCTGGCCAAGGAAGCTTCGATACATCTCGCTGAGAACGACCAGCTCACCTACGAACGAGAGGAAGGAATCAACGCTATCCTCGGTGACACGCATGGTCTTTCGGGCGATTTGCTGCGGCTTGTCACTCGTGTCCGGGCCCGCTTTGGGCTCGCTGGGAGCCGGTTCCTCTTTTACGGTCTCGGTTTCGCTCGCGGCGGCCTTTGAGCTTGGCTCCTCGCTCTGGCCGCAATCCGCCTCCAAGAGCGCTGCCACTAGAGACCGGCCGATATCGACCAGCAGCGGATCGGGGCCGATCGCACCACTGACCGATTCGAAGCTAGACATCGCTTCATCGATCGCCGCCTGCAACTCGTCGCCTTGGATGGCTTCTTTCAAATCCGCAATGCACTTGCCAATGGACGCCATTTGGGCCTCATCCGGCGATGCATCGCCAATCGTGCCCACGAGATCGTGGAGGCAACGCCCCGCCTCCGGGAGCGCGTGGTATGCTTCGGCTTCCGAAGCCTTGCCGATCCCCAGCACGGCCGCCAACTGCTCGGCGAGATCCGCGGCCTTCCCCACCGCCGACTCCAATGTGTCGAGCGGAATGGATTTCACCGCGCGACACGTCTCCAGCGTCTCAAGCAATTCAGCCCAAATCGCATCCTGATTGACGCCGTCCCCGTTCGTCGCGGCGGTCAAGCGGCTCACCAGATCATCAAAATGACCCTGATCTGCGATCTCGGGCTGTCCGTCCCTGGCCCGGTGAAACATCTCAACCAGGTCATCCGTGCCGGCGAGGAGGGTACTGATGATCTCCGGCGTGGCCACCACCTTCCCTTGCCGCGCGGCGTCCAGAAGCGACTCGACCTCATGCGACATGGTCTTGATTTGCATGAGCTCAAAGAAGGCGGCCGAACCCTTGATCGAATGAGCCACGCGAAAGATTGCGCCAATGGTATCGACGTTCGTCGGGTCGGCTTCAAGCTCCACGTAGAGCCGCGCGAGCCGATCCAATCCTTCTAGCGATTCATCAATGAATTCGCCGCGCAATTGGGCATCAACGCCACCGCTAAACTCAGCCATGTGGTGCCTCCACCTTGGCAGGTTTCATTCCCTGAAGTTCCTGCAGTTTTCGCTGCCAGCGGCTGAGTGTTTCCAGCGCCGCCACCACTGCATCATCCAGTTCCTTAAAGTCCGAAAGTGGCTTGAAGATACACGTGTCCGCGCCGCCACCGAGGCAGGCGAGCGCATTCTGAAGAGTGACGTACCCGGTGATCATGATGACATGAATCATGGGGTATTCCGCGCGTATGGACTGCAGCAATTCCACCCCATTCATTTCGGGCATCATGATGTCGCTGATGACGACATCAAATCGCTTCTCGGAAAGCCTCACGAGTGCATCCTTGCCATGTTCGGCCGCGCTGACGTCATAGCCGAGCATTCCGAAATGCCGCACCAGCATCTCGCGGATTTCAGACTCGTCATCAACGATTAGCAGTCGTGCACTCATCAGCGCTCCTCCGTTCCTGTTCGGACTCCTGATCCGATTGCTTCAGATCCTCCACCGCGGTCTTGGGACAGGGTAGCGTGATAACGAACCTCGCTCCGTGAGGCTGAACATGCTCCGCTCCGATGGTGCCGCCGTGGTCTTCGATGATGCCTTTGATGATGGGCAGCCCCAGGCCGGTCCCCTTGCCGGCCGGCTTCGTGGTGAAAAACGGCTTCCAAATCTTCTCGATGATTTCCTGCGACATCCCCGGACCGTTGTCTTCAACGGCAACGATCACCTGCCCGTCCGCCGTCGATGTCTTGATCCGTAGCGTTCCTGAATCTCGGCCGTCCATCGCGTCGGCGGCGTTGACGAACAGATTGACCAGAACCTGATCGATCTGCTGGCCGTCACCCGACACCTCAGGCAGATTGGCGTCTAGCTCGGTCTCCACCTGGACCCGGTGTTTCAACGCATTGGTACACAACTCAAGAGATTCCTGAACGCGCTCGTTCACGTCAAACAATTCCGCGCTCGTCTGTCGATGGCCCGCATAGGCCTTCAGGCCGCTGACCACCTTGGAAATACGTGCCACGCCGCTGGCAATGGCGTCGTGAATCTTCGGCATTTCCTCCAACATGAATCGAAGGCGACCGGCTTTTTCGACATCTTGGTCCATCTTCAGCTCGAGGCTTTCCTTAACCAGCGGCCAGCAATCCCGCAATATGAGTAGATTCCCGGAGATGAAGGTTGTCGGGTTGTTGACTTCATGCGCCACCCCCGCCGAGAGCATGCCCAGGGTCGCCATCCGATCCGCATGCGCGAGCTGTCGAGCTCGTTCCTCGGCCAGCGATTCCATTTCAGAGGCGTACCGCTTCAGCGCGTCCTTGCTTTTGACCAATTCCTCTTCATTGTTCATGATCCGAGAGCCAACCGTGAGTCGATGCCAAAGGTGGGCGTGCTCAAACGGCTTGACGATGAAATCATCCGCACCGGCGGCAAACCCTTCGGATATCTCCTCCTTCTCCCCTTTTCCGGTGACCAAGATCACATAGGTATACGCCCCGTCTTCGCTTCCTCGGATTTTCGTGCACACCTCGACGCCCGATAATCCGGGCATGCTCCAGTCAAGGATGAACATCTGCGGAGGATCAGGCGCGCAAAACGCTTGCCACGCTTCCGACCCGTCGCAAGCGGTGGCCACCTCATAACCCCATTTCCTCACAAGCATCTCCAGAAGGCGGAGCATGGCGGGGTCGTCATCGGCGATAAGGACTTTCATGCCAATTTCCCAGCGCGAATCGGGACGCGATTGCGCATCAGCTTACCAATCGCAGGCGTTTGCCCTTACGACCGCACAAGATCCTCTGGAGTTATCGGTCTAATCGTGCTGGTTCAAGCGCCCGCGTCGGAACCCGCGAACCCCCGAAGGTCCGCGCGCACCCTACATTGCATCCAGCATTATCGGCGACCCGTCGGCCCAACATGCGTAGGATCGCTCGGAACCCTCGTGCCGGCGGCATCGACCTGGCGGCCATCGCAGGGGGTGAGGTCGGCGGGGATGGGGGCTCCAATTGAGCATCCCCACAGTTTTCCCCCAGTTTTGCATTTCCCCGACAGTTTTCTATAAACCTCACATAACCAAATCGGCCCCTGGAGGTGCGTCTCGCCGCGTGCGTATGGCAATCAATCCACGCACGACCGGAGGCCCGACGGGTTTGACCATGCCTGATGGCATCGTCGGTCGGGGTCGAGCCTTTCGCGAACACGGGGGGCCACCCGGCGCAATCGAGCGAAGCGGCAGTTGGAACCTGTTCCACCCTCGGCTTGCCACCATCTCTGGTCACGCCCCACGTTGCGGGTGTGGCCATACAATGTGGCCATGCCACGAGCACAGCGGGTCTATCCGAATTCTTGGCCCATGCCCTGGGTCAATCACGCCCCACCGCATGGCGTGGAACGATATGGCCACACAATATGGCCACACCAGACGTTCAGGGCAACCGGATTCTAAGAATTCTCATGCGGTGTTCGCTCTTGCGGTTGAGCGGATCCGCGATTTCGGCCACATGAAACAGGGGACAAAATCCCCGAGACAGTCTACAAGTCCGCCCATGAGTTAGAATGCGGTTGCCCTGCACCCGACGATACGGATACCCCGATGGCCGCTGGACAGTCCGTAGGGTTGTGCTATAAAATCCCCCGCGCGACCTGTAGCGTGCTCGATACAGAACCCCTGCGCTGCGTCAGGCGTACGGAAGCTACTTTCGCGGGCGTAGCTCAATTGGTAGAGCATCAG
>CAZYXP010000143.1:0-9992 GCA_964651325.1 uncultured Phycisphaeraceae bacterium
TGATGGTCTTCATCGGTACGTCGATGGCGACGCAATCGGTCGCGGCGGCGTCCGGGGAATCCGGTGCAACCCAATCTACCGGCGGCGCTTCGACAAGTGGTACCGCAAATAGTACCGCCGCTAGCCAGGAGGCAACGGCGGGCGCGGTCCTTCCAAGCTCCATTGAGGTCATGGCTCGCTCCTATGCCATGCCGGAAGGTACGCCGCACCACACCGTGCAATACAACACGGCCACGGGTACCGGCGGCATCGCGGCGGGCACGACGCCTGAGGGGTTTGACAACCCCGTCTACTCCAACGAGCCCCCGCCGACGATCGTCTTTCCTCCCGGTGCCAATCGCCTTATCGCCGACGACTTGATCACGGTCGCCGTTGGCGGATGCGCTGTGAGTGGATACGAATTCGCGGTCGGCCGAAGCGCCAACTGGTGCAGCTTTGACGGCCAGCCTTGTAGCACGGACAGCGACTGCGCAGGGTCAAGTCAGACGTGCATTCCGCGGCCAGACCAGGGCTTCACGGCTGACTTCGCTCTTTATGACGGCTGCCCCGGTCTGGGTGGCCAGGTCATCCCCACGACTGATGGAACCTTGGCGTTTGCCGATAACGCCGTGTCCACCGTTCTCGTAGACTTCGGCGGCAACAACATTCAGTCCGCCAGCACGATTTGGTTGGGCCTCAAATTCAACAAGCCGGGCGCCGGCTGGGTCGTAGGTACACCGGCATCCATCGGTTTCACCGAGAACATTTACCATCACCCGAACTTTCCTTGCGCAGCAAGATTCACCGGAACGGGTCTTTATGCCGGCTACCACGCCAAGGTGTTCTGTTCGGCCACGCCGCCGTTTGAGCGGGAATTCCTGGCCTACTTCAACCCGGAACTGGACGCGCCGTTGTTCGCACCGGGCGGTGGCCAGTGGATCGCTGACGATGTGACGCTGATCGTCGATGACTGCATCATGACCAGCTACGAAATCGGCTCGGTCGGGGGCGCTCCGTATACCCTTGATGCGGAAATCTGGACCGGTTGCAGCACGACCAGCACGGTCGCTGGAACGGAAGGAACGTTTCAAGGAGCCGGCGGCGGATTGCCTGAGCTGGCTCGATTCAGCTTCCCCCAGGGAATTCCTCTCACCAATGGGGCCAACTACTGGGTGGCCTGGAAATACAGCAACAACACCGCGGCGATCATCGCCGAGGAGCCGACGTTAGGCGAAAGCGGGGATATTTTCGGCCTCCCCGGCGTCGGCTGTGGATTCTTCTTCGGAGGTGACCCTCAGGCCTCGTTCAACATCACGATTCGCTGCCTGGGCGACGCTCCCACAGGTGCGTGTTGCGACCTGACCGCGGTTCCGGCCGGCGGCGTGCCGCTTTGCCGCGAAGTGACCCAGATCGCCTGTACGGGCGAGCTGTCGCGATACAACCAGGGCGCCAAGTGCCCCCTGACATGCAGCATCGATGGCGGCACGTGCGTAGTGGATGCGGACTGCGGCATGGCCTGCAGCGGGGCGGGAACCCTCTGCGTTGACGCCACCGAATGCCCCGCGGGCGAAACCTGCGACGTACAGACGTGCTTGGATCTAGGTGTGGCATTTACCCCAGCCTGTGGTACCTCCGCATGTTGTACGCCGCCGGGATCTGCGTTCGGCGAAGGCTGTACTCCTCTAGAACGAGACGAGTGCCTCGCGCTTCAAGATGTCGATGCCAATCCCGGCATTTGGCAGCGCGGGCTCTTCTGCAATCAGGGCGACCAGAATTGCGTCCGCTGGGTATGCCGGTTCGCCGACGGTAATTGCGATCAGGCGCAGCCCTTCGGCTCGGTGGGGTGCAACAACCCCAACTGTTGCGATAACATTTGCAACCAGGATCCGTTTTGCTGTGATTTCCAATGGGACGGCGAGTGCGTCGCCCGAGTCAACGGCCCCAATGGCTGCCAGTTGCCGGTGACCAACGATCATTGCTTCGACGCGGGGCCGCCCGAAATCGGCGCCTTCTTTGTTGACGTCTCGACCAATCGCTGCGGCAACAACGACAACCCATGCACCACCGACGCCGACTGCGGTCCGGGCACGTGCAATCTGCCGCGGGTCCTGCTGAATACCGACGGCGCGGAAGCCACGCCTGATGAGGTTTTCTGTTGCGATGCAGCCGGCAGCTTCGGCACCGTTTGGGCGAGATTCGTCGCGCCCGCTACATCCATGGTGATTACGACGTTCCAGTCTGAGGGGCCGGCAACCGACGCGATCATCCAAGTCTTCAGCGTCGGCGACAACACCAGCCGAGCGACGGCCTGCGGCTCGCTGACTCCAATCGGATGTGATAATGACAGTGGCCCGGCCGAACAGGCCAGCCTGAGCTTGAGGAATCTGACGGTCGGCGACACCTACTACCTGATGCTCGCGGCGGATGGCGGCGGTGCCAGCGGAATCTACGATGTCAAGTTTGACGGACCTGCTACGGGTCCGATTCCGCCACCCAATAACTCTTGCTCCACGGCGACCGGAATTACAGCCGGTCAGAACCTGCCCTATGACCTGACCAACTCCACCGGCGACTGCCCGATTGAGCTGGCCCCCTGTTTGGTGGTTCCAGGTCAACCCAACCCACCCAATCTCACGCGTATGGATAATGACGTGTGGTTTGAGTTCACGGCGATCGGTAGCGGCGTCGTGACGGTTGATACGTGCGAATTGGGCGGCCCGGATACGACCATGACGATCTACCGAGGCAACACAGCTAGCTGCCCGCCAGACCCTGCTGACCGAATCGGGTGCAGCAATGACGCCGGTGGCACCTGCGGGTTGAATGGTTTGGGTTCGTCCGCGACGTTTAACGTCATTTCGTTTGAGCAATACCTGATCCGAATCGGGGGACTTGATGGCAGCGAACCGACGGGCATGGTCAACGTAAGCAACATTCAAGCGGACTGCCAGCCGAACTTTGTGCCCGATGCCGATGAGATTGCATGTGGCGCCGGGAACTTCTGCGGCGGCACCTGTAGCGTCGGCGGCGCGAGTTGCGGCTTAGATAGCGATTGCGCCAGTGGCGTTTGCGAGGGCGCGTTCGCCGGTAGTGCCGATTGCCAGGGCAATACACTTCCCGATGAATGCGACATCGCGCTTGGCATCAGCCAGGATTGCAACGCCAACGGAATACCGGATGGATGCGACATTTCCGGCGGCGCCAGCCAGGACTGCAACGCCAACGGGATACCGGATGAATGCGACGGCGGTTGCACCTCGATCACCATCGCATCTTCGAGTCCGCCCAACGGCGAGATCGATGCACGCCAGCCCACGAGCCTCGACGGCACCGTGACCTTTGGCTGGGATAGCGTCGTATTGACGTTTGATGCTGACGCGTCCGCCGTGACCACCGGCGACCTGGCGGTGGCATCGACCTCGGGTGTCGCGCCGACGATCAGCGCGATAAACATCGCAGGCACCGACGTAACCGTGACCCTGTCCGGACCGATCCCGGCCGGAGCGTGGACCTCGATCACCTATTCGCCGGACGGCTCGAGCGTTTGCCTCGGATTCCTTCCGGGCGATGTGAACGCCGACGGCACGTCAACTCCTTCGGACATTCTGGCGGTGATCGACTCGCTGAACGGGATCATTCCACGGCCTGTATTCGCAACGGATGCGGATCGCAGTGGTGTGGCCGGTCCGGAGGACATCCTCCGCGTGATCGACCTGCTCAACGGTGCGTCCGCGTTGGACATTTGGCTGGATGCGACGCTCGGCGCCTCGCCCTGCCCGTAGGCACGGCCGGCGCTGCCCTGAGCCGCGGGCTTGACGCCCGCACTGGGCATCCCGAGCCGCGGGCTTGACGCCCGCGCGGCCGCCGGAGTGGGCCGCCTGAAACGCTAGAGTCGGAAACACAACGGCCCCGCCGCGATTCATTTCGCGGCGGGGCCTTTTTCTGTCGGGTTCAGAGCCGCTGGCGCAAGCCTGCGGACCACCCGGGGGCGGATGTCACCGCTCTAGTATCGGTAGTGCTCCGGCTTGTACGGCCCGTCCACGCTGATACCGAGGTATGCTGCCTGATCAGGCCTTAGCTTGGTGAGCTTGGCGCCGAGCTTGTCCAAATGCAGCCGGGCGACTTTCTCATCGAGGTGCTTGGGAAGCACGTAGACCTTGTTTTCATACTTGCCCTTGTTTTGAAACAGCTCGATCTGGGCCATCACCTGATTCGTGAAGCTGTTGCTCATCACAAAGCTGGGGTGCCCGGTCGCGCAGCCGAGGTTGACCAACCGGCCCTCTGCCAACACGATCACGCCGTGTCCATCCGCAAAGGTCCACATATCCACCTGCGGCTTGATCTGCATTTTCTCAACCCCGGAAATCTTCGCGAGCCCGGCCATGTCGATCTCATTGTCGAAGTGCCCGATGTTGCAGACGATGGCTTTGTCCTTCATCTTCTCCATGTCGGATGCCATGATGATGTCCTTGTTGCCCGTCGTGGTGACAAAAATATCCGCCAGCCCCACGACCTCTTCCAATGGCAGCACCTGGAACCCTTCCATGCACGCCTGCAAGGCGCAGATCGGATCGATCTCCGTCACGATCACACGGCAGCCCTGACGAACCAGACTTTGCGAACAGCCCTTACCCACGTCGCCGTAGCCGCAAACTACGGCAATCTTGCCCGCGAGCATCACATCAGTAGCGCGCATGATGCCATCGACGAGCGAATGGCGACATCCATAGAGATTGTCAAACTTGCTCTTGGTCACGCTGTCGTTGACGTTGATCGCCGGAAAAAGAAGCTCCCCCGCGTTCTCCATTTGATAGAGGCGATGCACGCCCGTAGTGGTCTCCTCGCTGACGCCGATCATGTCGGCCGCCACGCGATGCCAGCGCTGAGGATCCTTTTGGAGCTCGTCGGCAAGAAGCTGCAGCACGATCTTCATTTCCTCATTTTCTGCACTCTCCGGATCGGGCACGGTACCGTCGGCGGCAAAGGCGTTTTCCGCCTCGACGCCCTTGTGAATCAAGAGCGTGGCGTCGCCACCGTCATCCACGATCAATTGCGGACCGCCCTCGGGAAAATTCAGCGCCTGGTTTGTACACCACCAATATTCCTCGAGCGACTCACCCTTCCACGCAAACACCGGAATGTCCGCTTTGGCCATGGCGGCCGCGGCATGGTCCTGCGTGCTGAAAATGTTGCAGCTACACCACCGCACGTCCGCGCCCAACGCCACCAGCGTTTCCATCAACACCGCCGTTTGCACGGTCATATGCAACGAGCCCATAATCCGCGTCCCCGCCAGCGGCTTACTGGTTCCGTATTCCTTGCGGGTGGCCATCAACCCCGGCATTTCGTATTCGGCCAGATCAATCTCTTTTCGCCCAAACTCGGCCAGGGCGAGGTCGGCAACTTTAAACTCTTCTACTGCTGTCGTCATAATCTTCTCCAACAAAACCGTGGGTCCAAAGTCTTGCGACTTTCGTGTCTCAATCGTTCATCGCCGTCCAGTGACCACATACAAATCCGGCGCATCGTCGCCGCGATCCACCGTCACCAGCCGGCCGCACTCAATATCCGAAAATCCCGCATCCCCTAGTATGCCCTCCAGTCGATTCGGCTCGAAGCCCATCCACCGATCGTACATGCGGTCGCGAAATGCCTCGTTCGTGTGGGCGGCCTGCTCCACAATCAGCACCCTACCCCCCTGCTTGACCACGCGAAAAAGCGCCCCGATCGCGTCTTCCGGGCTAGGCACGTGGTGCAAAACCAATAGCGCGAGCGCCAGATCAACCCCCCCCGCATCCACAGGCAAATCCGCCAAATCCCCGCGACGTAGCTCTACATTGGTCAACGCGAGGTCGGCCACGCGCTGCCTGGCCGCGTCGAGCATGGAATCGATCGCGTCCACGGCAATAATTCGGCGAAATCGGTTCGCAAGAGAAGGAAGAAGATAGCCAGTTCCCGTCCCGGCATCCAAGACCGTCCAATGCGCGGGCAAGAGCGCCCAGAGTGCCTCAAGGTGAAATCCATTCCCAAAGCACTCCTCTCGCAAAACGTCCCATCGTCGGCCGATCCGAACGAAGAAGTCTTCGCTCGATTCGGTGCGCCGCCGCAAAACGGCATTCAACCGGGCCTCAAGCCCGTCGGACAGCGGCTGTTCGCGAATCCACGCCATAAGCCGTTCGAATAGATCCGAGTTCGCCCCCACCGGGTCCGACGGTATGGAGCAATACACGGTCGATCCCACCTTGCGATCCGCGATCAAGCGCGCCAGCCGCAACACCTTCAAATGCCGCGACATCGTGGATTGCGGAATGCGGAGCAGCTCGACCAATTCGGAAACGCTCAATTCCTCGCGGCTGAGCAGGCAGAGCGCGTGCTGCCTGGTCTTGTCGGCCATTGCTTTGAATACCGCTTCAGCGTTCATGGCAGGGGTCAGACCGGCTCCATAACATCCACATATCCGGATTATAGGATATATCGGAGCACATGCAAGTTGGCTATAGCACAAGAGAGAATGGGCTGCGTACCCAGCGGCGGGATTCGCTCCATCTGCCAGGACAGGGCACCGGAGGACCAGCCCAGATTGCCCCTTCCCCATGTAACGCCGATGATAGTAAACTAGGGGGGCGTCGGGTGGCATGGGCAAGCAGCAGCTTGCCCGTGTCTAGGGCGCGGCGATGCGGCCTCGGAGAGCGATAACCCACTTTGACGGGAACCTTTGCCTTGACTCGGCGTCAAAACACACGGACCGACGTCGGCGTTCATGCCGTGCATGGCGGCGTCAGTGTCGAGGAGGCCCAACTCGTCGAGAAGGTCAAACGTGGCGAAACCGAGGCGTTCGAGGTGCTGGTGCGCCAGTACCAGGATCGGGTGTTCAACACCTGCTGGCGCATTTCCGGGCACCTGGAAGATGCCCGCGACCTGACGCAAGAAGCATTCCTCAAAGCTCTGGAGAACATCGCGAGCTTCAAGTATCAGAGCAGCTTCTACACTTGGCTATTCCGCGTGGCGGTCAATCTGGCGCTTTCGCACAATCGAAAGTCGGCGCGCCGCCGGACGATTTCGCTGGACCGCGCACTCGGCGAGGATGGCACGCAAGCGGATGCCTTGAAGCACTTGGTCGCGGCCGACACGCGGGACGATCCATTGGCCGCGGCCACGAGAGCGGAAATGCAAGGCTTGGTCGCGCGGGGCCTTCAGGCGCTCGACGAGAACCAACGAGCCGTTGTGGTTTTGCGCGACTTGGAAGGCTTCGACTATCATGAGATCGGAGAAATCATTGGGATTCCTCCCGGGACCGTAAAGTCCCGCCTGTTCCGCGCCAGAATGGCGTTGCACAAGGCGATCGAAAACCTAAAAACGGCCAACCCCAAGAGCTCTAGGCAAGATGTCAACGATTGACAAGACAGAAATGGGCGCGTGGCTATGCGCGTACCTTGATGGAGCGCTCAGCAGCGACGAGCGAACGCTTGTCGAGCGGCTTCTCAGCGAGAATGCCGACGCGCGGGCGCTGTTGGACGTGCTGCGCGACACATCAGAGGCCGTGCGCGAACTGCCACGGCATCCCGCGCCCGATACGATTCTCGAAGACATCCGAAACCGGCTCGAACGCAGTGAGCTAATCGGCGATGAGCCGGAGTTGGCCCCGAGTTCAGCAAAGGGCTCCTCCGCATTATCGCGATGGGCCATTGCGGCGACGTTGGGGTTTGCCGCGGTAGGCGGCATGTGGGCGGTGGTCGACCGCTTCGGACCCAACCGCCCCACGCAAGTTGCCTCGGCGCCCGAGGCCCGCGATGGCTTCGACGCCATAAAAAAAATCGCGAGCAAGAGCCAGGCCAAACGCGAAACACCTGCCAATCAGGCAGCCAAACCCAAAACGATGCACAAAGATCGCTCAGAAGAGCCGCCGAAGCGCGGCGCGGAAAAGCGCCGCGCACGTAGAGGATCTTCAAACGAAGATCGGCCTACGTTTGCGGGCTCTAAGGAGAAGCCGGCGACGCCCGAATCCCGCGTGGCAGCAAACCATCCTGTGTCGGTGGCCTCGGTGACACCTTTGCAGCCGATCGACGCGCCGATGTTGGAGCGGTTGATCCTTGGGAATCGCAAGCTGGGACAAGCCTGGCCAAAGACCGCGATCTTGCGCCACCGGTTCGAGCGGGAAACGGTTCGCCTGTCGTTTGATTCACCGGACGAATTCGCCCGAAACAGGCTGACTAGAAGCTTGATCCGGCATCTTCAAGCCGCCACCGCGATCGATTTGAAAGAGCGGCGCCAGCAAACAAAGACGTCGCCTTTTTATCTCGAAGGCGTTGCCGGCGTGAACTTCGATTCGCGAAAGACGCGCCAGATTCTGCTGCGTCTGCCTAAGAACCGGGCCACGCAGGTGCTCGGCGGACTCCTGAGTGACGCTTCGAGGCCCTACACAAGCGTCAAGCTGAACGTTGACTCTTTTTCCGTCGATGGCAGGGATGGTATTCGCTCAATGCTCGCCTCGCTTTCCCCCAAGACGGACGCGGTCAAGGCGGCGCTCCCGACGGCGCACGCATCCCCCGAGCCAGCGAAATCGGAGCGCAAAGCCGGCGACGTGTCAACGGGCCCCTCGGGCAACATGTTTGCCGGGCTGTTTCGTGTGATTGGAATCGATCCCTCCACGCTGTCACCACCGGCGTCGCCCCGCGCGGAGCAGGAGAAACCGAGCAAGGGCTTGACGTCGGCCGATGCCGATGCCGATGCCACCACCCCGCCGCCCGATGCGCCGCGTGCCAACGACACGCCTGCGACTGGCAATGAGGGCGCCCCAGCGCAGAAGGTGTCGCCAAGCGTTGTGGTCGCTGAAAGCGTCTTGCGCGATTCCGAAGTTGAGCCAACGGAATCAAGCCTTAAACCATCCAAGCGAAGGTCGCTCGTCGAGAAGCGTATGGACGCGCTGAGGCGACCGACGCTGACGAAAGAGGGCGACAAGAAGGCGGATTCGCCGGCCGGCTTGTCGCATAACTCACGAAGCACGATTGTCGAACGTAAAGCATCGTCCAAAGACGCGCCACAGGAATGGATCACGATCATCGTCGAGCTAAACCTGCCCGAAACGCGTCCGTCCAAACCGAACCCGCCCAAACTGTTGCCTAAGGACCGACCCGCAACCATGGGGCCGGTTGCCCCGAAACCCGGGGCACAAAGCAAACCCTCGAGCGGCGCCAAGCCGAAGAAGTAATCCGGCAGCCGGTGTGGGCGTGAACGGGATCCGAATTGCGGGCGGCGGCTCCAATTCCGTTCTCTCATGCGGCCTGAAGGGCTGCGTCAAAGTAGCGAGTAGGCACGCTGGCTGGACTCGGGTCGTCTACTTGGGTATCCTGGTGCGTGAATGGTGTGCCGCCGTATGGAACTGCATAGCATCGTTCGAGAGGGGATACTACGATACGTTCCTGCGGATTTCATCCAAATCGCCTTCATCGTCCTGCCATCGTCGTGGCGTTGGCGCTGGCTGCATGCCCGGCGTTCGCCGATTCCGAGATCGACCTTGGCCGCGGACCGATAACGATTCACGTACCGGCATCGTACGATCAGAATACGCCGACGCTGCTTGCCATCCTTCTGCACGGGTACACCAGTAACGGACTGGACACCGAAGCGTTCTTCGGGTTTGCCACGGCCGCAGAGGCCGCCGGAGTCATCTACGCCGCCCCCGACGGCACGATCGATCCGGGTGGAAGCCCGTTTTGGAACGCCACGGACGCCTGCTGCGACTTCTTCGATTCAGCCGTTGACGATTCCGGCTACTTGCGCTCCCTCGTCGAGGCGGTTCAGGCGGATTACAACATCGACCACCGGCGTATCTACTTTGCCGGACTCTCCAATGGTGGGTTCATGTCCTATCGCATGGCGTGCGACCACGCAGACTTGATCGCGGGTATTGTGAGTGTGGCCGGTGCGACGTTTTTCAATGCGGCCGACTGCGCACCGAGCGAACCCGTCCACGTCTTGCAGATTCACGGCACGGCCGACACGACCGTCCCCTA